>NZ_LT629759.1:1500000-1800000 GCF_900105025.1 Parafannyhessea umbonata | reverse complement strand
TGCGGCGCCGCGAGCTTGCCTGTGCCGTCGCCGGTGGGCGTGCCCACGCACACCACGCGGCTGTACCACAGCGCCTGCTCCACGGCGCGCTCGTCCGCATCCGTCAGCACGGGGCAGCCAAACGGAAGCACGTGCGTGGTCGTGGTGAGGACGACGGTGCCGTCAAGCTCGCGCGCGAGCGCGTCGAGCAGGCTCGTCTTGCCGCCGCTCCCGATGACCGCGGTGATCCCGCGCCCGATTCCCAGCTCTTCCGCAAGTCCCATGCGCACTCCCTCCGTGGTGCCGCGCGGCCCCCGCGGCCGCCCGTGGCAGAATTCTAGCGCTCCGGGGCGGAGGGGCCGGCGGCGCGTCCCTCTCGTCTGCGGTAGCAAACGTGACGCGAAGTTCTTCTCAAAAGATTGCAAACGTATATAACGTATATGATAAAGTGTGCTCAAAGGAGGCGTCGTGCGGGACGTACCGGCGCCGCGAGCGCGTGATGATTGCACACGAGGGAAGGGGAGCGCATGGGCGAGAAGGACGAGAAGGGTCGGGTCGAGAAGGGCCAGGCCGTCGGGGCGGGTGCGGAGGTTCGGGTTCAGGACGAGGTTGCGGAGGTCGTGGCCAACGCGCTTCGTGGGCACGACGTGACGCACGTGGCGTGGGTGGCCGCCGGCGGTTCGAACGGCGGGTTCTATGCGGCGCACTACTTCATGGAGCGCGAGTGCGCGACCGTTGCCTCGCACATGTATACCAGCAACGAGTTTGTGCTGGCACCGCCGGCGTATGTGGACGAGCACACGCTTTGCGTTATCTGCTCCATGCGCGGCACGAAGGAGACGTGCGAGGCCGCGCGCGTTGCGAAGGAGCTGGGCGCCGCGACGGTGGCGCTGTACGTGAACGAGTCCGACCTCACGAGGACCTGCGACCAGAAGATCGCGTACGAGTCCATCGCGCTGGACGAGAGTCGCACGGAGCGCGTCAACTCCAGCATTGCGCTCATGATCGCCATGAACCTTGCGAACCAGGTTGAGGGCTACGACCGCTACGACGAGGCCATGCACGCGTTCGACGTGGTGGACGGTGTCTATCGCAAGGCGTTTGCGCGCATGCAGGAGCCCGCGCGCGAATGGGCGGCCCGCATGGCCGGCGAGCGCACCATATACGTGATGGGCTCCGGACCCGCGTATGGCTCCGCGTACATATTCTCTATCTGCAACATCGAGGAGATGCTGCAGATAGACTCGCCCACCATCAACAGTTGCGAGTTCTTCCATGGCCCGTTCGAGGTGCTGGACGCTACGAAGCCCGTGTTCCTGCTGCTTTCCGTGGGACGCTGCCGCCCGGCGGACGAGCGCGCCCTGCGCTTCCTCAGGCGCTATGGCGGCGCGAACGTCTTCGTGCTGGACGGTATGGACCTGGGTCTGGGCGAGCTGCCCCAGGCCGTGCGCGAGTACTTCAACCACATCCTGTTCTCGCCCATCCTGAACAACGTGTACATGCGTGCGCTGTCTGCCGCGACCGGCAAGGACTACATGACGCGCCGCTACATGTGGAAGGTGGAGTACTAGGGGCGCGCCTGCGGCAGCGCTCCTTCTGGCAGGGTTGCGCGCTGCCGGTCATAACATGCGGTTCCTACGGAGGTACTCCCCTTGGCCTCCGAGGAAAGGCCAGTCGCTTCCTCCAGCGGCTGGCCGTTTTGTTGCCACGTGGTTGCCATCGCATGTACCGCTCGCCGGCGAAAATGAACCATTTGTTTCTAGTTGTTATAGACCACTATCACAACAATAATAAGACGTATATGATGTCTGCAACATCAGGTCAACAAGGAGAGGTCGGGACCACATGAACCAAGTCATCCTTGCGTCTCACGGCGGACTCGCGACCGGCGCGCTTGACACCGTCCACATGATCGTGGGCGAGGCGCCAAACGTGCACGCGGTCACGCTCGAGCGCGACGACAAGGAGCCCATCACCGCAAAGGTCGAGGCGCTCGCCAAGGGCTTCTCGCCGGACGATGCCGTGTATGTCCTCACGGACATGCTGGGCTCCAGCGTCAACAACTCCATGGTCGAGTACCGGGCGGCGCACCCGGACGTCACCGTGATCGCCGGTATGAACATGCCGATGGTCCTCACGCTGGCGCTTTCGGACGGCCCGCTGGACGCCGCGGCCGTGCGCGACCTCGTGTCGGAGGGCCGGCGCGGCATCGTGGACTGCGCGCACCCTGACGCCCCGGAAAGCGCCGCCCCGACCGCCGCGGCCAAGCGCCCGCACGCAAACCTCGGTCCCGCGAAGATCGTCCTTACCAGGCTCGACTACCGCCTGCTCCACGGACAGGTCGTCTTCTCGTGGGTCACGAAGGTGGGAGCCGAGCGCATCATCGTCGTGGACGACGATGCCGCTACCGACGACGTGAAGAAGGGCGCCCTGCGCCTGGCGAAGCCCGCGGGCGTCCGCCTGAACATCTTCACCGTCGACCGCGCGCTCAAGAAGATGGCAAAGCTCAATACGCTGGGCGAGAAGGTCATGTTCGTGTTCGGCACCACCTCGGAGCTGCGCCGCTTCTACGAGTCCTACAAGCTGGGCGATGTGGACCTCGGTGCGACCGCCAACCACGACGGCGCAGAGATGATCGGCGGCAAGGGGTCATCCGTCTTCCTGGATGTCGCCCAGAAGGCCGATGTCAACGCCCTTCTCGACATGGGCGTGAAGGTCTATGTGCAGCAGACCCCCACGCTTCCGCGCACCGACGTCACGAAGAGGCTGTAGCCCCGGCGCAGTCCCCGAAAGGAGAAAGACATGAACACATTCGTTAGCGCCCTGCTCGTGGGCCTCGTCAGCGTGTTCTGCATGCTCGACTCGCGCCTGCTCGGCCGCCTGAACTTCGAGCAGCCGCTCGTGGGTGCCACGCTCGTGGGCGTCGTCCTGGGCGACCCGATGACGGGTCTCGCCGTCGGCGCTGCCGCGGAGCTCGTGAGCATGGGCCTCGTGAGCGTCGGCGCCGCGGTGCCGGCCGACATGGTGCTTGGCAGCATCATCGCGTCCGCGTTCGCGTGCCTCACCGGCGCCAGCGCCGAGACCGCCATGACCATCGCGGTCCCCGTCGCGGTCCTGGGGCAGCTCCTCGGCATCGTGTTCCGCTCCGTCATCGCCGTGCTCACCCACGTCGCGGACACTGCGATCGAGGAGGGCAAGTTCGTCAAGGCCCAGCACATGCACATCGTCGTGGGCACCATCCTGTACTCCCTCATGTACTTCATCCCCACGTTCTTCGCGATTCTGCTTGGCACCGACCTCGTCAAGGGCGTCGTCAGCCTCATCCCCGGCTGGCTCACCACCGGACTGAACGTCTCCACCAAGCTCCTCACCGCCTACGGCCTCGCGCTGCTCCTCTCGCTCTCGCTCAAGAAGGGCATGGGCGCCTTCCTCTTCATCGGCTTCCTGCTGGCCGCCTACCTCAAGCTCTCCGTCATCGCCGTGTCCGCCATCGGCGTCGCCGCCGCAATCGTGCTGATGGACCTCAAGTTCGGCCGCCACGCCAACGGCAACGGTGGCGGTACCGCGGCGCTTGCCGCATCCGAAGACTATGACCCCCTCGAAGACGACGACGAGTAAGGAGAAGGACATGGCTACCAAGGAAGTCTCTACTCGCAAGAAGATCGGCCAGTTCTTCTGGCGCAGCTGGGCCATCCAGGACTCCTGGAACTACGAGCGCCAGATGAACATGGGCTTCATGTACGGCATCGCGCCGACCCTCGATCGCTGCTACCCCAACGCGGACACCGACCCCAAGCAGTTGGAGCGCAAGAAGGAAGCGTACCGTCGCCACATGGCGTTCTACAACTGCACGCCGCAGACGAGCGCCTTCGTGCTGGGGCTGTCCGCCTCGATGGAGGAGGAGCTCGCCGAGGACCCGAACGCCTTCGACCCCGACACCGTCAACGCCGTGAAGACGTCGCTCATGGGCCCGCTCTCCGGCATCGGCGACTCGTTCTTCCAGGGCACCATCCGCGTCATCGCCTTCGGTCTGGGCGTGAGCCTCGCAAAGCAGGGGTCGTTCCTCGGTCCCATCCTCGCGATGGTCATCTCGATCATCCCGTCGGTCCTCGTCACGTGGTTCGCGGCGAAGCTCGGCTACGAGGGCGGTCGCGGCTTCCTGCAGAAGATGCAGAGCGGCGACCTCATGGACCGCGTCATGTACGTGTGCGGCATCGTGGGCCTCATGGCAATAGGCGGCATGGTCGCCACGCTCATTGGTGCGACGGCTCCGGCGACGTTCGCGGGCGGTGCGGTCAAGATCCAGAAGCTCCTGGACTCCATCATGCCGCAGATGATTCCGCTTGCGCTCACGGGCGCGATGTACTGGCTCATCAAGAAGAACGTCAAGTCCGGCTGGATCCTCGCCATCTGCATCTTCGGCGGCATCCTGCTCTCCGTGCTTGGAATCCTGGCCTAAGGCCGCGCAAATCCCGGATTCGCGAAAGGTCCGGGCCCGCACAAGATTTAGGTCCGCTCAAGGCATGCGGACGAGAAAAGCAGACAATGCGCCAGCGTGGCGCTTCTCGACAGAAAAGGAGACATAACATGTACGAGATCGACCTCAGCAAGCCCAAGCAGATCGTGGCGGACGTCCTGAAGGACCACCAGATCGACTCCGTCGCGTTCGTGGGATGCGGCGCCTCTATGAGCGAGCTCTATCCCGCGAAGTACTTCCTGGCAAACAACACCCGTACGCTCAACGTGCAGATCTTCACGGCAAACGAGTTCAACTACGACACGCCGGCTTGGGTTGGCCCCAACACCTTCGTCGTGACGTGCTCCCTGGGCGGCACCACGCCCGAGACCGTGAAGGCCAACGGCACCGCGAAGGCGCTTGGCGCTCCCGTGACCGCCATCACGCACAACGGCACCTCCCCGCTGACCGAGGGCGTCGACCACGTGATCGTCCACGGCTTCGAGAAGAACTACGCCGCGAAGGTCGAGAAGATGGGCTATGCCCTGGCTCTCGCGGTCGAGCTGCTGCAGCAGGTCGAGGGTACGGACCTGTACGACGATATGGTCGCCGGCCTGAGCAAGGTGTACGACCTCGCCGAGGACGCGGCGGAGCATGCCGGCAAGCTTGCGGCGCAGTTTGCGGCCGACTTCAAGGATGACCAGCTCATCTACCTCATGGGCTCCGGCGCGAGCGCGAAGGTAGCGTACTCCACCTCCATGTTCCTGTTCTCCGAGATGCAGTGGATCGACTCCGCCGCCTACCACACCGGCGAGTACTTCCACGGCCCGTTCGAGCTGACCGAGAAGGACAAGCCGTACCTGCTGTTCATGAACGACGGCGCTACCCGCCCGATGGACGCCCGCGCCCTCACGTTCCTGCAGCGCTTCGACGCGAAAGTCGCCGTCATCGACGCGAAGGACTACGGCCTGTCCGGCGTGGTGGGCTCGAAGGTCGCCACGTACTTCAACCCCTTCGTGCACACCGCCGTCATGCGCGTGTACGCAGAGAAGATCTCCGAGGCAAGGCAGCACCCGCTCACCATGCGCCGCTACATGTGGAAGCTGCAGTACTAGTCTCTAGGCGCACGTCGCGGGCCGTCCATCGCGGGCGGCCCGCTTTTTTGTAGGCGCGCACGGGTGCGTGCGCACGTTCTTCTCGCCCGCGTGGCGGGTCATGGGGGTGGTGGCATGGCGAGGGCCGTGCTGTTTGACATGGACGGGGTGCTGGCGTTCACGGAGCAGTTCTACAACCAGCGCCGCGTGGACTACCTTGTGGGGAAGGGCTTTCACTTTGACGCGGTGCCGGACTTCAGTGGGAGCAACGACCGGGCGATCTGGGAGACGCTGGTGCCAGGCGACGCGGGTCTGCGCCGCGTGTTGCACGACGGGTACCGCGCATACTCCGACGCGCACCCGACTCCGTGGCGCAAGGTGGCGAACCCCGATGCGGTGGGCGTGATGCGCGACCTGCGAGAGGGTGGCGTGAGGTGCGCGATCTGCTCTTCCTCGTACCCGGAGCTCATACGCGAGTTCATGGCGGCGACGGGGACGGGGCCGTACGTGAGCCTTGCCATAAGCGGGCAGGAGTGCAGCGCGTTCAAGCCGGACCCGGAGATCTACCTCACCGCGATGGGGCGCCTGGGCGTTTGCGCGGAGGACTGCGTGGTGGTGGAGGACTCTCCCATAGGCATCCGAGCGGGGAAGGCGTCCGGCGCGCTGGTGTGCGCGCTTGCGCCGCGGCCGGGCGTGAGCCTGGACCAGGGCGAGGCGGACGTGGTGGTGGGCTCGCTGCGCGAGGTGGTGCCGCTGGCGCTGGGGTCCGTGGGTGGCAAAGAGGTATCATACGTATGACACGAAAGGAACGACACGTGGCGCACCAAGGGCGCCGTGCGAAAGGCGGGACATGGGCACTACGGCGACGCCGCTCTACCAGCAGATATACGACGACCTAAAAGCAGCCATCAAAGGTGGCACGTACAAGAACGGCGACAGGATCCCCTCCGAGGCGGAACTGAGCCAGAGCTACGGGGTGAGTCGCATCACCGTGCGCCGCGCGATAGAGGACCTGTGCTCGGACGGCTTCCTGGTGAAGATGCAGGGGCGTGGCACGTTCGTGGGCACGCGCCACATTAGCCGGCAGCTGTCTCGCACGCGGGACATCAGTACCTTTACGCGCATGTGCCAGGAGATAGGCGCGCGTCCGGGCGCGCGCGTGATAGACCGCCAGATAACGCCCGGCAGGCCTGACGAGCTGGAGTTCTTTGGGCTGGCGGAAGGCGCGCTCATGCTTTTGGTGCGCCGCGTGAGGTCTGCGGACGGCCTGCCAGTGTGCGACGAGCGCGTGATCCTGCCGTACGAATGGGCGCCGGACCTGCTGACGGAGCCGCTGGAGGACGCGTCCATGTTCGACGCGATCGAGCGCATGCTGGAGCGCCGACCGGACCACCATACTGCATGGACCATCAACGCCGTGAAGGCCACGACGGAGCAGGCGCAGCTGCTGGAAGTGAGCGCGGGAGACCCGCTCATCTACAGCGTGGCGGACTACGTGGGCGCGGACGAGAAGCCCGTGTGCATAGGCCGCGACTACTTTGTGGGTGGAAGGTACGAGATAGACCTCTAGCCCAGCGGCGCGCCCTTCTCGCCTGTGGCGGCATGCCGTCTGCGGCGCCGGGATACCGCTCACAAAAATTAAGTTCTGCAATCCAAACAAATAGTTATTCTCCAAATGGTGCTCCGCTATACTGGGCGGAACGTTGGGTGACTGGCACGGCACCCCGGCGGCGTCGCCGCCCAAAAAGTCACGGCCCTGTTGTGGGCAGTCCGCGTGTGGGCTGTCGGGAAACGGTGGCGGGCCGGGCCTCCGGCGCGCCTTTTGCTTGGAGGATCGATGCTGGTAGTGATACGCGGCGCGGGAGACCTTGCCTCTGGCATTGCCGTGAGGCTGCACCGCAGCGGCGCGGACGTGGTGATGCTGGACGTGGCCGTGCCCACGGCCGTGCGGCGCACCGTGAGCTTTAGCGAGGCCATCCGCCTGGGCGAGGCCACGGTGGAGGACGTGCACGGCGTGCTGTGCGCGGACGCGGACGAGGCGGCTCGCGTGGCCGCCTCGGGAACGATTGCCGTGCTCGTGGATCCGGACGGCGCCTCGATCGCGTGCCTGCGCCCCGAGTGCGTGGTGGACGCGATCATCGCGAAGCGCAACCTTGGCACCACGCGCGACATGGCGCCCGTGGTGATTGGCGTGGGGCCGGGATTTAGGGCCGGGATGGCGGCCGGCTGCGACTGCCACGCCGCGATAGAGACGAAGCGCGGCCACTACCTGGGGCGCGTGATATACGACGGGTCTCCCATCCCCAACACCGGCGTGCCGGGAAACATTGGCGGCTACGCGCGCGAGCGCGTGCTGCACGCGCCGGCGGACGGCGCGTTCGAGCCGGTGCTGAAGATCGGCGACGTGGTGAAGAAGGGCGACCTGGTGGCAACCGTCGCGGGCGAGCCACTTCTGGCCACGATTCCGGGCGTGCTCCGCGGGCTTCTGCAGGAGGGCTGCCCCGTGACGCGCGGCATGAAGTCCGGCGACATCGACCCGCGCTGTGCGCCGGGCCACTGCAACACGTGCTCAGACAAGGCGCGCGCGATTGGCGGCGGCGTGCTGGAGGCGCTGCTGCACTTCTCGCACAGGCTTGAGGGCTAGCGGCCCCGGACGTCGAACCCAACGAAGGCGCCCCGCCTGCGCGCGGGCGCCCCAAAGGAGAAGTACATGCAAGACTCGCACGACACCCTGCGCGACCAGGCGCTGGTGCGCCGGCTTCTGGCCGAGCTTTCCGCCGGCCGCCCGTTTGCCCTGGCAACGGTGCTTGCCACCCGCGGCTCCATGCCGCGCCACGCGACGGCGCGCATGGCACTTCTGCAGGACGGCACGTGGCTGGGCACCGTGGGCGGCGGCCGTCTAGAGCAGCAGATGCAGGAGCGCTGCCGCGGCGTGCTTGCCGGCGCGCAGCCGGCGGTGCTGGAGTGGATGACGCACGAGAAGACCGGCATGGCGTGCGGAGGCGACGCCCTGGTGGGCGTGGCCGCGTGGCGGCCGGAGCGGGCCGAGCTCCTGCGAGACCTGCTGGGCAGGCTCGGGGCCGGCGAGCGCTTTGTGCTGCGCGAGGACTGGGGCGACCCCGCGGACGTGGTTGTGGACCTCCTGGACGCGTCGGCCCTTGCGGCGGGCTCTGCGGAGGCGCGCGCCCTTGCCGGCCAGGCGGCCGCGTGGGACGAGGCGTCCCGCACGTACGTGGAGCCCGCCGGACCGGACCCGGTGTGCTACGTGTTTGGTGGCGGGCACGTGGGCCGCGCGCTGACGGGGGTCCTCGCGCACGTGGGGTTTCGCGTGGTGGTGGCGGACGACCGCCCCGGCGTGGCCGTGCCGGCGGACTTTCCCGCGGCGGAGCGCGTGGTCTGCGGCGACCTTCGCAACCTTGAGGGCATGGGCATACGCGTAGGCGGCGCGGACTACGTGGTGGTGACGACGCACGGCCACGCGTGGGACATCGACGTGCTGCAGCAGGTGGCGTCTGCGCGCCCCGCGTACGTGGGCTGCATCGGCAGCCGCGGCAAGGCGGCGTTTGCGCGCAAGACCCTGCGCGAGCGCGGCGTGGACGCGGCGTGGCTCGATTCCGTGCACCTGCCCATTGGGGAGGACATCCTGGCCGTGACGCCGGCGGAAATCGCCATATCGATCGCGGCACAGATGATCCGCTGTCGCGCGGAGCTGCGTCCGCCGGAGCAGCGACCGCACGCCGATTCGTCTCGCACCAATACAAAAAATTAGTTAGACAACTATATAATTTGTTATACCAGCCCGACCACCGGCCGGGCGATTACCCACAGGCACCACATGGGTACCTTTTGCGCCACGGCGCATTGGCAGGCACCACACCAAGGAGGACACATGCACTACGTAAGCGAGAAGGGCGGCGGCCTTACCCGCCGCCAGTTTGTGGGCGGCGCGGCCGCCCTGGTGGCGACGGCGGCGCTTGCCGCGTGCGGAGGCGACGGGGCGGACTCGTCCGCGAGCGAACCCGGCACGGCGCCCGCGGGCACAAAGAAGCGCACGCTCACCGTGTTTGCCGCGGCGTCGCTTACGGAGGCGCTGCAGCAGATCGGGCGCCAGTTCGAACGCAGGCACACGGGCGTGACGGTAAAGTTCAACTTCGACTCGTCCGGCACCCTCTGCACCCAGATCGCGGAGGGGGCAAAGGCGGACGTGTTCTTCTCCGCTGCGGAAAAGCAGATGGACCAGCTGGACGGCGGGCTCGACGGCCAGGAGGGCGCCGGCATGGTCGATCATGCCACCCGCGTTGACCTGCTGCAGAACAAGGTGGTGCTCTGCGTGCCGGACGGCAACCCCAAGCACGTGCAGAGCTTCGACGGCCTGGCGAAGGCGCTCGCCGCGCATCAGGTGCTCATGGCCATGGGCAACGCGGACGTGCCGGTGGGCCAGTACACGCAGAAGATCCTGGCACACTTTGGCCTGGACGAGTCTGCGCTTGCGCAGGCGGGCTGCATAAGCTACGGCAGCAACGTGAAGGAGGTCGCGGCCCAGGTGCGCGAGGCGAGCGTGGACTGCGGCGTGGTGTACGCGACGGACGCGAAGGCGGAGTCTCTTTCGCAGGTGGACGCCGCGACGGAGGCCATGTGCGGCAGCGTGACGTACCCGGTGGCCGCGCTGAAGGCGGCACCGGAGCCCAAGCTCGCGTCCGCGTTTCTGGACTTTTTGCACACGAAGGCCGCGTCCGCGCGCTTTGCGGACTCCGGCTTCACCGTGCTTGCCAAGGCCTAGGTGAGAAGGACATGGACCTCTTCCCCCTGGCAAACTCGCTCAGGGTGGCCGCCGCCTCGACCGTGGTGGTGTTCCTCCTGGGCATCGCCCTCGCGAACGTGGTGTCGCGCGCGCCGCGCGTGGTGCGCGGGCTTGCAGACGTGGTGCTGACGCTTCCGCTGGTGCTGCCGCCCACCGTGGTGGGCTTCCTGCTGCTGATGCTTCTGGGCCCGCGCCGGCCCTTGGGTGCGTGGGCGCTTTCCGCGCTGGGCGTGCGCCTGACCATGGTGTGGTACGCGGCCGTGTTCGCGACCGTGGTGGTGAGCTTCCCGCTGATGTACCGCACCGCGCGCGGAGCGTTCGAGTCGTTCGACCAGACGCTGGCAGACGCGGCCCGCACGCTCGGCCGCTCGAACGCGTGGGTGTTCTGGCGCGTCAAGATGCCGTGCTGCCGGCAGGGCATCGTGGCGGGCGCGGTGCTCGCGTTCGCGCGGGCGCTGGGCGAATACGGCGCCACGTCCATGGTGTGCGGCTACATGCCCGGCTCAACGGCGACGGTATCCACCACGGTGTACCAGCTGTGGCGCACGGGCGACAACGCCGGCGCGCTCGCGTGGGTGATCGTGAACCTCGCGATCAGCTGCGTCGTGCTGGTGGCGCTTAACGTGGTGCAGGGACGCACGGCCGGCGGGCGCGGGGCCGCGTCCTTCTCGCCCGCGCGCGGCGCGGCGGAAGAAGGCGCGCGATGAGCCTTGGCGTGCGCATACGCAAGCGCCTGGCCGCGTTCACGCTGGACGTGAGCTTTGACGTGGAGCGCGCGGACAGGGTGATGGCGCTTCTGGGGCCGTCCGGCTGCGGCAAGTCCGTCACGCTCAAGTGCATCGCCGGCGTCATGCGGCCGGACGAGGGGCGCATTGTGCTGAACGGCCGCACGCTGTTTGACAGCGAGGCCGGCGTTGACCTGCCGCCGCAGAGCCGCCGCGTGGGCTATCTGTTTCAGGACAGCGCGCTGTTTCCCACCATGGACGTGCTGCACAACGTGATGGCCGGCGTGCGCGAGGGCAGCCGCGCAGGGCGGCGCGAGCGTGCGCGGCGCGAGCTTCGCGCCATGCGGCTGGACGGGGCGGAGCGCCTGCGGCCGGCGCAGCTCTCTGGCGGGCAGCGGCAGCGCGTCGCGATGGCGCGCATCCTGGCGAGCGACCCGGAGCTCATCCTTCTGGACGAGCCGTTCAGTGCGCTCGACGGCTACCTGCGCTGGCAGCTGGAGCTGGACCTTGCGGACGGCCTCCGCGCCTTCCCGGGCGGGGCCGTGCTGGTGACGCACGACCGCGACGAGGTGCACCGCCTGGCGCAGGACGTGTGCGTGATCGACCGCGGCAAGGGCGAGCCGCTCATGAGCGTGCACGAGCTGTTTGCGCGCCCGCGCACCGTGGCCGCGGCGCTCATAAGCGGCTGCAAGAACGTGAGCCGCGCCCGCGTGGCCGGCGACCACCTGCTGGCCTGCGACGACTGGGGCGTGACGCTCGCGTGCGCAGACGCGCCGGGCCCGCGCGTGACGCATGCCGGCATCCGCGCGCACTACCTGACGGCGGCTGCTGCGCCCGCGGGCGAGAGGGGCGCGCCCCCAAGCCTGGCGCCCGGCGCCAACCGCATCCCGTGCGTGGTGGAGCGCGTGATAGACGGCACGTTCAGCACCATCGTGATGGCGCGGACGCCCGGTGGTGCGCCGCTGCGCTACGAGTGCGAGAAGGACGCGTGGGCCGCGCTTGGCGGCGCCACCCACGTGACGCTTGGCATCGCGCCGGACTGCGTGATGCCGCTGTGCGAGGGAATTTCGGAAGGAGAGTGCGCCCATGTATGACGCTTTTGGACGCGACGTCACCTACCTGCGGCTGAGCGTGACGGACCTCTGCAACTGCCGCTGCGTGTACTGCATGCCGGCGTGCGGCGTGCCGCGCCTGCGCCACGAGGACATACTCTCGTTCGAGCAGATGCGCCAGATCGTGGCTGCGGCCGCGAGCCTGGGTGTTCGCAAGGTGCGCCTGACGGGCGGCGAGCCCCTGGTGCGCCGCAACATCGTGGACCTGGTGCGCATGGTGGCGTCCGTCCCCGGCGTGGACGAGGTCGACATGACCACCAACGCGACGCTGCTTGCACCCGTGGCGGCAGAGCTGCGCGCGGCCGGCCTCACGCGGCTGAACGTGAGCCTGGACACGCTGGATGCCGAGCGCTACCGCAAGATCACGCGCGTGGGCACGCTGGAAGACGCGCTCGCCGGCCTTGCGGCCGCGCGCGAGGCGGGCTTTGTCGGCACGAAGATCAACTGCGTGCTGCTGGGCGGCATCAACCAGGACGAGCTGCGCCCGCTTGCGGAGCTCGCGCGCACGCGCGACCTCTCCGTGCGGTTTATCGAGCTCATGCCCATGGGCGAGTGCGCCGCGTGGCCGCGCGAGCGCTTTCTTCCGGCGGACGCCGTGCTTGCGGCCGTGCCGGAGCTTGCGCCCGTGGCCAGTGCGGCCCCGGGCGTGGCAGAGCTCTATCGCGCGCCGGGCTGGCGTGGCACCGTGGGCCTGATCCGGCCCATGACGCACCGGTTCTGCGGGCAGTGCAACCGCATACGCGTCACGGCGGACGGCAGGCTCAAGCCGTGCCTGCACTCTGCGGCAGAGGTGGACCTCCGCGGGCTTTCCGGAAAGGACCTGGTGCAGGCCATCGCGCGCGGCATCGCGGCAAAGCCCGGCAGGCACCACATGGACATGGGGCACGCGAGCCAGACGCCGCGTGCCATGAGCCAGATAGGAGGCTGAGCATGGCGTTCACGCACTTCAACGAGCAGGGTCGCGCCCGCATGGTGGACGTGTCCCAAAAGCCCAAGACCCAGCGCACCGCGACGGCGGCCGGCAAGGTCCTCATGAGGCCGGACACCCTGGAGCTCGTGCGCACGGGCGGGGTGAGGAAGGGCGACGTGCTCGCCGTGGCGCAGGTCGCCGGCATCATGGCGGCCAAGCGCACGTGGGAGCTGGTGCCCATGTGCCACCCCGTGCAGCTTACGGGCGTGGACGTGTCCTTCTCGCTTGAGGAGGACGGCATCGCGATCACGGCAACGTGCCGCTGCTGCGGCGAGACCGGGGTAGAGATGGAGGCGCTCACGGCGGCGTCCGTCGCGGGCCTCACCATTTACGACATGTGCAAGGCGCACCAGCGCGACATGGTGATAGACCGCGTGCGCCTTATGGAGAAGGACGGCGGCAAGTCGGGGCACTTCGTTCGGGAGGAATGCTAATGCAGGGTAGCGAGGGTCTGCACGGCGGCGTTGGGCCGCAGGGCGGCGAGGGGCTCGTGGGGCGCGTGCTTGCCACGAGCGTGAGCGAGCACAAGGGCACGCGCAAGCACACGGTGGACGCGCTGGAGCTGCGCGTGGGCGTGGGCATCGTGGGCGACGCCCACGCCGGCGCGTGGCACCGGCAGGTGAGCCTGCTTCCCAACGAGAGCGTGGACCGCATGCGCGAGCGCGGGCTCGAGCTTGCGGCCGGCGACTTTGCGGAGAACATCCTGACGGAGGGCCTCGTCCTGCGCGAGCTTCCCGTGGGGAGCGTGCTCGCGGTGGGGGAGTGCCGCCTGGTGGTGACGCAGATTGGCAAGACGTGCCACAACGACTGCGAGATACGCCGCATCACGGGCATGTGCGTCATGCCGACGGACGGCATATTCTGTGTGGTGGCGCGCGGGGGCAGCGTTCGCGCCGGCGACGTGGTGCGCGTGATGGGGGAAGGTGAGCTTGCATGAGCGAGTCCGGAATGAAGCTGGTGGCAACCAGGGACGCCGTGGGACACGTACTGTGCCACGACATGACACAGATCCTGCCTGGCGGCACGGATGCAGACGGAAACGAGCTGCCGCGCTACAAGGGCGCGCGCTTCCGCAAGGGCCACGTGGTGACGGCCGAGGACGTGCCGGTGCTCTTGAGCATGGGCAAGGCTCACCTGTACGTGTGGCAGAAGCGCCCGGGCTGGCTGCACGAGGACGAGGCCGCGCGCCGCATGGCGGCGCTCTGCCTGGGCGAGGGCTGTGTGGCCGCGGGCGAGCCGCGCGAGGGCAAGATCGCCATAAACGCCGCGCACGACGGCGTGTTCCTGGTGGATTCCGAGCGCCTTGCGGCCGTGAACTCCGTGGACCAGGTGATGGTGGCCACGCGCCGCGGCAACTTTGGCGTGCGCGCGGGCGACGCCCTTGCCGGCACCCGCGTGATCCCCCTTGTGATCGACGGGGCGGTCGTGGCACAGGCGGAGGCCGCGGCGGACGTCGCCGCGCGCGGGCCGCTCATGCGCGTGGCGCCGTACGTCATGCGCACCGCCGCCGTGATCACCACGGGCTCCGAGGTCAAGAGCGGGCTCATCGAGGACCGCTTCACCCCCGTGGTGGAGCGCAAGCTCGCGCGCTTTGGCGTTAGGGTGACGTGGCACGCCACGCCGGGGGACAACATGGAAGACGTGGTGGCCGCCATTGGCGAGGCCCGCGCCGCCGGCGTCGACATGGTGCTGTGCACGGGCGGCATGAGCGTTGACCCGGATGACAACACGCCCGGTGCCATCAGGCGTGCCGGCGCGCGCGTCGTCACGTACGGCGCGCCGGTGCTGCCGGGCGCCATGCTGCTGGTGGGCTACTTCGACCCGGATGCCGCGGGCGAGAAGGACGCACGCCCCGTGCCCGTGGTGGGGCTGCCGGGGTGCGTCATGTACAGCAAGGCGACCGTGTTCGACCTCGCGCTGCCGCGCCTGGTTGCGGGCGTGCCGCTCGAAAAGCGCGACTTCGTGGCCATGGGCGAGGGCGGGCTCTGCCTGGGCTGCGACCCGTGCACGTTCCCGCACTGCCCGTTTGCGTAGCGGTCAGTTTGCGTATCTGCCAGCAAAAATATGACGCTGGCCGCCGCCGTGCGGCCCGCGAGCGAAAGGGGGCCGGGATGGCACTTGAGGTCAGGAAGGCGACTGCGGGGGACCTGGAGCCGCTGCGGGGACTGGACGCCGCGTCCCGAGGGGACGACGGCCATGGCGGCGAGTCCTTCTCGGTAGAGGTCATTACCGTGAGCGACCGCTCGTTTAGGGGCGAGCGGCCGGATGCGAGCGGGCCTGCGCTCGTGGAGCTTGCGGAGCGCCACGGGTATCGCGTGGTGGCGACGCGCCTGGTGCCGGACGAGCGCGAGCGGATAGAGGCGGAGCTGCGCGACGCGGCCGCGCGCGGGGTGGCGCTGGTGCTGACCACCGGGGGCACGGGGTTCTCGCCGCGCGACGTGACGCCGGAGGCCACGGCCGCCGTGTGCGAGCGCATGGCGCCGGGCATCCCGGAGGCCATGCGGGCGGCGTCGCTTGCGATCACGCCCAAGGCGTGCCTCTCGCGCGAGGTCGCGGGCATCGTGGGACGCACGCTGGTGGTGAACCTGCCCGGCAGCCCCAAGGCCGCGGTAGAGAACGTCTCCGCCGTGATCGGGCCCATCGCGCACGGGCTGGGCATCCTGCGCGGCGAGGCGCTGGACGGCTAGCCCACGGCGTGGGCCCACGGCGTCGGCCCGCGACGCTAGCCCACGGTGGTTGCGGATGTCTGCCGCAGGGCGGAGCTGCCGCCGCACATCTTGCCGTGTGCGGCGTTCAGCGCGTCCAGCACCGGCAGCAGCGAGTCGAAGTCCGAGGGCGCGTCGGAAAGCACAGCGACCGCGTAGTCGCCGCAGTCTGAAAACACGATGCCGTTGTCGGCCGTCGCCGTGGAGGCCAGGCCCTCGTTTGCGGGGTACCAGCCTGGCTTGGACCACACCGTAAAGCGGTCGCGCAAGAGCGCGCCCCACGCGGAGTGGTTCGTGCGCGCAAGGCAGCCGGACAGGAGGCTCGCGCCGGGCTCGCCGGACGTGCCAAAGCGATACACCTCGCGCCAGCAGTTCAGCATGCCCGCGGCAGATATGTGCGGGTAGTTGTAGCCGTACGCCTCCTGCGCCGCCTCGGGCGCGCGACTCTGCAGCCAGGAGCCATACACGCGGTATCCGTACGTCTTCAGCAGCGTGCGGAACGCGTCGTTGTCAGAGTCGACCAGGCACTTGGTGATGGCGTCCGAGCTCGATGCGGCGCCGCCGTGCGTGGACTCCAGGATTGCGGTTACGTACACGGCCTTTATGCTGCTCGCGGGATAGAACTTCTGGCTGGCGTTGTACGACGCGCCGCGCCCCGTCTTCAGGTCCACCATGGCAAAGCCCAGGTGGTAGCCCCTCGCGGTGAACGCGGCCACCGCGTCTTCCAGATGCTCGCACGTGGGCGTGGACTCAAAGCCCGCCGGCGCCGTCACGCTGATGCCGCTCCTCGTGGCGAACGTGGTCACCTTCGCGTCCGCGCCGGTGTCGAGCGCCGTCGCGTCCTCCTTTGGCGCGGCCTTCGCCTCGCCGGACGCGCTCGTGTCAGATGCGCCGCCGTCAGGTGCGCTTGCGTCCGAGCCACCGACCTTCGTGGTGCCGGCCTCCTCGCCGGAGGCGCTCGCATCGCCGCGCCGCGAGCCTGTGGCAGAGGTGCTCGCGTCGGCGCCGCCGTCGCCCGTGGGCGAGAAGATCTGCCCCCTCAACTGCGGCGATGCCATCACGGCACCCGCAGCCACGACTGCGGAGATCGCTACGGCCACGGCAACCGCGCGCCCGCGGTAGGCGCGACGGCCACGGCGGCTGTCCTTCTCGCCCAGCGCGTCCTGCGCCAGGTGCCCCGCGTGACGGGCGTGATCCTTGCGTGCGTCTGCCTTTGCGTTGCTGCGGCCCTTTGCCGCGTGCCGTGCCGTCACCTTTGCTCCCTTGCACCTGTCTGCGCGCCGCGTGCGGGGCGCGCGTGTCCACGGGCACGAGTATAGTCCGTGTGGCCGCGTCAGGCCCCGCGCCGTCCGCGCTCGCCATGCGCTAGACTGTGCAGGCCGCACCCAACGCACGCAACCCATCGCACACTCGGGAGCACACCCATCATGACCAGCGCCAACAACATATCCGCATCCGCCGCCGCGCCGGCAAGACGTCGCCCCATGCGCCTGCTCGCGCCGGCCGGCGGCCCAGAGCAGCTGCGCCAGGCCATGCACTTTGGCGCGGACGAGGTCTACCTGGCCGGCCGCAGCTGGGGCATGCGCGCCCGCAGCAAGAACTTCGATCGCGACCAGCTTGAGCAGGCCGTCCGCCTGGCACACGCGTCCGGCGTTGCCGTCCACCTCACGCTGAACACGCTCATGCGCGATTGCGACATTGACGCCCTGCCAGACTACCTGCGCTTCGTGGATCAGATCGGGGTGGACGCCGCCATCGTGGCGGACCTGGGTGCCATGGCGCTTGTGCGCAGGTACGCGCCGCACGTGGAGCTGCACGTGTCCACGCAGGCCTCCGTCATGAACGCGCTCGCGGCAGAGGAGTACGCCCGCCTGGGCGCACGCCGCGTCGTCCTTGCGCGCGAGATGAGCGTGCGCGAGGTCGCGGACCTGCGCCGACGCCTGGACGCGGACGGGTTCTCGTCGCTGGAGCTGGAGGTCTTCGCCCACGGCTCCATGTGCATGGCCGTAAGCGGCCGCTGCCTGCTGTCGAGCGAGCTCGTCGGCCGCGAGCGCGGCGCGAGCTTTGGCGCGTGCACCCAGCCGTGCCGCTGGGGCTGGACCCTGGTGGAGGAGTCGCGCCCGGACGTGCGCCGCATGCCCGTGGAGCAGGACGACTCCTGGAGCTACATCCTGAGCTCCAACGACCTCGCAATGCTCGACCACCTGGACGATCTTGCGGCCGCGGGCGTCGCCGCCGTCAAGATCGAGGGCCGCGCGAAGGGCGCCTACTACACGGCGTGCGTCACGAACGCCTACCGCCACGTGCTCGATGGCGAGCCCGCCTCCGCCTGGGTGGGCGAGCTGGACGCCGTGAGCCACCGCCCGTACTCCACGGGCTTCTTCTATGGCAACCCCACGCAGAACCCCGGCCGCGTGGAGTACCAGCGCGACCGCCTGATGGTGGCCACGGTCGAGAAGAGCGTGGCGCTTTCGGCCGACGCTGGCTCGGGGTCGCGCTACATGACGGAGGTGCTCTGCCGCAACAAGGCCGCGGCTGGCTCCGTCCTGCAGGTGCTCTCTCCGCGCGAGCCCATTCGCGAGTGCCGCCTGGGCGCGCTCGAGCGCTTCGACGCCGAGCTCCAGACCTGGGTGCCCGCGGCAGACCTCTCGCGCGCGATGGAGCGCTACCGCACGGCGCTGCCGTTCGCCCTCGAGCCGCTCGACATCCTCTGCCTCAAGCAGTAGCTGTGTGCCGGCCGGCTGCACGATCGATGCGACCGCGCGATTGCCGTGCCCGCACGCTCGCCAAACCGCGCGCTACGCCAGCGTGTAGTGGTCGGCGGCGTGGCGCATGTTCACCTCTGCCAGCTCGAGCTCGCCCTCGATGTAGGGCAGGTACATGGCGTCGATCGACCCCACGCCCATGCTGCAGCCGGAGCACTGCTCGCACGAGCCGTCGCCGCACCAGTCCAGCCCCCGCCTCACGATCTCGATGCGCTCCTCGCGCGTGGTGTCCTTGATCAGAATGCTCTTCGGCATGGCGTGCCTCCCGTTCGTTGGTCTCATGTGGAGGAGTGTACCCCTCCGCGTGCGCCGCGGCCGGCTCCGCGCGCACTCCTCACATCGCCCGCTATACTTCCCATAGCGAGCCGCCGTCCG
The DNA here is from genome assembly GCF_900105025.1 of Parafannyhessea umbonata. Lineage (GTDB taxonomy): Bacteria > Actinomycetota > Coriobacteriia > Coriobacteriales > Atopobiaceae > Parafannyhessea > Parafannyhessea umbonata. Next base: position 1,781,018 of record NZ_LT629759.1, on the reverse strand, counting down.
CGGCCCGCGCACGTAACGTCGACGGGGGTTCGCATGCAGTATCGCAACGACAGACACGGCGAGCCGCTCTCGCTCCTTGGCTTTGGGTGCATGCGCTTCAAGCGCGCGGCCGGCCCCGGCGCCGCCATCGACTACCCCGCGGCGGAGCACCAGATCATGCGCGCCATCGAGCTGGGTGTCAACTACTTCGACACCGCCTACATCTACCCGGGAAGCGAGGAGCTGCTTGGCCGCGTCCTCCAAGAGAACGGCGTCCGCGACCGCGTGAACATCGCCACGAAGCTTCCGCAGTACCTCATCCGCAGCGCGTCGGCCATCGACCGCTACTTCGACGAGGAGCTCCGCCGCCTGAGGACGGACCACGTGGACTACTACCTCATGCACATGCTCACGGACGTCGTCGCGTGGCACAAGCTCGAGGAGCTCGGCATCCGCGACTGGATCGCGCGCAAGAAGGCCGCCGGCCAGATCCGCAACATCGGCTTCAGCTTCCACGGCAACACGGACATGTTCCTCAAGGTGCTCGCCGCCTACGACTGGGACTTCTGCCAGATCCAGTACAACTACATGGACGAGCACGCCCAGGCTGGGCGAGAAGGGCTTCTCGCCGCGGCCGAGCGGCGCATCCCGGTCATCATCATGGAGCCGCTCCGGGGCGGAAAGCTCGTCGACCTTCTTCCTCAGGAGGCGAAGTCGCTCATCGCGAGCGAGGCGCACGGGTGGAGCCCCGCGGAGCTGGCGCTGCGCTGGCTCTACGACCAGCCGCAGGTCACGTGCGTGCTCTCTGGCATGAACAGCGTGCCCATGGTGGAGGAGAACTGCCGCGTTGCGAGCGAGGCCGGCGTCGGCTGCCTCACGCAGGCGGACCAGGATCTCATCGCTCGCGTGAAGGACATCGTGGGGAAGAGCATGCGCATCGGGTGCACGGGCTGCGGCTACTGTATGCCCTGCCCGAAGGGCGTGGACATCCCCTCCGCCTTCCGCTGCTGGAACCAGATGTACACGGAGGGCAAGTCTGCCGGTCGCAAGGAGTACTGGCAGGTCGTGAGCCTGCGCAAGGAGCCCGCGTTCGCCACGCAATGCGTGCGCTGCGGCAAGTGCGAGGCGCACTGCCCGCAGCACCTGCCCATCCGCGACGCCCTCCCTCAGGCGGACCGCGACCTCAGGCCTCTGCACTACCGCATCGCCGGCGTCGTCGCCAGGAAGTTCGCCCTCGGCTAGGCGATGCCGCCCGGCTCTAGGCGCATTCGTCCGACCGCGCCGACTCCCGCGCCTTTGGGTCGCGGTTCACGATCACGATGCCCACGGAGACGAGCACGAGCGCAAGGGTGGCGCGAAGCGGGTCGATCGCGGACGCCTCTCCCAGAAGGAGCGCGGAGAGCACCACGCCGAACACGGGGTTCATGAAGCCGAATACGGCGACGCGCGACACGGGGTTTGCCGAAAGCAGCATGGACCACATCGTGTAGGCCGCCGCGGAGATGAAGCCCATGTACGCGAGGAGCACGAGCGCGGCAGGACGCGACGGTTGAAGCTTGCCGCCCGTTGCCAAGCCCATTGCTGTCAATACGATGCCACCCACGACGAACTGCCATCCACTCAATAGCACAGGGTCGTGGCGTTTCGAGAACTCCCTGATGAGGCAGCTCGACATCGCGGCAGCGATGGTGGAGAGAAACACGAGCCCCTCTCCCGCGAGGCTGAACCGGAGTGCCCCTCCCGACCTTAGGTTCACGAGGAGGACGCCGGCAAAGCCGACAATGCAGCCTGCGACTTTGCGTGCGTCGAGTCGCTCTTGCCTGAAGGCGAGCGCGGCGAGCAGGATGACGATAAAGGAGGCGCTTGCCTCGATGATGGAGCTCGCGACGCCAGATGCACGGGAAAGGCCGGGATAGAACAGGCCGTATTGGAGCACCGTCTGGAAGAGCGAAAGGCAGGCAATGGCCTTCCAGTCCGTCGCCTTCGGAAGAAGTGGGCGCCCCCTCATGATGCTCATGGCGACGACCACCATGCATCCGGCAATGAAGAATCGGACGCCCGCAAACAAAAGCTGCGAGGACGTCGAAGTGGGCGCGATGCCAAACAAGACGTTACCGATTTTCGTGCACGGAAAGGCAGAGCCCCACAGAAGGCAGCTCGCCGTTGCGAGCGCCAGCAGGCCTCCCGTGCTGGAAAGAAACTCGTTTCTGCGCGATTCTCGCGATCCTATGGTCGCTCCCGAAGCACTGTCTGACACTGGTGACACCAAACCCCTACCTGCGCGCCTTGCGCATCTCCTTCTTCACGTTCTTGAGCCTGGACTCGCATTGCTTCTGGTACTTCGCATACTCCTGCTGAGAGCGCTGGTCCTTTCCCACCACCTCGCCGAGCACCTTGAGCTGCCGCCTTGCCTGCTTCTCGTGACCGGTGTTGATGAGGGCGTCGACCGTCGCCTGCGTAAACTGTGCCACGAGGCTGGGGTCGTGATCGCCTTTCGTCCAGGACTCGTAGTCCGAAAGCAGCCTCGCCACGTCTCCCGTGCGGTTGTACCGCTCGAGGATGGGGTTGCACGTGTCCTTTACGTCGAGCTTCATGCGCGTCTTGCGCACCGTCGTCGTCACGAAGAGTCCCACGAGGACGATGACCACGAGGATTGCGAGGCCGATGAGGAATGTGGACGTGGCGTCGAGCTTTGCGACGTTCTGAAGGAGGTAGACGACTACGAGCGTCGCGACGAGGGCAGCGATCACAATTCCCCTCTGGCTCGAAGCCGCCATCTGGGTGCCCCTGGGGCTGCTGCCCTTGCTACTTGTCTTGCTCTTCTCGTCCTGTGCCATCAGAACCTCCCATCTGATTCCTGCCTGAACTACCTTAGCCGTTTCACGTCAGTGGCGCACCCTCGCCATCATGCAGGGCGCCGTGTGGCACACGGCTAGCTCGAGAGTCGGTGGTCTGTGCCGGGAAGGAAGCCTCCCTGGTCGCTCTTGGGTGCATCCGGCCACCCCAGCACTCGATCGACCATTCCCTCGACGTCGAGTACCCCGTATGCGAAGCCCTTGCGGATGAGCTCCTCCGGGACGAACTCATCGTACTTGTCGAAGTAGGGGACCTCCCCGGGATATACGAGCTCGAGCGGGTCCGAGATCGATGCCGCCGCTTCCTTCACGACACGATAGAACGTCTCCGCATCTGCCCGCATGGTGAACTGCATGAAGTACGGGCGTGAGGAGTCGAGCCCCTTCAGGCCGAGCTCTGCCGCGCACTTGATTTTTATCAGGCGCTCGAGGGCGAGAAACGCATAGCTCCCGAGCCAGGGAAAGAGACACCACGCGGTGCCGCCCACGCAGATGAGCGGTTCTGTCGTGACGTGGGCGTTCCTTGCGACGTGGCGTGCCTGCTCCAGACGTGCGCGGGCGTTACGGCGGAGGTACGGGTACAGCCTGTCCTCCCGCAGCACGAGGCGCATGCGCTCGAGGATGCGGGTGTTGACGTCGCCGGCGACCATGCCGAAGTATGCGGGGACTTTGCCCTTGACGGGTGAGCACTCGATGAGGTGGCGCTTGTAGTCGATCTCCTCGATCACCCACGTCGCCCCGGCGATTGCGATGCGCTCGCCGACGGGAGGCGGCTGGACGATGGTGCCTAGCTCCTGCGACTCGCTCCTTACGGTGAATTCCTCGTCCTCGCTGAACACGGCATAAAACTTGAAGTTGTTCGTCACGCGCTCGCCGGCGATGCCGACGATGAGGCCGCCCTCTTCGGTCTGTTGGATGTGGTCGATTGATATGAGGTGACGCAGGAGGATACGGTAGTCGTCCGCCGAAATCCTGTGAAACGGCGTCAGCGTGAGCACGCGGCGCGCGAGCTCGGCGGGGGAGAGCTCGCCGGAGCTTGCGAGCGTGGCCATCGTCTGGTGGTACAGCAGGCTGTAGGGGAGTCCGTCCAGCCGTGGCGGCTCGACCCAGCGATCCTCGACGTAGAGTTGGACGAGGGCGATTCCCTGGAGGAGCTTCCACGGGATCGTCTCCGGCAGGAGGGCTCGGGACTCTGGCTCGTCCTCGCGCATGAGGAACCACATCTCGCTCGGCTGTCCACGCCTGCCCGTCCTGCCCATGCGCTGCAGGTACGAGCTCACCGTGAACGGCGCGTCGATCTGGAACGCCCTCTCGAGCCGGCCTATGTCGATGCCGAGCTCGAGGGTGGCCGTCGTTACCGTCGTGAGGTTCGCGTCCTCCTCGCGCATGATCTCCTCGGTCGACTCGCGCAGGCTGGCGGAGAGGTTGCCGTGGTGGATCAGGAAGCGGTCCGGCTCGCCCGTCGCCTCGCAGTACTGCCTGAGCGTGGTGCAGACCGATTCCGCCTCCTCCCTGGAGTTTGCGAACACAAGACACTTGTGGCCGCGCGTGTGCTCGAAGACGTATGCGAGCCCCGGGTCAGCGTATACGGGAGCGGCATCGGTGGGGGCCTCCTCCGCAGGCTGCTCTGGGTCGGGGAGCGGCCGTTCCGCTGCGACGTCCTCCACGCGCTCCTCTGGGGAGGGAATGTGCTCCTCCCTGGCAAGCCCCACCGGGATCTCGTATCTGGGCGTCTCCGCGTCCTTGGTGGCGTCGTGCCCGAGGACGTCGGCCCCGCGTTCGGGCGCTTGGGGACCCGACGTGTAGAAGTGCTCCATGGATATGCGCCAGCGCTCCTTCGGGCCCTCGAGCTTTGGGATGACGCAGCCGCGTCCGGTGCCGGCGCTCAGGTACTGTCCGGTCGCAACGGGGTCGCCGATGGTGGCGGAGAGCCCTATGCGCCTGGGATTCACGCCGGCGAGCCTGCTCAGCCGCTCGATGCAGCAGAGGCACTGGTCTCCGCGGTCCCCGCGCAGCAGCGAGTGGACCTCGTCTATCACGACGTATCGAAGGTCGCCGAAGATGCGCCCTATGGCTGAGTGGCGGTGCAGGAGCATTGCCTCCAGGGACTCCGGCGTTATCTGGAGTATGCCAGAGGGGTGCTTCATCATCTTGCGCTTGTGAGACTGCGACACGTCGCCGTGCCAGTGCCAGACCGGGATGTCTGCCTCGGCGCACAGGTCCTCGAGACGGATGAACTGGTCGTTGATGAGCGCCTTCAGGGGGCCAATGTAGATGGCACCGACGGACGCGGGCGGGTCTTCCCAGAACTCGGTCAGTATGGGAAAGAACGCGGCCTCCGTCTTGCCGGATGCCGTTGATGCGGTGAGAAGGACGTTCTCGTCCGTGTCGAATATCGCCTCGGCCGCCGCAACCTGCACCGACCTCAGGCTCTGCCAGTCGTGCTCGTAGATGAAGTCCTGTATGAAGGGGGCATAGCGATCGAAGGTGGACATGGTCTTCCCCGTCTGCTAGATGCTGAACTCCGCAAAGTCATCGCCACGTTCCGTCTTGGTTGCGGGAACGCTCTTCGCACGTGGCGAGGCGGCCGCCTCCTCGCGCTGCTCCACGGGAGTCTGTACGGGGGCGTTCAGCTCCTCGCTCTGGATCATTGCGTCGATGGTGAGCGTGGGGTTCTGGCTCAGGATGTCGAGCATCTCCACGAAGTCGCGAATGACCTCGCGGGGCGTCAGGTGGGTGTCCGCGCCGACGCGTCCGTACTCCACCTGCAGGAAGCGTACAAGGTCCTCCTGCGTGACGCTGCGCTCGTAGCCAAAGAGCCCGGCGTGGATGTCTGCGAGCTTCTCGATGAGAACGAGGAGCTCCTCGTGCGTGAGTGGCTGCAGCCTGATGACGGGCGCGAGCATGTCCACGAGGCCGCCCTGGGCAAAGCGCCCCTGTGTGAGACGGCTGCGCAGGGCCTCGTACGAGTAGATGCCGCGACGGCGGTCCTCTATGGACTGGGGCGTACCACTCATGATGATGCCGAGGTAGTGCGCCTTACCCTGGAGGGTGTCGTTGTACATGGTGAGGATCTTCTCGTAGTTGTACTGACGACTGATTGCATTCGGGATCTTGTAGAGGTTCACGAGCTCGTCTACCAGGACGATGAGGCCTTGGTAGCCGGCGCCGCGCAGGAAGGTGGCGAACAGCTTGAGGTAGTCGTACCAGTCGTCGTCCCCGATGGCGATGTTGACGCCGAGCTCCTGGCGCGCCTCCGTCTTGTTGCGGAACTCGCCGCGGAACCACTTCGTGACGCTTGCCTTCGTGTCGTCGTCCCCCTCGAGGTGGGCGCGCCAGTACATGGTGAGCAGACGTGCGAAGTCGTAGCCGTGCACAAGCTCCTGCAGGTCGTGGATGGTGGTGAGGATGCGACGCTCGACGGCATCCGCGAACCCCGGGCTGTCCGGGCCGATGCCGTCTTCGAGCGTGACCTGGGACTCCACGTTGGATACCCACCGGTCGAGTATGAGGTTAAGGGCGCCGCCCTCCGGCTGCGTCTTGGTGGAGAGGTTGCGTATGAGCTCGCGATACGTGGCAAGGCCCTGGCCGTTGCCGCCCTGCAGGCGACGCTCCGGCGAGAGGTCCGCGTCGCACACGACGAAGCCCTTGCCCATGGCGTGGTTGCGGATGGTCTGCAGCAGGAAGCTCTTGCCGGCACCGTAGCGGCCCACGACGAAGCGGAAGCTCGCGCCGCCTTCGGACACAAGGTCAAGGTCATGCAGCAGGGCCGCGATCTCTCGCTCGCGCCCGACCGTGATGTAAGGAAGGCCGATGCGTGGGACGACGCCGCCCTTGAGTGAGTTGACTATCACCGCCGCGATGCGCTTGGGCACGCGCCTCTGCTGTTGAGCTGCCATTGGACCCCCTCCTTATGGTGTGACCAACCATTGTAGACCATGGAGGAGAAATAGAACAGATGTTCTTTTGGCAATTTTAGAGGCCGCAGATGTCGCGAACATCCTCGACGTAGTCCGGAACGAGCCGCGGCTCTCCGTCGACGTACTCGATCGCCGTGTCGCCAAGCTCGTCGAACAGCTTCTCGTTTATGGAGTCTACCAACACGGATGCCATGGGCTTGCCCGGGCCGAGCAGATCCGAGAAAGGCTTGCCCTCGGACACGCGTGCGATGACCTTGAGCTCGAGGAAGTCCAGGCCGCATGGCGTCTGGCCATCCTCGGCGGCGACGGGGTTCGGGCTCGCGGGTGACGTTGCTGCCGCGGTCGTGCCATCGGTGGCGGTGGGGTTTGCGACCGAGGGCGCGGCGTTCTTCTCGACCGCGTGCGCCGGATGGGCCATGGGGGCGGACGCAGTCGGCGCGGGTGAGGACGGAGTGGGCGCGGTCGTTGCGGTGGGCTCGTCCTCGATCTCCTCGTCCACAAGGAGCGCCTCGCGGGTTGTGGCCGCTGCGGCACGAATGCCGCCGAGCTTGGAGAGATCGATCACTATCTTGCGGCTCTCTGCCTCGAGTTCGCGCTGGCGCTCTTCAGCGGACGCCTGGACGACGATCTTCTCGAGGTACTTTGCGAGGGGGCGCGGCTTGAGGGCGCGCGGGTCGTCCCAGTCCTCGCGCATCTGGCGGTCCATGGCGCGCAGGATGCGGCCGAGGTCGCGGCTCTTGCCCACGCGCTCGTAGCCGCGGTAGATAAACCAGCGTCCGGCGAGCGTGGTCACGCGCGTGCACGCGTCGATGCGGTACGTGGGGGAGGGCAGCTCCTTGGGCAGCGTGCACGGGAGGTCCGGAAACGGGAACCAGCCGACGCTGGACTCCCAGCCCACGAGGCCGTCCACCAGGTTGGTCTTGCGGCGCTTGCCGCAGTGCTTGGCAAGCGCGCGGAACACGGCCGCGCCGACCGCGGCCGCTGACTGGGGGTTGTTTCGCAGGAACGGGGAGCGCTCCACGTTGTACGAGGACAGCGCGGCCATTGCCTTCCAGACGTCTGCATCGGTTGGAACGTGTGCCGGCATGTCCTTGGGCGTGAGGCCGCGGGCGCCCGTCTCGCACAGGACCGCCCGCTCTGCCGTGCGCAGCGTGGCGACCGCCTGGGCGAAGGCGCGCTCGTCCGCCGAGGTGGCAAGCTCTGCCGGGAGGTTGTGGAGCACGGCGTAGTCGCGGATCCAGCGCCGCGCGTCGAACGCGAGGCCGGAGGACATGCCGTCCGCGTCGAGCTCCGTCGCGCGGTCGCGCAGGCGGACGAGCTCTTGCAGACAGGGCATGCCGGGCTCCGCGCCGATGCCGTTCACGAGCTCCGCTGCGAGGATGTGGCCGTACGTGTAGGGAATGCGGTCCTCGCGGTGCGCGCGCCATGCGGTGCGCCATGCGAAGTAGCCGCGGAGCTCCTCGTCGGAGAGGTCGCGGTACGACACGCTGTAGCGGTACCTGACGCCAAACGGCGACGGGGCGGAATCGTCCTCGTAGCTGGCGGCAAGGCGCGCCTGCGCCACAAACAGGCTCACGCCGGTGAGCCTGGTGCCGTTGGGCTGCGGCTCGGTCTCGAGTTGTCGCAGCTCGCGCAGGGTCTGGGGCAGGTTGCTGCCGGCGCGCGCGGACGCCTTGCGGGAACCTTGCCGCGGGTGGGCCGGCGCGACGTCCGGGTGCGGCCACGACCAGCCGTCGTACGGCCAGCCGGAGGAGGGGCCGTCCGCGTCGAGCGGCGCGTCGAGCTCGTCCAGCCAGCTGCGCTGGCGGAGGGCGTCGTCGTGCGTGGGGCGCGGCCGGGGCGGAAGCTCCGCACGCGCCGCGCGGCGAAGGGCGGCGCGCTCTTCTCGCCCGGAGGCGCCGGGCAATGGGGTGGGGCGCATACCTGTGGCGCCGGCGTCCGCGGGGGCTGCGGACGGTGCGGCTGCGGACGCCGTGGCCTCGCGCTCGCGACGCAGGTCTGCGCCGGTGCGCAGGATCGGCTCGTCGCCAAAGGTCCTTTGCGAGAAGATCGCGCGCTCCCGTTCCGAGGCGCCCTGCAGAATGCGGTCTATCACCTGGCGCGCACGGCTGCCGATGGCGGCGGGGGAGTCGCCGCGGCCATCCTGCGCGGACGTGCCCCGCGCGCGTTCGCCCTGCTTGTAGTCCTGGTCCACGGCGCCTCCCTCCCGCGCTGTCCCGGTAGTGAGCAAGGGGCCGCACCCCAGGGGCGCGGCCCGATGCTATCGATACCGTAGATTCTAACCGCAATGCAAGGCGCGGGCGGACGGCGGGGCCGAGTCTAGTCCTCGTCGCCCCAGACCCTGCGCGCGACGCGCTTGATAAGTGCGACCTTTGCCCACTGCTCGTCCTCCGTCAGCTTGTTGCCGATCTCGCACGAGGCGAAGCCGCACTGCGGGGACAGGTAGAGGTTCTGCAGCGGCACGTACTGCGCGGCCTCGCGGATGCGGCGCTCCAGCAGTTCCTCGTCCTCCAGTCCCGGCTGCTTGGACGTGACGAGCCCCAGCACGACCTTCTTGCCGGGTGCCACGTGGGCCAGGGGCTCGAAGCCGCCGGCGCGCGGCGTGTCGAACTCCAGGTAGAACGCGTCCACGTCCTCCTTCGCAAACAGGTACGGCGCCACGGGGTCGTAGCCGCCCTCGAACGCGTAAGTGGAGTGGTAGTTGCCGCGGCACACGTGCGTGGTGACGGTGAGGTCGTTCGGCTTGCCCTCGAGCGCTGCGTTGTTGAGCTCTACGCCCAGCTCGCACACCTTCTGGATGTCGACGGGCGCAAGGCCGGTCTTCGCGACGAAGTCCTGGTCGCAGTAGATGCCCCACGTGCAGTCGTCAAACTGGATGTTGCGGCAGCCTGCGGCATACAGGTCCGCTATCACGGTGCGGTACGCGGCCGCGATGTCTGCCGCGAGCTCCTCGTTGGTGGCATAGACGCCGCGCAGGCTCTGTACCTGGCCATCTGCGCGGTCCAGGATGACCTCGCTGTACGTCTGGATCGGCGCGGGGATGGTCTGCTTGGCCACGTTGCCCTCGCTCTCGAGCGCCTTCACAAACTTGTAGTGCTGCACAAAGGGGTGGTTCTCGCCATTGATCCTCCCCACTACCACAGCCGTGTCCGCGGTGGTCTCCTCGTCGTGGAACTGGTAGCCCTCGCGGGCGGTACGGCGCTCGATCCCGCCAAGCCCCCACATAAAGTCAAGGTGCCAGTAGCTGCGGCGGAACTCGCCGTCCGTGATTACGTGCAGGCCGGCCGCCTTCTGCTTTGCCACGAGGTCGCGGATGGCGACGTCCTCGACGGTTGCGAGCTGCTCGTCCGTGATGAGGCCGGCCGCGTGGTCCGCGCGGGCCTGCTTGAGGACGTCCGGCCTGAGGAAGCTGCCGACCACGTCGAAGCGGAAGGGGGAGTTGTGCTTGTAGGACATGTCAAGACCTTTCGTCTGGGTTTCCGTTTTCTGGCACGCGGGCGGCTCTTCTCGCCCGGCGCTCTAGAGTATCGGGCTTCATGAGGTAATAGAAAACTATCGGTTATCTACCAATATCTATAGAGAAAAGCTATGGAAATGGGTTGGAACGCGCTCGTGGGTGAATGACGCTTCGTCATTGGCGACGCCATCGACTAGCTTTGTGCGGAGCTTCACTTCCCTTTTGCGTGCGCTAACGGAAGTGAACTGTGATTCACTTCCGTTAAGGTGCTTCTAACGGAAGTGAAGTATCATTAACTTCCGATAGAGAGTTTCTAGAGGAAGCGAATGGGGGGTGTGGATGGACGAGAAGAGCACTTGGCCTCGCGTTGGGTACGAGGAGCTTGGATGGCATGTGGACGATGATGACCGCGCGCTCATGTCCAAAAGTGCGCGTAGGAAAATGGGTGAGACCTACTACGCCGCGGTGCCACCCATGATTGCGCAGCTTACGCCCGAGGTTCCTGCCGACCTGCTTCGCCATGCGATGGAGGTGGAATCGGAGCTCATCCGCTTTGACGCGCTGCTTTCGGTGCGCGGCTACGACCTGCCAGCCCTGCTGCTCAGGAGCGAGTCCTCCGCGAGCTCGCGCATCGAGAACCTGACTGCAAGCGTGCGAAACGTCGCCCTGGCGGAGCTCGACGCAACGACGCCCAGAAACTCGCGCGAGATTGCGGGCAACGTCCGTGCCATGCGCGAGGCTATCGAGCTTAAGGGGGAGCCGAGTGTGGGGGACGTGCTCCGCGTGCATGCGAGTCTCATGAGCGTGACGGGCGAGTCCTTTGGCGGCGAGCTGAGGGACGAGCAGGTGTGGATAGGGGGCAGCGCCTTCGGGCCGCAGGGGGCTGCGTACGTGCCGCCATCACAGGAGCGGGTGCCCGCCCTTCTCGACGACCTCATGGCGTTCGTCCGGCGCGACGACCTCAATCCCGTGGTCCAGGCGGCCGTGGCACACGCGCAGTTCGAGACCATCCATCCGTTTGTGGATGGCAACGGGCGAACGGGACGTGCGCTGCTACACCGCTGGCTTTGCTACCACGACGTGCTGAGGCACGCGACCCTGCCCATATCTTCCGGCTTGCTGCACGATGTGGATTCGTACATGGGCGCGCTCCAGAGCTATCACGACGGCGATGTGCGGCCCATCGTGGGCGAGCTTGTGAATGCCCTTGAGGTTGCGCTTGCGTTGGCGCAATCCGCGACGCGGCAGATAGATGACATAATCGAGCGCTGGCAGGAGCAGATGGGCGAGCGCAGGGGCTCTGCCATACGGATGCTTCCGGCCGTGCTAGTGGCGCAGCCCGTCGTGAGCGTCGCCCATGTGGCGGACCATCTGCAGATCACTCCCAGGGCTGCCCGTGACGTTATCGCGCGGGCGTGCGAGTATGGCATGCTCACGCCCATGGGAAACCGCCGTCGCGGGGTGTTCTACCAGGCGGACGAGCTGCTTGACGTGCTGGAGCAGATGACGTCGCGCCCGGCCATGCGCAGGATGTTCGTGCGTTAGGCGGCGTGCCTGTGGCGGCGTGCCCTTTGTGGCAACGTGCCCTTGACGCAAAGGCGGGGCCGGACGCCGCGTGCATCCGACCCCGCCTGTATCTTCCTTGCGGCTACCTTGCGCCGCCCGCCGCTACTTGAAGTACGCGACGCCGCCCTCGAAGAGCTTCTGGTACTTGTTGCCCGGCACGTTCTTGTACAGGCCGTTGCCGGAGCGCTCCGTGTGGCCCATCTTGCCAAGCACGCGGCCGTCCGGGCTCGTGATGCCCTCGATGGAAAGCACCGATCCGTTGGGGTTCACGTCCAGGTCCATGGAGGGCACGCCGTCCTCGTCCACGTACTGCGTGGCAATCTGGCCTGCGGCCTCCATCTGGGCAAGCAGCTCGTCAGACGCCACGAAGCGGCCCTCGCCGTGGCTGATGGCGATGGTGTCCACCTCGCCCACGGGCACCTGTGACAGCCATGGGGAGAGGTTCGAGGCCACGCGGGTGCGAACGAGCCTGCTCTGGTGCCGGCCGATGGTGTTGAAGGTGAGGGTGGGGCACTTCTCGTCCATGGGGCGGATGTCGCCAAACGGCACCAGGCCCAGCTTCACCAGCGCCTGGAAGCCGTTGCAGATGCCCAGCATCAGGCCGTCGCGGGCCTGCAGAAGGTCGCGCACGGCCTCCGTCACCTGCGGCGCGCGGAAGAACGCCGTGATGAACTTCGCGGAGCCGTCTGGCTCGTCGCCACCGCTGAAGCCGCCGGGGATCATGATGATCTGGCTCTTGCGCACCTCCTCCACAAAGGCGTCCGTGCTTTCGGCGACCGCCTCGGGCGAGAGGTTGTTGATGATGAACGTCTTCGCCTCGGCGCCGACGCGCTCGAACGCTGCGGCGGAGTCGTACTCGCAGTTGTTGCCCGGGAACACGGGGATCACCACGCGCGGCCGGGGGACCTTCACCAGGGGCGCCGGGCGAGAAACGCCACGCTCCGCCGCGTCAAACGTCACGGTCTTGACGGGCTCTCCCTTCTGGCGGTACGGGAAGACGGACTCGATGCCCTCCTCCCAGGCCTCCTGCAGCCCGGCAAGGTCGAGCTCCTGGCCCTCGACCCACATCTTGTACTCCGCGGACGTGCCACCCAGGTACTCCACGTGGAAGCCCTCGCGGTCCGTCGGGATGAACGTGCCGTCGGCCACCTCGATCACGAAGCTGCCGTACGCGAGCCTGAACAGCCTGTCGGCCAAGAACTCGTTTACGAGACCAAAGCCGATGTGGTTGCCCACCGCGCTCTTGAACAGCTGCTCGGCCAGGCAGCCATAGCCGGGGGTCGACGCGGAGAGCACCACGCCGTAGCCAATGTGCTCGTGCACGAAGTCGAGCACCTTCAGGAAGCTCTGGGCGTCCGGAGTCACACCGTCGGCCTTGTACGTGGGGCTCACGAGCCATAGCTGGCTGTCCGGGCGCTTGAACTCCGGCGACACGATGTCGTCCACGCTGCCGAGTCCGGTCGCGAACGAGACGAGCGTCGGCGGCACGTCCAGGTCCTCGAACGAGCCGGACATGGAGTCCTTGCCGCCGATGGAGCCTATGCCAAGGTCGAGCTGGGCCATGAGCGCGCCCAGCACGGCGGCCGTCGGCTTGCCCCAGCGCTCCGGCACGTCGCGCAGCTTCTCGAAGTACTCCTGGAACGTCAGGTACATGGCCTTGCGGTCGATGCCGGCCGCGGCGAGCTTCGCCACGGACTCCACGACCGAGAGGTACGCGCCCGTAAACTGGTTCTCGCTCATGAGGTAGGGGTTGAAGCCCCATGCCATGCCGCTGACCGTCGTGGTCTCGCCAAACACCGGCAGCTTCGCCACCATGGCCATCGCCGGCGTCAGCTGGTACCTGCCGCCAAACGGCATGAGCACGGTCGCCGCGCCGATGGTGGAGTCGAAGCGCTCGGAAAGGCCCTTGTTCGACGCGACGTTCAGGTCGCTCACGACGGAGCGCATGCGTGCCTCGAGGGTGTCGCCTGCAAAGTCCGGCTGGTAGGAGCCCTGCCCCTCAACGTGCACGTCCTGGTGCTTCGGGGCGCCGTTGGACGAGAGGAACTCGCGGCTCACGTCGCAGATCGTCTCGCCGTCCCACACCATGCGCAGTCGTGGCTCCTTGGTCACCCTTGCCACGACGGTCGCCTCGAGGTTCTCCTCGTGGGCGTAGCGCATGAACTCGTCCACGTCCTCGGGGGCGAGCGCCACGGCCATGCGCTCCTGGGACTCGCTGATGGCGAGCTCCGTGCCGTCGAGGCCCTCGTACTTCTTCGGAACCTTGTTCAGGTCGATGTACAGGCCGTCCGCCAGCTCGCCGATCGCGACGGAGACGCCACCTGCGCCAAAGTCGTTACAGCGCTTGATGAGGCGGCACGCGTCCTCGCGGCGGAACAGGCGCTGGAGCTTGCGCTCGGTGGGGGCGTTGCCCTTCTGCACCTCTGCGCCGTCCTTCTCGAGGGACTCGACGTTGTGCGCCTTGGAGCTGCCGGTTGCGCCGCCGATGCCGTCGCGGCCGGTGCGGCCGCCCAGAAGCACGATCTTGTCGCCGGGTGCGGGGCACTCGCGGCGCACGTGGCTTGCGGGCGTCGCGCCCACCACGGCGCCGATCTCCATGCGCTTCGCGACGTAGCCAGGGTGGTACAGCTCGTCCACCTGGCCGGTCGCGAGGCCGATCTGGTTGCCGTAGGAGCTGTAGCCCGCCGCGGCCGTGCGCACGATCTTGCGCTGCGGCAGCTTGCCCGTAAGCGTCTCGCTCACCGGGACGGTGGGGTCGCCGGCGCCGGTCACGCGCATGGCCTGGTACACGTAGCTGCGGCCGGACAGCGGGTCGCGGATGGCGCCGCCGATGCAGGTCGCCGCGCCGCCAAACGGCTCGATCTCGGTCGGGTGGTTGTGAGTCTCGTTCTTGAACAGGAACAGCCAGTCCTCGTCCTTGCCGTTGACGTCCACCTTCACCTTCACGGTGCAGGCGTTTATCTCCTCGGACTCGTCCAGGTTCTTGAGGACGCCCTTGCTCTTCAGGTACTTCGCGCCAATGGTGCCCATGTCCATCAGGCAGACGGGCTTCTCGTCGCGGCCCAGCTCGTGGCGGACCTCCAGGTAGCGCTCGAATGCGGCCTTCACCACGGCGTCGTCGATAGCGACGTTCTCAAGCTGCGTGCCAAACGTGGTGTGGCGGCAGTGGTCGGACCAGTACGTGTCGATCATCTTGATCTCGGTGATCGTGGGGTCGCGCTTCTCGCCCTTGAAGTACTTCTGGCAGAACTGGATGTCCGCGAGGTCCATGGCAAGTCCGCGCTCGTCGATGAAGTCCTGCAGCTGCCTCTTCGTGAGCTTCCCAAAGCCGGTCAGGGTCTCGACCATCGGCGGCTTGGGGTAGTCGACCTTCAGGGTCTTGCGGGTGGAGAGCGAGGCCTCGCGCGCCTCGACGGGGTTGATCACGTAGTGCTTGATGGCCTCCACGTCCGCCTCGGTCAGCTTGCCCTCAAGGTAGTACAGCTTCGCGGAGGCAACCGTGGGGCGCTCACCCTGGCTGATGAGCTGGATGCACTCGCTTGCGGAGTTCGCGCGCTGGTCAAACTGGCCGGGCAGGAACTCGACGGCGAACACCTTCGCACCCTTTGCCGCGGGGCGGCGCGTGGTGGCGACGTCGGACTGCGGCTCGCTGAAGACCGTGAGGATGCACTTCTCGAACAGTGACTTCGAGATCCCCTCCACGTCGTAGCGGTTGACGATGCGTAGGCCCGTAAGGGCGCCCACGCCCAGGGTGTGGCGCAGCTCGTGCCCAAGCTGCTTCGCCTCTACGTCGAATCCCGGCTTCTTCTCTACGTACACACGTGAGACCATTTGCTGCCCTTTCCTCGGGGACGTGTGGGGTTGGCCCCTCAATCATAGCCCGCAGCCGTGCGCGATGCGTCGCGGCCCCCGTAAATCCCTCGTTACGCGCAAAGTGCGCCGGCGTGCCGCCACGTGGCGGGCTTGGCGCCCTGAGAAGCGTGCCAACTCCGGGGGAACTCCGGGCGAATTAATGTCCACTCGCATTGCTAGAATCGGTTTTCACACTCGCCCGCGCGGCCGCGCGGGCCCGGGAGCTTTGGGGGCGGTGCGATTGAGGCTACTTCACCTGGCGGACCTTCACATAGGCAAGCGCGTGTGCGACTTTCCCATGATCGGCGACCAGCGCCACGTCCTTGGGCAGGTGCTGGGCCTGCTCCGTGCGGGAACGGCGGACGCGCTTCTGGTTGCGGGCGACGTGTACGACAAGTCACAGCCCAGCTCGGAGGCTGTGGCGCTTGTGGACTGGTTCCTCCAGGGCGTGGCGGATACCGGCGTTCCGGCGATCGTGATTCCCGGCAACCACGACTCCGCGGAGCGCGTTGCCTATGCGGGAGGGCTGCTGTCGCGGCAGGGCATCCACATGGCGCCGGCGTTCGACGGCCGCATCGAGCCCGTCATGCTCGCCGACGAGCACGGCCCCGTCGCGGTGTGGCCCATCCCGTTTCTGCATCCCGCGCAGATCCGCCACTTCCTGCCAGACGCGAAGGCGGACACGTATACGGACGCGTTCCGCGCGCTCGTGGCGTCGCTTCCGCTCGACGCGTCCGTACGGAACGTCGCGGTGGTGCACCAGTTTGTGACGGCGGCGGGCGTGACGGTGGAGCGCAGCGACTCCGAGGTCTCGGTCGGTGGTCTCGACAACGTTGACGCCAGCGTGTTCGACCCGTTCGACTACGTTGCGCTCGGCCACATCCATCGCGCGCAGCGCGTCGGGCGCGACTGCGTGCGCTATGCGGGATCGCTCCTGAAGTACTCGCTGTCAGAGGCGGACTACGACAAGTCCGCGCCCCTCGTGACGCTGGGTGCCAAGGGAGAAGAGCCAGGCATCGAGCTCGTGCCCCTCACGCCGCCGCACGACCTCAGGCGCATTCGCGGTCCGCTTGCCAAGCTCGTGAGCGCGGACGTCGTTTCCGCGGCGGATGCTCAGGACTACCTGCACGTGATCCTGACGGACCAGGACCCGCAGGTCAACGCCATGGCGCGTCTGCGCGACGCCTACCCAAACGTCATGAGCATCGAGTACGACAACGCGCGGACGCGTGCCGCCGGCGCGCAGGCGGACGCTCCCGCGGACGAGCCGCGGGAAGACCCGCTTCAGCTCTTCTCGCAGTTTTACGAGGCCCAAAACGGCACCGCGCCCACGGAGCGGCAGCTTGCCATCGTGGAGGAGGAGCTCGAGGGGATAGGGGTGATGTAGATGAGGCCGACAAGGCTCACCATGAGCGCCTTCGGCCCGTACGCGGGCCAGGCAAGCATTGACTTCTCGCTTCTGGGGACGTCGGGCATCTACCTGATCTGCGGAGACACCGGTGCCGGCAAGACCACCATATTCGACGCGATATCGTTTGCCCTGTACGGCGAGCCCAGCGGCAGCTTCCGCAAGGCGCGCACGCTCAGGAGCGACTTCGCGGCGCCGGACGTGAAGACGTACGTGGAGCTGGAGTTCGAGCACCGCGGGCGTCGGTACCGCGTGCTGCGCAACCCCGCGTACGAGCGGCCGAAGCTCCGCGGCGAGGGCACCACGACGGAGGGCGCGGACGCGACGCTGTGGGAGCTCGACAGCCCCGAGAAGCCGCCCGTCACGCGAACCGCCGCGGTGAACGCGCGGGTTCTGGAGCTTTTGGGCATCGACCGCGACCAGTTCTCTCAGATCGTGATGATCGCGCAGGGCGACTTCCGCAGGCTGCTTTCCGCGGACACCAAGGAGCGATCCTCCATCCTGCGCAAACTGTTTGGCACGGAGCCGTACCTCGCCTTCGAGCGCGCCCTCGCAAGGCGCCAGCGCGAGCTCGAGAAGAGCAGCCAGTCCGTCACGGACCAGCTCCGCGGCATCATGTCGCTTGCCAGCGTGGAGGGCGAGACCCGTGCGGCGGAGCTCGAGCGCCTGCAGTCGCTTGCGGCACCAGATGCGGACGCCCTCGTGGCCCTGCTGGACGCCCAGGAGAAGGACGACGCGGCGGAGGCTGGAGTTCTGGACGCAGATGCCGCGCGCCTTCGCGAGCGCGAGGACTCGCTGAAGGCCCAGCTCGACCTTGCGACCCAGACGGTCGAGGCACAAGCGGCGCTCGCGGCAGCCACGGCGAAGGCCGCCGCGGCCGCGGGTACGACCGCAACGCGCAAGTTGGAGCTCGCGAGCGCGGAGGATGCCGCGAAGGGCGCCCCAGAGCTTGCGCGGAAGGCTGCGGCGCTTGCTGCGGAGCTTCCCGCCTACGAAGAGCTCGGGCGCGCAAATACGGCCCTGGCTGAGGCGGAGCGCAAGGTTCGCGAGGCACGGGCGGAGCTTGGGAAGACCGAGGCCGCCCTGGGCGAGAAAGACGACTCCCTTGCCCGGGCGCGCGACATGGTGCGCGAGCTTGCCAGCGCGCCGGCGGAGTTGGAGCGCGCGAAGGCGTCTCGCACCGAGGCGGAACATGCGCAGGGGACAGCCGCGCAAGCCGTGCAGGACTGCGAGGAGCTTGAGCGCCGCACGGCGACGGTGGCGGGCCTTGCCGCGAAGGCGACATACGCCTCGGCTGCGCTTAAGCGGGAGGAATCGGCGCGGGCGGCGGTTCGCGAAGAGGTTGCTGGCTTGGAGGCGGCGGAGGCGCGGCGCGCGGGTGCGCCAGAGCGCCTCGCGCACGCAACCGCGGCGTGCGAGGACGTGGAGCGGCGCCTCGCGGAGCTCGAGCGCTCATGCCAGGACTTGCAGAGGCGTGGGCGGGAGGCCGACGAGGCCCGCTCGACGTGGGAGAAAAAGAAGTCGCTCCACCTGGACGCGAGGAAGGCGTTCGACGAGGCACAGGCACGCTATGCGGCGGCGGAGCGTGCGTTTCTCGACGGTCAGGCCGGCATCATGGCAAGCACCCTTGCGCCGGGGATGGCGTGCCCGGTCTGCGGCTCGACGGAGCATCCGCACCTTGCGGCGGTGTCGGCGGAGGTGCCCACGGAGGGACAGGTCAAGGCCGCCAAGCAGGCGGCCGATGCCGCAAGGGAGAAGTTCCAGGACGCCGCCGCGAAGGCGGCCGATGCCCGTGCGCGGCTCGACGCGTCGCAGGCGGAGCTGTCGCGGCTCATTGCGGAGACTGGGGGCGAGGATGCGCTTGCGAAGGGGCGCGCCGCGCTGACGGAGGAACGAGAGGCGGCCCGGAACGAGGAGTCCGCCGCGAAGGTGGAGGTCGCCGCACTGGAGGATGTGCGGAAGAGGCGCGACGCCGCTCGCAAGAGGCTTGAGGACGCCGACCGGCGCGTGGAGGAGGCGAGGTCTTGCGGGGTCGCTGCGGACAAGGAGCTTGCCGCCGCGAAGTCTGGGCTCGAGGAGTTCTCCTCTGCACTGGGGGAGACGGACGTCGAGGCGGCGCGCGCACGGAAGCGCGTGTGCGACGGCGCGCTGGACGCGGCGCTCAAGGCAGAGCGCGACGCCCGCGCCCGCGTGGACGCGGGTGCCGCTGCATCGGCGGAAGCAGAGCGACTCGCGGGTGAGGTGGAGGATCTTCGGGTGAGGCGCGACGCGCGACGCGAGTCGGTTGACGGCCTTGGGCGTGACGTCGCGTCCGCAACCGCGCGCGTACGCCAGATCGCGGCAGGCCTGAGCTTTGGAAGCGGGGCGGAGGCCAAGCGGCGGCTCGACCAGACGGAGGCCGCACGCCGCGCCTTGGAGGAGGGCTCGACCTCCGCTCGTGACGCCTACGAAGAGGCCCGTCGCAGCGAGGCCGCCGCGGAGGCGAGCCGGAAATCCGCGCAGGAGCGATTGGATGCGCTGCGGTCGCGAGGCCAGGTGGACGGGGAAGGCGCCGAGGCGGCCCTTGCCCGGGTCCGCGAGGAGCTCGACCGGCTCTTGGGGAGGCAGACCGTCCTGGCGTCGCGTAGGAGCTCGAACGCGGGGATGAGAAAGAGGCTCCGGCGCCTGGGCAAGCAAGCCCTCGAGGTGGCGGAGAGCTACGGGGAGGTGAGGTCGCTCGCCCAGACCGCGTCGGGACAGCTTTCGGGAAAGGAGCGCCTGAGCTTCGAGACCTACCTGCAGGCACGGTGGTTCGACCGCGTGATCCATGCCGCGAACCGCAGGCTCTCCGTCATGACGAACGGCAGGTTCGAGCTCGAGCGTCACCGCGGCCAGCAGACGGGCACGGGTGGCTCGCAGTCCGGGCTCGAGCTAGACGTGCGTGACACGTTCACGGGCAAGCCGCGGCCGGCCTCGACGCTCTCGGGCGGCGAGTCGTTCAAGGCGTCGCTCTCGCTCGCGCTTGGCCTCTCGGACGTGGTGCAGGCCAGCGCCGGCGGGGTCCAGCTGGATGCGATGTTCGTGGACGAGGGCTTCGGCACGCTTGACCAGGAGTCGCTCGAGCTTGCGGTCAGAACGCTCTCGGACCTCACCGGGTCGAACAAGCTCGTCGGCATCATCAGCCACGTCGAGGAGCTGCAGGAGTCCATCGGTCGCAAGATCGTGGTCGAGGCGGGGCGCGACGGGTCGAGCGTGCGCGTGGAGCTGGAGTAGGACGCCGCAACCCCGTGTCCCTCTCTTGCGCTATCGTTTGTCCATGCGCCCACCTCACTACGGGGCGGGCCCAGCTCACCTTACCCAGTGGCGCGACGCGTCCACAAGACGAGGGGTGGTACCAGCATGATCGAGGACTACAAGAAGGCCCTGCGCCAAGGCGAGCGCGACAGCAAGGCGGACGTTGCCGCCGGTCGCTACCCGCATCCGCCCGTGCTCGACGAACTCGTGCCCAGCAATCGCTCTTTTGGCCAGAAAAGCCTCGGCATCATGCAGATTCCTTTGGCCATGGTGGTGGGCACGCGCACCGCGGGCCGGCAGGACGCGTTCTCGCGCACGTTCATGCCCATGCTCGGTGTGCGCACGGAGTTCGCGACGAAGTGGTCGCACCTCTATGACGCACAGATGGGCGAAGGCTTCCGCGATCCCGTGAAGGTGTACGAGTACCTGCATCGCTTCTACGTGGAGGAAGGCAACAAGAGGACGTCCGTCCTCAAGTACCTCGAGTCCCCCTCCATCGAGGCGGACGTGATCAGGATCCTGCCCGAGGTGCGCCCCACGCCCGAGCGCGCGTCTGGCGACGCCCCGGGCGAGAAGGGCGCGGCCCTAGCGGACGAGGGCGAGGACGTCGCGCCTGGCGTGGACCTCTACCGCGAGTTCCTCGAGTTCTGGAATGCGGTCCCGACCTACGACATCGAGTTCACGAAGCCTGGCTCCTACCGTAGGCTCGCGTCCCACCTCGGTCGCGACCTCGACTCGCCTTGGCCGGAAGACGCCGTCAGGCAGCTCCGCTCCACCTACCTCTTCTTCAGGTCCGTGTACCTGAAGGCCGGCGGCGCGCACCTCGACATCACGCCTGCGGACGCGATGCTCACCTATATGGACGTGTACGGGTCGAGCCGCATGCTCGAGACCCCGTCGCCCCTGCTCAGGACGAGGCTCGCCCGCATCTGGGCGGAGTTCGCGTCCAGTGGGCCGTCAAGCGCCCCCGTCCTTGTGGGCGAGCCCGTAAAGGAGTCCGGCGGTGCCATGTCCTTCCTCTCGGGAGGGAGCGGCTACACCAGTCAGCGACCCCTCGTCGCGGCCTTTGCCTATGCCGGCTCGCTCGAGGACGACTTCTGGGCGCGTGCGCATGACAGGGGCCGGCAGGAACTCGAGAGACACTACGGCGGCATCGTGCGCACGCTCTCGTACGGGGGCTGCGAGAGCGAGGCTGCGTTCGCGGCTGCCGTGAGCGACGCCGCCTCCCAGGGTGCGGAGGTGTTCTTCTCGTGCTCGCCAGAGCTCATGGACGTGACGGTGCGAGCCGCGGCAGAGTTTCCCCACACAAGCTTCCTCAACTGCTCGGTCAACCTCTCGCATGGCCTGGTCCGCTCCTATTACGGCCGCATGTACGAGGCGAAGTTCATTGCCGGTGCCCTTGCGGCGAGCCTGGCGGACAACCATGTCATCGCCTATCGGGTGAGCCTGCCCCCGTGCGGAGCCGTCGCGGAGGCGAACGCCTTCGCCGAGGGGGTCGCCATGGTCGACCCCAAGGCAAAAGTGGTGCTGGAATGGACCGACCACGGCGTCAGTGGCATAGAGGATCTGGTGGAGAAGGGCATCACCATGATCTCCGGCGCGGATGTCACCGCACCGTTTGACGACCCTCTTGCCCACGGCCTCTTCAAGGTGGTCGACGGCAAGGTCAGAAACATCGCCGTTCCCACGTGGAACTGGGGGCGCTACTACCAGATCATCGTGGACAGCCTCCTCAAGGGGGAGCTACCCGGCATACTCACCCAGGACGGGGACGGTCTTCCTGCGGGTCCTCGCGCGGTGACGTACTGGTACGGCATGTCGTCGGGCGTGATCGACCTCATGCTCTCGCCGGAGCTGCCATACGGCTCCCGCAAGCTTGCGGGCGTCCTTCGGCGCGCCATCTCCTCCGGTGCCGTCACACCGTTCGACGGCGAGCTCCTCGACCGCGACGGCATCGTGAGGTCGGGGGAGGCGGACCGGCTTACGAGCAACCAGATCGTGGGAATGGACTGGCTTGCACAGAACATCGAGGGGGACTTCCCCCAAGACCTGCGTCCTGCGCGCGTCGCGACGGCCGGGCTGGGGGTCGATGCCGATGTCTGAGGCAACGCTCAAGATACTCGCAATCGCGGACGTGGAGGAGCGCTCGCTGTGGAGCACGGGCGTCGACCAGCGATTCAAGGACGTCGACCTCATGCTCGCGGCCGGAGACCTCGACGCGGACTACCTGGAGTACCTGGTCACCGTCATCAACAAGCCGCTGCTGTATGTGCACGGCAACCACGACGAGAGCTACGTGCACAAGGCGCCCCGCGGCTGCATCTGCGTGGACGATGCCGCTTACGTGTACCGCGGCCTTCGGGTGGTGGGGCTTGGCGGCTCCAGGCGCTACCGCGAGGGGACGTACATGTACACGGAGCGCCAGATGCGCCGGCGCGTCCGCAGGGTGTCCCGCCAGGTCCGGATGCTTGGTGGCTTCGACCTCCTGCTCGCGCACGCGCCGGTGCTCGGCGTCGGCGACATGGACGACATCCCGCATCGCGGCTTCGAGTCTCTCGGCGAGATGTGCGGTCGCTGGCACCCGCAGTACCTGGTGCACGGGCACGTCCACAAGGGCTACTCCGCGGAGTTCGTGCGCGAGCACGCGCTGGCGGGCGGCACGCGCTCGCTCAACGCGTTCGGGCACGTCACGTTCGAGGTCCGCGTGCCACAGCTGTCGTATGGTTGGAAGCAGTCGGTCATTAACAGACACACGCTCAAGGTGAGCGACGAGCTCACCGTCCAGGAGGAGGGCGTCCTGGGCGCCGGGTGGTCGTACGACCTCTGATGGCGCCAGACGTGCCAGGGAAGGATGGTTCACATGTGGCTCATGGCGGCAGTCGGCTCCGCGCTCTTTGCGGGCGTGACGTCCATACTCGCAAAGCTCGGCATCAGGAAGACGGACTCCGACGTGGCCACGGCCATCAGGACCATCGTCGTGCTCGCGTTCTCGTGGCTCATGGCCCTCGTGACGGGGCAGGTCGGCGCCATCGGCACGCTCACGGCAAAAGCGTGGGCGTTTCTCGCCCTGTCGGGCGTCGCGACGGGCGCGAGCTGGATCTGCTACTTCAAGGCGCTCTCCATGGGCGACGTCAACAAGGTCGTCCCCATCGACAAGACGTCCTCCGTCCTCACGATACTTTTGGCAATCGTCCTGTTTGGCGAGGTGAACAACCTCGCGGTCAAGCTGCTGGGCTCCGTGGCCATCCTCGCGGGCACGCTCCTCATGGTCCAGCGCACGGGCGAGAAGAGCGCGGACGCCTCCAATGCGGGGCGTCCCCACAACGCGTACCTCGCCTATGCCGTGGCATCCGCCGTCTTCGCGGCGCTCACGTCGATCCTGGCGAAGGTCGGCATAGAGGGGGTGCCGTCGAACCTGGCAACGGCGGTGCGCACCTGCTTTGTCCTTGCGATGGCGTGGATCGTGGTCGGCATGCGCGGCAAGCTTCCGCAGGCGCGCCTGGACGCGCTCAACGCCCGCGAGTTCGCCTTCATCTGCCTGTCCGGCATCGCCACGGGCGCAAGCTGGCTGTGCTACTACTTCGCCATCCAGAACGGTCCCGTGAGCGTCGTCGTGCCCGTGGACAAGCTGTCCATCCTCGTGTCCATGGCATTTGCGGCCGTGGTGTTCCACGAGCGCTACACGGCGCGCTCGCTCACGGGCCTCGCGCTCATCGCGACGGCGACCGTCGCGATGGCCGTATGGGCGTAGCGCCTGCGCCAGGCGCCTGAGGACCCACGTCATCCGAGGGTGATCTTCTGCTTGCACTTTGTCCGATTTCGGATTAGCATGTCCTGAGCTGTCCGAATTCGGATATACGTCGCACGGAGGGAAAGGTGTCATCACAACAGGAAGGGGGGTCGCCCCAGGGTGACGTCCCCAGCGTCAGGACGATCGACTCCATCTTTCGCGAGTCAGACCGCCTGTACTACGAGGTGGCGCGTGGCTGCGGCCTCTCCAATGCCGCGTTCTGGTCGCTCGTCTCCATCGTCATCCGCGGCGGGGCCACCCAGGGCCAGATCGCGGAGGACACGGCGTACTCGCGCCAGACGGTGAACTCGGCCGTCAAGTCGCTCGAGTCGCGCGGCCTCGTCGCCATCGGCTTCGAGGAGGGAAGCCGCCGCAACAAGACGGTGTCCCTCACGGTGGAGGGCAAGGCGTTCTGCGCGCGCAACGTACGCCCCGCCATGGATGCGGAGGAGCGCGCGTTCGCCTCGCTGTCGCTTCGCGACCGCAGGGAGTTCGCCCACCTCGTCCGCATCTACGTGGACGCGATCGACGTCGAGCTCGGCCGCGTCATGGAATCAAGGTCCAAGCAAAAGGAAGGGGGTGGCAGATGAGCAAGGACGCATCGGGCGAGAAGAGCGTGGAGAAAGACTACAGCAGGTCAGCCTCGTTTAGGCTGCTGCTCAGGCTCGTGACCCCGTACAGGGCGCTCGCCGTCTTTACGGTCCTCGCACTTCTCTGCGACATAACGGGCATGCTATACATCCCGACGGAGCTCTCTGCCCTCATCAACACCGCCGTGTCCTCCACGGATGCGAGCGGCATGCTCGCCCACGGCATCTCGATGCTCGTCGCGGCCATCGTTGGCTCGGGCGGCTGCATCGTGTCGTACTGGCTGGCGAGCCGCCTGGCCGCGCGCGTGGGCAGGGACATGCGCGTCGCGGTGTACGAGAAGTCCCTCGAGCTCGGCGGGTACGACTTCGACCAGCTCGGGACGGGCTCCATGATCACCCGCACACTGTCGGACGCGAACGTCGTGCAGCAGACGTTCCTCATGACGTTCATCATGCTCGCGCCCGTTCCCGTCATCTGCGTGGTGGCGATCGTGCTCGCGTTCGGGATCGACTACGTCATGGGCTGGCTCCTTCTGGCCATCACTTTGGTCATGGGCGTGGTCATGGTCATCGCGGTCAAGGTGAGCGCCCCGATCTTCCTGGTGCTCCAGGGGTTCATCGACAACATGAACACGCGCCTGCGCGAGACGATCACCGGCATCCGCGTCATCCGCGCGTTTGGACGCGAGGACGCGGAGCGCAGGAACCTCGACGCCACGTTCGAGGACTACGCGAGAAACGCCATCCACGTGAACCTCGTGTTCGCCACGGCCGACTGCATGACGTTCTTCCTCATGAACGTGGTGGAAGTCCTGGTGGTGTGGCTCGGCGCCGACCGCGTCGGCGTGCACGCCATGCAGATAGGGTCGATATCCGCGCTGGTAGAGTACGCCATGCTCATCATGTTCTTCATGATGATGGGCCAGTTCGCCATCCTGCAGCTGCCCCGCGCCATGGCGTGCCTCACCCGTGCCTCCGAGGTGCTTGCCGTCGAGCCCCGCGTGAGGGACCAGAAGGCGCCGGCGGAGCTTGCCGCGGCAGAGCCGTCCGTCCCCGTCGCACGCTTCGACCACGTGAGCTTCCGCTTTGCGGACGCGGACGAGGACACCCTGCGCGATCTCAGCTTCAGCCTGCGCCGCGGCGAGGTCACGGCCGTCATAGGGTCCACGGGCTCCGGCAAGTCGACCATCGCGAAGATGCTCCTGCGCTTCCACGACGTGACGGCCGGTCGCATCGAGTTCCTCGGACAAGACGTGAGGAACGTGGGCCAGCACGAGCTTCGGGACCACATCGCGTACGTCCCCCAGAAGGCGTGGCTCTTCTCGGGCACCATCGCCCAGAACCTGAGGGACGGCAACACCGACGCGACGGACGAGGAGCTGTGGCATGCCGTCGACGTGGCGCAGGGCGCGTTTGTGCACGAGCTCGCGGACGGCCTGGACGCGCGCGTGTCCCAGGGCGGCTCGAACTTCAGCGGCGGCCAGCGGCAGCGCCTGGCCATAGCCCGCGCGCTCGCGCGCAAGGCGGACCTGTACGTGTTCGACGACTCGTTCAGCGCGCTCGACTACAAGACGGACGCCAGGCTGCGCCACGCCATCCGCGCGGAGCTTGCGGACGCGGCGGTGCTCATCATCGCGCAGCGCGTGAGCACCATCCGCGACGCGGCGCAGATCGTGGTGCTGCGCGACGGCGAGGTCGTGGGCCTTGGCACGCACGACGAGCTGCTCGCCACGTGCCCCACATACCTGGCAATCGCGAAGTCACAGGAAAGGGGAGGTGAAGAGGATGAGTGAGGAAGAGGAGAAGGACGTGCCGACCAATGGTCGGGCCACCGCGCTGAGGCTCTGGAGGTCCGCGGCCGGCATTCGCTGGCGCCTTGTGGTCGCAGCTGTCGCGGCGGTGCTGTACGTCGCGACCGACCTCATGACGCCCGTGTACGCAGCAAGCCTTATCGACCACCTGTGGGCGGGCGTCCAGCAGGCGTTCGCAAACGGGAAGACGTTTCGCGTCACCATGGAGAACGGCGGCGTGGACATTCTGGTCTACCTGGGCATCTGGATGCTTGCGTGGGCGTTCTACAGCGTGCAGTCCCTGGTCATGGCGAGCTTCGCGGAGCGGCTGAACCTGAAGCTGCGCGAGGAGATATCGCGCAAGGTCGAGCGCCTGCCGCTTCGCTACTTCGACTCGCACAAGCCGGGCGACACCATCAGCCGCGCCACGAACGACCTGGACAAGGTGTCCGAGGTCCTGCAGCGCGGCCTGCTGCAGATCATCATTTCCGCAATCACCCTCGTGGGCGCCCTCATCCTCATGGCGCGCATGAGCCTCCTTCTCACCGGCGTGTTCCTGGTGTTCGCGGCACTGTCGGCCGTCCTCACGAAGGTCGTGGCCGCGCGGACGCTCGCCGTGGCGGCAAGGCGTCAGGACGTGCTCGGCCGCCTCACGGGCCGGGTGGAGGAGGCGTACAGCGGCCGCGCCGTCATCAAGGCGTTCGGTCGCGAGGAGGAGTCCCTCGCGCGAGTGCGCGGGGACGCGGAGGAGCTTGCGCAGGTGAGCGCCCACGCAGACTTCCTCACGAATGCCATCTCGCCGGCCATCCGCTTCCTCATGAGGCTGGCGCAGGTCATCTGCGGCGTGCTCGCGGGCGGCATGCTCGTGGCAGGCCGGCTCACCGTCGGCTCGTTCCAGGCGTTCTTCCAGTACGTCCTCAAGGCGTCCGAGCCGCTGACGCAGCTGTCGCTCACCCTGAACATGCTGCAGGGTGCTCTCGCGGCGGCAGAGCGCGTGTTCGTCCTGCTGGACGAGGAGGAGGTCGTGCCGGATCCCAAGACGCCGGCGACCCTTGCGGAGCCCGTACGCGGACGCGTGGCGTTCGAGCACGTGCGCTTTGGCTACGCGCCGGACAAGCCGCTCATGCGCGACGTGAGCTTCGTGGCGCGACCCGGCCAGAAGGTGGCCATCGTGGGTCAGACCGGTGCCGGCAAGACGACCCTCATCAACCTGCTCATGCGCTTCTACGAGGTGGACGGAGGTCGCATTACGCTGGACGGCACAGACACAAGGAGCCTTGCCCGCGCAGACCTGCGCCGCCAGTTTGGCATGGTGCTGCAGGACTCGTGGCTGTTCGAGGGCACCGTTGCCCAGAACATCGCGTACGGCCATCCCGGCGCCACGCGCGAGGAGGTGGAGACCGCCGCCCGTGCCGCGCACGTGGACTACTTCGTGCGCACGCTGCCGGAGGGCTACGACACCATGCTCGCGAACGACGCGGAGAACGTGAGCCAGGGACAGCGCCAGCTACTCACCATCGCGCGCGCGATGCTGACGGACCCGGCGATCCTCATCCTGGACGAGGCCACCTCGAGCGTGGACACGCGCACGGAGCAGTACATCACCCGCGCGATGGAGGCGATCATGGCGGACCGCACGAGCTTCGTGATCGCGCACCGGCTCTCGACCATCGTGGACGCGGACCTCATCCTGGTGATGGACCACGGCGACATCGTCGAGAAGGGCACGCATCGCGAGCTGCTGGAGCAAGGCGGGGTGTACGCGGACCTCTATCGCAGCCAGTTTGCCTAGCGCTTCTCGCCTGGCGGCGCTGTCCTGCCTGACGGCGTTGTCCTATGCGGCGACGAGCGCGAGCAGTGCCGCGACGTAGGCGCAGCAGACGGCGCAGGCCAGCCAGTCCGCACGGCGCATGCGCAGCGGGTGCCAGTGCGTGCGGCCGGAGCCGCCCTCGTAGCCGCGGGCGTCGAGCGCGCGCGAGAGACCCTCCGCGTGGTGGGCGGAGCTTGCGAGCAGAGCCACGAGCACGGGGCCGATTGCGCGCACGCGGTGCGCGAACGAACCTTCCGTGACGGCGCCGCCGCGCGCGGTCTGGGCGTCCAGGATCGCGGAGGCCTCGTCGGCTATGGTGGGGATGAAGCGCAGCATGAGCGAGAAGACCATCGCGAGCTCGTGCCCGGGCAGGCCCACGCGCGAAAGCGGCGACAGGCACGACTCGAACGCGTCGGTGAGCTGGGTGGGGGTGGTGGTGAGCAGGATGAGCGCGCCCATGAGGATGGCGATGGTGAAGCGCAGCGGGTAGCACACGGCCCACCACAGTCCCATGGTGGTGACGCGCACGAGGCCAAGCGAGAAGAGCGTGGCGCCTTCGTCCACGTAGAAGAGGTTGAAGAGGCCGAGCACGCACAGCAGCACAACGAGCGGGCGGATGGACTGCGCCACCTGGCGAAGCGGCACCTTCGAGAGCGAGACGACCACGAGCGCAAACGCGAGGCCGAGTGCCAGCTGAAGGGGCGTCTGGATGAAGAAGACCGTCACCATGACCGCGAGGGCGCAGGCCAGCTTCGCGCGCGGGTCGAGGCGGTGGATGCGGGAGTCGCGGGGCAGGTACTGTCCCATGCGTATGCGAAGTGCCATCAGCGCGCCTCCCGGTGATCGCTTGGGTTGGCCGGCGCGGGTGCCGGGTCCGAGGCGGGTGCCGTGGCGGACGCGGGTGCGGCGAGTGCCGCGAGGGCGTCTGCCAGCGCGTCCGTGGTGAGTGGCGCTGCGTGGGGCGCAAGATCGAGGGCAAGGCCCGCCCCCGCAAGGTCGCGCGCCCACGAGAGCGGGCGCGGCAGCCCCAGGCCGCACGCGCAAAGCACCCGCTCGTTCGCGACGGCGAAGACGTCTTGGGGCGCGCCCTGGGCGAGCACGCGCGCGTTGTCGAGCACGATCACATGGTCGCAGCGGGCGGCGTCGTCCATGGAGTGGGTGACCTGGACGATGGTGACGCCGTGCGCCGAGAGCGCGTCGAGTATGGCGCGGAGCTCTTCTCGTCCGCGGGGATCGAGGCCGGCGGTGGGCTCGTCCAGCACGAGGGTCTGCGGGCGCATGGCAAGAATGCCGGCGATGGCGCACAGGCGCTGCTGGCCGCCGGAGAGGTCGAACGGGGAGGCCTCTTCCAGGTCTGACAGGCCCACGAGCTCGAGCGCGCGTGCGACGCGGCGGTCGACATCGGGGGAGGACAGGCCCATGTTGCGCGGGCCGTACGCGACGTCCTGCGCGACGGTTTGGGCGAAGAGCTGCCGCTCTGGGTGCTGCATGACGTAGCCGATCCTCTGGTGCACGAGGCGGCGGTCGCGCTTGCGGGCGGTGTCGACGCCGTCGACCACGATGTGCCCGGCGTCCGGCACCTCGAGTGCGCACATGAGCCTGACGAGCGTGGACTTGCCGGAGCCCGTCTGGCCCACGATGGCCGTGCGGAGTCCGCGTGGGACGGCGAGGCTGACGCCGTCGAGCGCCTGGCGGCGCACGCCCTGCGCCGTGACGTCGCCAGCGTAGCTGTAGCTGACGTCTGCGACGATGACGGCGCCTTCGGGCGCCGCGGACGTCCGTGCCGCCGCGGGGGTCGCGCTCTTCTCGCCCGCGGCGTCCGCGGCGCCTGGGGTGGCCGGTGCGCACGTGCGCAGGATGGCGCCCCTGAGCACGTGTGCGTCGCACGTCCAGGGGACGCTCACGCCGCGAGTGCGCAGGCGCTCTGCCAGGCGCGCGGCAAACGGCGCCTCCAGCCCCATGCGGCGCAGCTCCTCTGCGTGCGAGAAGACCTCCTCCGGCGTGCCGGAAAGCGCGACTTTTCCCTTGAGCATCACGATGACGCGGTCCGCGGCGAGGGCCTCCTCCATGAAGTGCGTGACGTGGACCTGCGTGCAGCCGGCCTTCTGCAGCCGCGCCATGACGTGCATGACGCCGCGCCGCCCGCGCACGTCCAGAAGGGCGCCGGGCTCGTCCAGCACCAGCACCGCCGGCTCCATCGCGAGCGCGCCCGCCAGCGCGACGCGCTGCTTCTGCCCGCCGGAGAGCCTGGTGGGGTCCGCCTTCGCAAAGTCCTGCATCGCGACGCGCGAAAGCTCGCGCCGCACGCGCTCGCCGATCTGGTCAGCCGGGACGCCCAGGTTCTCTGGGCCAAAGGCGACGTCCTCCTCCACGACGGTCGTCACGATCTGGTCGTCCGGGTTCTGGAACACCAGCCCCAGGCTGCGCCGCGCGCGGCGGTATGCCGCGAAGTCCGGCTGGCCGTCTGTCATGACGCGTTCGCCCACAA
The DNA here is from genome assembly GCF_900105025.1 of Parafannyhessea umbonata. GTDB lineage: Bacteria > Actinomycetota > Coriobacteriia > Coriobacteriales > Atopobiaceae > Parafannyhessea > Parafannyhessea umbonata. The sequence continues at coordinate 1,750,240 of NZ_LT629759.1, read as the reverse complement.
GGTCGACGGTGCCCTCGTCCGGCGCGAGCAGCCCGCACAGCACGGACGCGAGCGTGGACTTGCCCGAGCCGTTTGGCCCGAGCACGCACACGCGCTCGCCTGGGGCGACGGAAAGGCTCACGTCGCGCAGCGCCTGCACGCCGCCGTCAAAGTGCAGGCTCACGTGAGAGAGCGAGAGCGCGGGCGAGAAGGGCCGCGCGGGCGAGAGGGACGCGGCGGCCTGAGGCCGAACGCCCTTCTCGTCCGCGACGCTACGCCCCGTGGGCGTGGTGGTGTCCTGCGTGGCAGACAACTGCTAGTTTCCCAGCGCCTTGGTGACCGGCTTGTAGATGAGGGCGGTCACGACGGCGTTGATGGCGACCTTCAGCACGTTGAACGGCAGGAGTGCCGGCACGATGAGCGCGATGACGTCTGCGGTGGCCATGTGCGCGTACAGCGGCGTCACCACGATGTTAGCCAGGATGCACGCGCAGACGCTCGCGACGGCGCCCAGCACCATGCCGACGATGGCGCCGCGCAGGGTGGTGTCGCGCTTGTAGACGAGGGAGGCGGGCAGCACCATGGAGATGGTGGCGACGATCGCCATGACCATGCCCCAGAAGCCAGACGCGGTGGCGATGTGGGGCAGGTAGCTGATGACGCTCACGACGGCGCCCGTGGCCGGGCCAAACGCGAGGCCCGCGATGAGGCAGACGATGGCGGACGGGTCGTACTTGAGCCAGGGACGGCCGGCAGGATCGGGAACTCCACAAACAGCGTGCAGATTGCCGCAAGCGCGCAGAACAGCGCCGTTACGGCGATGCGCTTGGTGCTCCAGCCCGAGCCCTGCTCGGTGGTGGAGTGAGAGTCGTGACGCGCGACGGAAGAACTCTGTGCCATGGTGGCCTCCGTTTCTTTCATCCGGACTATAACCGTTGGTCCTGGACTTTGACCAGGTCAGCCGCTCTTTTTGTTGCGGCGCGCGGACTTGGGCCTTGCCCCTACCGCCAGTGGGGAATCTCACCCCGCCCTGAAACTGACACGTTGACCATAGCACGTGACGCCGGCGCGTGGCGAGAAATCTTTTACGTGTGCGTGGCGTGTGCTCGGTGAAAAGCGGGCGATTTGTGGGCATCTGACAGGCTGCTATACTCTTAAGGATGCTTACACAGCAGAGAAGAGCAGCGCTTTGACATGCGACGCCGCACGTGCGGCGACCTTACGCGTGCGGCGACTTTTGAGGAGAGTGATTGCGGCATGTCCGACGGTGACTACCACTTGGATACGCTGAACTGGCGACTTCGCGCCATCGTGGGCGAGGAGAACGTGAGCCAGATGGAGCCCATGAGCGAGCACACGACCTTCCGCATTGGGGGTCCGGCGGACCTCTACGTGGTTCCGGACGACGTTGAGGAGGTGGCGGACGTCATCGCGGCGTGCAGGGAGGAGCACGTTCCCTACTTTGTGCTGGGGTGCGGCAGCGACCTTCTGGTGAGCGACGACGGCTACCGCGGCGTGATCGTCGCCCTGGCCGACGGCCTCACCAACGTGAGCGTCGACGGCGAGGAGATGACGTGCCAGGCGGGCGTCACGCTCAAGGAGGCGTCCGAGATGGCCTGCGAGCTGGGGCTTTCTGGACTGGAGTTTGCCTGCGGCATCCCGGGCTCCGTTGGCGGCGCCTGCTTCATGAACGCCGGCGCGTACGGCGGCTGCACGGCGGACGTGCTCCAGAGCGTGCGCGCCCTCATGCCGGACGGCTCCGTGCAGACCATCCCCGCGGACGAGCTGAACCTGGGCTACCGCCAGAGCCGCGTGAAGGACGACGGGCTGGTGGTGCTTTCCGCCACGTTCTCCCTGCGCGAGGACGACCCGGAGGACATCCGCGCGCGCATGGACGACTTCACGCAGCGCCGCGAGGATAAGCAGCCGCTGGAACTTGCGAGCGCCGGCTCGACGTTCAAGAGGCCGGAGGGCTTCTTCGCGGGAAAGCTCATAACCGACGCCGGGCTGAAGGGCTACCAGGTGGGGGACGCCGCCGTGTCGAAGAAGCATGCCGGCTTCGTGGTGAACCTGGGCAATGCCTCCGCGGCGGACGTCCACGCCGTGATCGAGCACGTTCAGGACGAGGTCGACAGGCAGTTTGGCGTGCGGCTCGAGCCCGAGGTGCGCTTCCTGGGATAGCAGGAGGCCGCGTCCACGGCCTGGGGCAGCGCTTGGTCGACGGCCGCTGCGATGCCCTCGACCGCGTCGAAGTCCTCCGGTGCGTTCGAGAGTATCGCGACCACGTACGGGCCGCGAGGTCCCATCACGATGCCGGCGTCGTTTGTGGCGGGGTCCGCGATGCCCTCGTCCACCGGGTACCATCCCGCCTTGGAGAGCGTCTGGCACTTCTCGCCCAGCGCGTCTCTTATGGGCGAAACGGTGCGGTTTGCGAGAAGGGCGAGCAGCGTGGCGCTGTGGCCCCTGCCGGAGGCCAGGTAGGCATAGGCGTGCGCCCACTCCTGCGCAAGCTGTCGCGCCGTGCTGTGCGGGTAGTGCGGCGCGGCGTACGCGTCCACGCTGGGGTAGGCGCCGGCCTCCACGTGGCCCTGGCGCAGCCACGCGGAAAAGCACGAGCGGCCCAGCCGGTCGGAAAGCGCCACGTAGGCGCCGTTGTCCGAGTTCAGGATGATCGGCTGCGCGTAGTGGTACGCGTCCGCGGCGTCAAGAGAGCCCGCATCTACCAGCTCCTGAAAGACGGATATGACGTACGGCCCCTTGATGGCGCTCGCGGTATAGAAGTCCGCGTCCGCGTCGTAGGTTATGGTCACGCCCGTGCGCAGGTCGCGCGCGCAGATCCCCACGACGTAGCCCCGCGCCTCGAAGTCGAAGATCGCCTGGCGAAGCGACGCCACGGACGGCGCGGCCGAGAGGGACGCGTCACCGTCGATCGCGAGCTTTCCTTTGGGCGCGGGCGCGCCTTGCCCCTGGCCCTGCGGGGTTTCCACCTGCCGGGCGGATGCGGAGCCGCGGGCATCTTGCGCGGCGGGTGCGTGCAGCGCGGGCTCGATGGAGCACGTCCACGCGCCGCAGTACGCCGCGGCCACAAGAAGCGACGCCACGGCCACCTCGGCAAAGCCGTAGGGCAGTCCGTGGCGCCTTCGGCTGTCTGCGTCTGGCACCTGCCTTTTGATCACGCTGCCGGCACCTGGTTTCCTAGTTCTTGAGCGAGTTGATCGGCGCGGGGAAGCGGCCGCCGCGGTGCGCGAAAACATGGCCTGCAAACGGGTTCACGTGCTGCACGGGGGCGGTGCCAAACAGGCCGCCAAACTCCAGCACGTCGCCCTCCTTGTGGCCGATGGCCGGGATCAGGCGGACGGCCGTCGTCTTGGTGTTGATGACGCCAATGGCCATCTCGTCCGCGATGATGCCGGCGATCGCCTCGACCGGGGTGTCGCCCGGGATGGCTATCATGTCGAGGCCGACGGAGCAGACGCAGGTCATCGCCTCGAGCTTCTCGATGGAGAGCGCGCCGTCCGTTGCCGCGCGAATCATGCCCGCGTCCTCGGACACGGGGATGAACGCGCCGGAGAGGCCGCCCACGCTTGAGCTCGCCATGACGCCGCCCTTCTTCACGCAATCGTTCAGAAGCGCGAGCGCCGCCGTCGTGCCGGGGCCGCCGCACTCGCCGACTCCGATGATCTCCAGGATTTTCGCGACGGAGTCGCCCGCCGCGGGCGTGGGCGCCAGCGACAGGTCCACGATGCCCTTCTCCACGCCCAGGCGCCTCGAGGCCTCGCGGCTCATGAGCTCGCCGGCACGGGTGATCTTGAACGCCGTCTGCTTGATCTTCTCGGCCACCTCCATGAGGCTCGCGTCCTCTGGCAGCTGCTCCAGCGCGGCCGCCATGACACCGGGGCCGGACACGCCCACGTTGATGACGGCGTCGGCCTCGCCGGAGCCGTGCGTGGCGCCCGCCATGAACGGCGAGTCCTCCACCATGTTCGCGAACACCACGAACTTCGCGGCGCCGTAGCAGTCGATGTCCGTGGTCGCCTTCGCGCAGTCGATCATGGTCTGCGCCGAGAGGAGCGCGGCGTCCATGTTGATGCCCGCTCGGGTCGAGGCGATGTTGAGGGAGGAGCAGATGCGCTCCGTGCTCGCGACGGCGGAGGGGATCGATGCGATGAGCCGGCGGTCGGCGGACCCCATGCCCTTCTGCACCAGCGCGGAGAAGCCGCCCATGAAGTCGATCCCCAGCGTCTCCGCGGCGCGGTTCATGGCCTGCGCGATGGGGGTGAGGTCCTCGTCGTCGCACGCGGCGGCGATCTGCGCTATGGGCGTGACGGACACGCGCTTGTTTGCGATGGGGATGCCGTACTCGCGCTCGAGCTGCTCGGCCGTGGGGACCAGGCGCTCCGCCGTCTTCGTGATGCGGTCGTACACCTTCGTGCACATGCGACCCATGTCCTCGTCGGCGCAGCCGAAGAGCGAGACGCCCATGGTGATGGTACGCAGGTCGAGGTTCTGCTGGGAGACCATGCTCAGGGTCTCGGCGACCTCTTCTGGGGTGATTGCCATTGCTGCTCCTTGCCTGTGCCGGCCGCGTCCCGGGTGGGCGCGGCACCGTCGTGTGCTGCTGTCATTATGCAAGCTTAGCGCGCTGGCCACGTGTGCGGACAGCGCGCTGCAGAATGTTTACCAATGCTTCGCGGCTGGCATGGCGCGCCGCACGGCGCGCGCCCTACGCCCCCGCGTGGAAGGCGAACGCCGTGGTGAAGCGAAACGCGTGGCCGGCGGCGTACACGCCCTGCGGGAAGTTCTTGTGGTGGACGAAGTCGGGGTAGAACTGCGTCTCGAGCGCGACGCCCGCGGACGGCCCGTAGTGGACGCCGTCCTTTCCGTCCTGGTCCAGCGTCGGCGCGGTGTAGAGCTGAAGCCCCGGCGAGTCCGTGTACACGTCCATCGAGATTCCCGTGCGGTCGCCCGTGAGCGTGCATGCGCGCTCCAGGTGTTCGTCGTTATGAAGCACGTAGTTTATGTCATACCCGCCCAGCTTTGCGGCGCCGGCCGCCAGGGTCTTTGGCGTGCGCAGGTCGTACGGCGTGCCGTCCACGGGCGCGATCTCGCCGGTGGGAAGCATGCGCTCGTCCACGGGCGTGTACGCGTCCGCCTCCAGCTGCAGCGTGTGGCCAAGCACGCTTCCGGCCGCGTGCCCGTTCAGGTTCCACATGGCGTGGCACGTCAGGTTGATGACGGTGGCGTCGTCCGGCATGGCGTCATAGTCTATCCGCAGCTCGTTCTCGTCCGTGAGCGTGTACGTCACGTTCACGTCCACGGCGCCGGGGAACCCCTGGTCGCCGCGGCGGCTGCGCAGGTTGAGCGTGATGGAGTCCTCGCGCGCCCTCGCGAGCGTCCACAGCCGCTCGAAGTAGAAGTGCGGTCCGGAGTGGATGTTGTCCGGCCCCATGTTCGCGGCCAGGTGGTGCGTCGTGCCCATGAGGTCGAAGCGCGCACCCGCGATGCGGTTGGCGTTCCTGCCCACGATGGCGCCCATGCAGAACGTGTTGCCCAGGTAGCCGGTCGCGCCGTCAAAGCCAAGGCAGACGTCCGGCCTGCCGCCGCGGCCGTCCGGCACGCGAACGCTCACCAGGCACGCCCCGAGGTCGGTCACGGAGACCTTCATCCCACGGGAGTTCCTCAGCGTGTGCAGGCGCACTTCTCGCCCATCCGGCATGCTTCCAAACGCATATGACTCCAGGCTCATGGCTCCTCCTCTGGCGGTTGCGCCGGGCCGTCGCGCCGCGGCGGCATTCCTCGTGGCAAGAACCATGGTAGGCGAGAGGGACGCGCCCCCTCGTGGTGAGTGGACGAGTGGCTAGGCTCCCTCGGGAATCGAGGTCGTGGCCACGATCACGTTCTTCACGCCTGCCATGTAGAGGTGGTCAACCTGCTCGTCCGTGGCGCCGTCATCCGTTATGACCGTGTCCGCCATGTGCGCCGGCGCGATGGGGTAGGTGTAGCTCTTGCCGATCTTGAACGAGTCCAGCAGCAGGTAGTGCTCGCGCGACTGCTCCAGCATGAGCGAGTCCACCGCGGTCTCCGGCACGGTGTTCGACGTGAGGCCGTGCTCCGCGCTGATGCCGCTGCAGCCTATGAAGCACTTCGCGGCCTGGTAGCGGCGGATCACGTCCATGGCGAGCTCGCCGGTGAGCGAGGCGCGCGGCGGCACGGCGGTGCCGCCCGTGAGCAGTATGGTCTGGCGCAGCGGCCCCTTCAGGAGCATGATCTTGCTGTTGTTGGTGATAACGGATACGTCGTCCGCCTCTATCAGCTCGATCATCTCGAGCGCGGTCGAGCTTGCGTTCACGAAGATCGCGTCGCCGTCCTCCACGTGGCGCGCGGCCTCTGCGGCGATGGCCTTCTTCGCGAGCACGCGGCGCGAGCCAGAGGGCCGCCCCAGTGCGTCCGCTATGGTGACGCGGCCGTACTGGCGCGTCACCATGCCGCGCCCCTCCAGGTAGTCCAGGTCGCGGCGGATCGTGAGCGGCGACACGTCGAAGCGCTCCGCGAGCTCGCCCACGCCGGCGCTCTCGCGACCCTCCAGGAGCCTCATGATGGCCTCGCGCCTTCTGGTGACGAACGTCTCGCTGCGCCTCATGTGAGCCCTTCTCCCCGCGTGCCGCCGGTGCCGCATCGCTTCGCGCCTGTGCGTGCCTTGCATTTGTATTGATGCTATTTTAGGAACAGATTGAACGTTTGGATGCTTGGCTTTTCTCGCACAACGTATTTTCGTGATGTATCAATATTGCGTAATATGCATTTGATAATTTATAGGGCCATTGTGTTCAACTAGGCGTTCACAACGTTCATAAAAGTGAATCATGTTGATATAATACCAGTTGAAACACCATGTACTGGCTCTTCTCACAAATGCTGACGCGCGTCTGTCGCACGGGTGCCTCTTGCGTGTCGTATCGAATTTCTAAGAGTAAATGACAAAAAGTATGAGTTTGGATTGACTTTGTTTCCGTCGTATGCCACATTGCAGCTGTGAAGCACGTCAGGCAGACGGGATGCCGGGCGGGCAGGCAACCGCGCGCATGCGTCCCTTTGCGCGCGAACCGGCGCTTCGGGCATCCCGAGGGCGGCGCGGACAGCCGCGCCGGAAGGGAGAAGGCAATGGCAACCTACAAGGCACTCGTGTGCTGCCGTGCCGGAGTTGGCTCGAGCGTCATCCTCGAGACCAGGGTCAAGCAGGTCGTAGCGGACGAGGGGTGGCCCATCGAGACCACGCACGGCTCCGTCGACCAGATCGCCGGCTTCGACGGCGACCTCATCATCACCATGTCCGACCTTGGCCTCATCCTCGAGGACGAGGGCAAGAAGGACCTTCCCTATGTCGTGAGCGTCCGCAACATCGTCGACGCCGCAGAGATCAAGGCCGGCCTCGAGGGCTTCCTCAAGGAGAAGGGCGCGCTCTAGGGCTCGCACCATGGCACCAGCCGCAACGCGGTGCGGCGCCGCCTGCCGCAAGGCAAACGCAAGTAGCGCCCGCAACAGGGCGAGAAGAACGTGACAGACCGAAAGGAAGTCCTTATGGACCTTGGAACCCCCTGGAAGAAGCTCGACGCACCCGTCGCCGAGGAAGAGCTCGCGTGGGTCGACAAGTACTGGCGCGCCGCGAACTACATGTCCGTCGGCCAGATCTACCTGCGCAGCAACCCCCTCATGCGCTCGGATTGGGTGGACGAGAAGACCGGTGAGACCCGCGACTTCGGTCGTGCGGACGTGAAGCACCGCCTTGTCGGCCACTGGGGAACGACCCCCGGCATCAACTTCCTCATGGGCCACGCCAACCGCCTCATCCACGACCACGGCCAGAGCGTCGTGTTCTTCATGGGGCCGGGCCACGGCGGACCCGCCGGCACCTCGCAGTCCCTGCTCGACGGCACCTACCGCGAGATTCGTCCGGATATCACCGATGACGAGGCCGGACTCCAGAAGTTCTTCCGCCAGTTCAGCTATCCCGGCGGCATCCCCAGCCACTTCGCGCCCGAGACGCCTGGCTCCATCCACGAGGGCGGCGAGCTTGGCTACACGCTGTCACACGCCTACGGCGCCGTGCTCAACAACCCCAGCCTGCTCGCGTTCGCCGTCGTGGGTGACGGCGAGGCCGAGACCGGCCCGCTCGCCACGTCCTGGCAGACCAACAAGCTCGTGAACCCGCTCACGGACGGCATAGTCCTGCCGATCCTGCACCTCAACGGCTACAAGATCGCCAACCCCACGATCCTCGCCCGCATCTCCGACGAAGAGCGCAACGAGTTCTTCCGCGGCATGGGCTACCACCCCTACACGTTCGAGGCCGGCTTCGACGACGAGTCCCACATCTCGATCCACCGTCGCTTCGCTGCCCTTCTCGAGCAGGTCTTCAACGAGATCTGCGACATCAAGTGGCGCGCGCTCGCCGGCGAGACCGCCCGCCCCGCGTACCCCATGATCGTCTTCAGGACCCCCAAGGGCTGGACCTGCCCCAAGTACATCGACGGCAAGAAGACCGAGGGCAGCTGGCGTGCCCACCAGGTGCCACTGACCTCCGCCAAGGACACCCACGAGCACTTCCGCGTGCTGCGCGGCTGGCTGCGCTCCTACAAGCCCGCCGAGCTCTGGAACGAGGACGGCTCCCTCAAGCCCGAGGTCACGGAGTTCATGCCCCAGGGCGACCTGCGCCTGGGCGCCAACCCCAACGCCAACGGCGGCCTGATCCGCGAGGACCTCGAGCTCCCCGACATCCACGACTACGAGATTCCGGTGGCCGAGAAGGGCCATGGCTACGGCACGACCGAGGCGTCCCGCGTGTTCGGCAACTACACGGCTGACGTGCTGAAGCTGAACCTCACGAAGTTCCGCGTCTTCGGCCCGGACGAGACCGCGTCCAACCGCCTGCAGGCAGCCTACAAGCTCACTGACAAGCAGTGGGACGCCGGCTTCAACGCCGACCCCGAGAACGACTCCTACCTCAGCACCACGGGCGGCGTGATAGAGCAGCTGTCCGAGCACCAGTGCGAGGGCCTGCTCGAGGGCTTCCTGCTCACCGGCCGCCACGGCGTCTGGAGCTCGTACGAGTCGTTCATCCACGTGGTCGACTCCATGATCAACCAGCACGCGAAGTGGCTCGAGGCCACCGTGCGCCACATCCCCTGGCGCAAGCCCATCGCGAGCCTCAACATCCTGCTGTCCAGCCACGTCTGGCGTCAGGACCACAACGGCTTCAGCCACCAGGACCCCGGCTTCGTCGACCTGCTGCTCAACAAGAACTTCCACAACGACCACGTCGTCCAGATCTACTACCCGGCAGACGCGAACATGCTCTTGTGCGTGGGCGAGGAGGCCTACAAGTCCACCAACAAGATCAACGCGATCTTCGCCGGCAAGCAGCCCGCGCCTACGTTCCAGAGCATCGACGAGGCTCAGCTCGAGCTCCAGAAGGGTGCTGCGACCTGGGATTGGGCCGGCAACGTCAAGGACGGCGAGCAGCCGGACATCGTTTTGGCCTGCTGCGGCGACGTCCCGACGCTCGAGATGCTCGCGGCGTCCGACGCCCTGCAGGACCTCGGCATCAAGGTGCGCTTCGTGAACGTCGTCAAGCTCCTTGCCATCCAGGACCACGAGGAGAACGACGCCTCCCTCACCGATGAGGAGTTCACCAAGCTCTTCGGCGAGGACGTGCCCGTGCTCTTCGCGTTCCACGCCTATGCGCACACCATCTACGGCCTCATCCACGGCCGTCCGAACCACGACAACTTCCACGTGCACGGCTACATGGAGGAGGGTTCCACCACCACCCCGTTCGACATGCTGCGCCTGAACGAGATGGATCGCTTCGCCCTCGCCGCCCACGCCCTCGAGATCCTCGACGCGGACAAGTACGCCGAGAAGATCAAGGAGTACCGCGACTTCCGTGAGGAGGCCTTCCAGTTCGCCGTGGACAACGGCTACGATCACCCGCGCTTCACCGAGTGGAGCTGGCGTGACGTGGTGGGCCAGGACAACTCCGCAGCCGCCATGTCCTCCACCGGCGGCGACAACGACGAGTAGTCGCACCAAGCTTTCTCCTTGGACCGCGGACCGTCGCACCGTGCGTCCACCTGCTTCCTAGGCCGTAAGGCCAAAAGGGCTCCGGCTCCGGCCGGGGCCCTTCTTTCGTGCGCGCCCGCCCTTGTGCTCCCGCTCCCTCCGCGCGAGGACTCCACGCGTTCCTTGTGGGTACGGCGTATTTGCCGCGGGGGTTGCGGCCAGGGTATATGCTCTTCTCACCTGTGCCGCCCGCCGGGCGGCCGACGCGCCCTGGGAGGACCCATAACGTGATTCAGGACATCGGCGACCATGGCTTCGACAACGCGTACGCTCCCAAGGAGCCTACGCCCGAGGCGTACGCCCTCGCATACCAGGGCGACAACGTACTTCTGGCCGAGAAGGACGGCAACCTCGTGCTGCCGCGCGTTCGCGACTGGCAGGCCGTGCTTGGCCCGGAAGCCCGTGGGGTGGGCGCGCTGGCGCCACGCTACCTCTTCCGCGTCGACGGGAACGACTTCTTCCTGGTGGACGAGGCTGCGATCCAGACGGGCGTCGTGGGCATGCCGCGCGGCTTCGTGTTCGCGTCCGTGCAGACCATGCGCTTCTACCAGCCGCGATGGCTCGCGTTCGCGGCCGTCACCGGGCTGCAGCTTTCGAGGTGGTACCTCAACAACCGCTACTGCGGCCGCTGCGGCTGCGAGCTGGGACACGTTGCCACCAGCCGCGAGCTCGCGTGCCCCTCGTGCGGAAACGTCGTGTACCCGCGCATCAATCCTTGCATCATCGTGGGTATCACGCGGGGCGACAGCCTCCTGCTCACCAAGTTCGCCCAGGGGCGGTACAAGCACTACGCCCTCGTGTCGGGCTTCTGCGAGGTGGGCGAGACGCTGGAGCAGACCATCGAGCGCGAGGTAATGGAGGAGGTGGGCCTGCGCGTCCGCAACATCCGCTACTACAAGAGCCAGCCGTGGTCGTTTTCCGACTCGCTGCTCATGGGGTTCTTCGCGGACGTGGACGGCGACCCGACGGCGCGGCCCGACCACGTCGAGCTCTCCGTCGCGCGATGGGTGGCAAGACGCGACCTCCCGCGCGAACACGAGGACACGTCGAGCCTCACGAACGAGATGATCGAGCTCTTCGCCCGCGGCGACGAGCCGATGCCCAACCAGCGGGGAGGACGCGATGGTGCAGTATAGGCCGGGCGGCAGCCGCGATGACGGTGCGGACGCCTACGACTACGATGACCCGCGTCGCTATACCTCACGTCAGCGGGGACGACAGGGACGGCCTGAAAGCAGGAACGGCGGCGCCGTGGTGAGCCGTCGCTCTCGTCTGGGAGACGCCCTCCGCGACATCGGCCGGGGAGAAGGGCGTCGCTCCCAGGGTCAGGCGGCATCGCAGAGGCCGTACTATCCGCAGCAGCAGTCCTTTGGCCAGCAGGGGTATCCGCAGCAGTACGGCTATCCCGAGCAGCCGGCCTATCAGGGGGAGCCTAGGAGGCGCCCGCACCGCGCCCGAAACGTCCTTCTCACCGTCCTCGCCGTTATCGTTGGACTCTACCTCTTGATATGCGTTCCCATAGACCGGAGCATTGCGTTTTCCGATGACGTTGCGACGAGCCTTTCGAGTGAGCTGTCCATGCACGTTCCGCTCACGCCCTACTACGTGCTCGCCCTTGGCTCGGACGCGCGGGAGGGCGACACGGTAAGCAGGACGGACACGATGATTCTGTGTCGTATAGACCCGCTAGCTGCCAAGGTGACCATGGTATCCATACCGCGAGACACGATGGTGCAGATAGACGGCCATGGTACGCAGAAGATTAACGCGGCATACGCGTTTGGTGGCGCAGCGGCCGCCGTCAAGGCGGTGAAGAGCCTCACGGGGGTAGGCGTCAGCCATGTGGCCCTCGTCCACTTCGACGGTATCGAGGCGCTCGTGAACGCGCTCGGGGGCGTCACGGTCGACGTACCCGTGGACGTGAACGACCCGGGCTACACAGGTCTTGTGCTCCCTGCTGGCACGCACGAGATGGATGGGCATACGGCGATGCTCTTCTCGCGCGTGCGGCATGGGTTTGCGAATGGTGACTACCAGCGGCAGGAGGACCAGCGGATACTGATTTCGGCAATCATGAAGAAGGCCCTGTCAAACCCGTTGTCGCTACCCTCCGTCGGGAAGGCCATGGGCGGACTCCTGTCCACAACGATGCGCTGCTACAACATCATTCCGCTCCTCACCCGCTTTGCGATTGGTGGGCCCACGATATACAGTGCCTCCATTCCCTCGAGTCCACAGACGATAGGCGGCGTTTCCTACGTCGTGGCGGACGAGCAGGCCACGGCGACCATGATGCAGGTTGTCAACCAGGGAGGGGACCCCTCGACGGTCGCGAATGGCGTTCAGTAGCCACTGTCGACCCGATGATTTCAATAAGGATGTGCATGCATGAAAAAGGTCACTTTCTACTATGTTCGCCACGGAAGAACCGAGTTCAACCGCGACAAGATAATCCAGGGGGGTAGGGTCGACTCGCCCCTTGTGTCCGAGAGCGTTCCCGCGATCGAGAGGAGTGCAAAAGCCCTTTCGCAGATAGAGTTTGCGAGGTGCTACGTCTCACCCCTAAACCGCACCCATCAGACGGCAGAGGTGCTGCTCGCGGGGAGGAACGTCGAGACAAGGGTGAATGCGAATCTCCGTGAGTTCGACTTTGGTGACATCGACGGCAAGCCCTATAAGGACAACAGGGGTACGTTTACTCGCTGCTTCCTTCGTCAGGACTTCTCGTCCGTGGGTGGCGAGAGCGGGAAAGAGGTGCGCGAACGCGTGAGGCGCGCCTTCAAGAAGATGTACAAAGAGAGTGCCGATGGCGACAACATTTTGGTGGTTGGGCATGGCGCCTACCTGCGGTATGTGGTGCTAGAGTTCGCAAAGATGTCCGGTTTCTCCCGGAGGTTGGTAAGCACCACCATGCGCGTGCCAAATGCGGGTATTGCAACCATCGTGGCGACGGATGGCGAATTCGAGCTCGTGTGTATGCCGGTAAAGGCGGAGAAGTTCAGGCCAGTCAATTAGCGCGGTGGGGGGCGGCGTGCCGCCCCCGGCTAGTTGCTATGTGCGTGCCTATACGTGGACTTGGTACAGCGGTCTATAGACGCTATGCGTTATTCCAAGCCGATGGAGTATTCGCTGAATAGGTTCGCCCTAAACGCGGGGTCCGCAGCTGCGCGAACGATGTCATCTTGTCGCCCGTCTTCGTGAAGTCGTGCAACAAGCTCCGCAAGCCGTTCCTCGCCGATGGTCTGGCCTTCTTCGAGCCCGAGCTTGTGTCCCTCATCTAACCCGAGCTTGTGCCCCTCGTCTAGGCCAAGCTTTCGTCCCTCGTCGAGCCCCAGCCGACGACCTTCCTCAAGACCAAGCTTGCGGCCTTCCTCGAGACCGAGCTCGCGACCCTTGTCGACATTGAGCTGATCCTTGATTGCCTGCATCATGAACTCAAGCCTCCATTTGCGGTTGTCGAGGACGTGCTCCACGGCCTCGTTGAGCCTTGAGGAGAGCTCTCCCGTGACCTTTCGAGAGGAAATGTAGTCAAGGAGCTCGTTTACCCGTGGGCCCTCCTGCGGTTCCGTGGGCGAAGTGGCTGCGAGAAAGATGGTATGCACTCCGTCGTTCAGACAGAGGTCTGAATCGTCCTCGCAACGGCTTTGGAATGAGTATACCCTGCGTCCCAACCCAAATAAATCGAACCCGCAGATGAATATGACGTAGGAATCCCTAAGAGAGCGGTAAGGGGCACCCTTGCCAATCTGGGAGAGGGCAAGCATCGCGTGATAGTAGCGTGAGCGTTGCGGAAGCTCATGCGTATCAGTTGCCTGCATCTCGACGCTGTAGACCGTTCCCCTGTCATCACGGACGTAGACGTCAAGACGTACGCCGTGTCCGTCTTCGGTCACATCGATGGCATCCTGACGCCCAACGTACTCGATCTTCTCGATGTCAGTGGCGAGAATTGCCTCGAGCACCTCCTTGCAGAGGTCCTCGTCGAGCATGACCTTTCCGAAGACGAAATCGTTCGCAATGGTGAGTGACTTCCAACGAGCCTCGACTCCTGCACCAGATTTCTGATGTCCTGCTCCATGTGTGCGCTCCTCTCCATGAATCGAACAAACGTTCTATTGTTGAACTATAGCATGCCGCACACCCCTTTGCAACAGGGAATTTGCTGCAGACAAATGCGAGATGGCTAGGACTGTGCCATTGCGGTAACGATGCTTCCCGACCAATTGTTTCCGCTTGGAGAAGCGGGAGGAGTTTTTCTCGACCAGCGTCCCACGCTGTGGCATATTGTCCATCAACGCATCCGTGTGGATGCGAATGTTTAAGGAGCGAAAGCGATGACCAACGACTTCGTCGCATACAAGGACTTCACCGACCTCGCGGCCAGCCGCGTGGTACTTGGTGTCGTTTCCTCGCTCCTACTAGCGAGCGCGCGCTAGGCTGCACGTAGGTTGCTGCTAGCGCGTAATGTTTGACCCGCCGGAACGTGGGTTTGGCGCTCGCATCCCGTTTTCACATAGTGCGGCGTCGGCTCTATCCGACGGATGGTTGTTTGCGTATCTATTGACGTGTCGCACCGTCCGAGAGGAGTCATTTCATGACCCGCAAGATCAACATCTTCGACACCACGTTGCGAGACGGCGAGCAGTCGCCTGGCGCATCGATGAACACCGAGGAGAAGCTCGTTATTGCCCAGCAGTTGCTCCGGATGAACGTGGACGTAATCGAGGCCGGTTTCCCCATCTCGTCTCCTGGCGACTTCCGCTCTGTCCAGGAAATCGGTCGCCTGGCGGGCGACGATGCCGTCGTAGTTGGCCTCACGCGCGCAGTGGACAAGGACATCGACCGTGCTGCCGAGGCTCTGAAGACCGCCAAGCGTCCCCGCATACACACCGGACTCGGCGTTTCTCCCCAGCATCTGCAAGAGAAGCTGCGCATTAGCGAGGACGAGTGCATCGAGCGTGCGATCCACTGCGTCAAGTACGCCAAGAAGTACGTGGACGACGTCGAGTTCTACGCCGAGGACGCTGGTCGTGCCGACCAGAAGTTCCTCGAGCGCGTGATCCAGGCCGCCGTCGACGCAGGTGCGACCGTCGTGAACATCCCCGATACGACGGGCTACCAGATGCCCGACGACTTTGGCGCGCGCATCAAGGGCCTCTGCGACAACGTGCGTGGCATCGAGAACGTGACCATCAGCGTTCATACCCACAATGACCTGGGCATGGCGACGGCACTGGCGCTCGCGGGCGTCAAGAACGGCGCCACGCAGATCGAGTGCACCATCAACGGCCTGGGCGAGCGTGCGGGCAACACCGCCCTCGAAGAGGTCGTAATGGCCATCAAGATGCACGGCGACGAGCTCGATGCGCACACCGGCATCGTAACCCAGGAGCTCACGAGGGCAAGCCACCTGGTCAGCCGCATCACCGGCATGAACGTGCAGGCGAACAAGGCCATCGTTGGCTCCAACGCCTTCGCGCACTCTTCCGGCATCCACCAGGACGGCGTGCTGAAGGCGCGCGACACCTACGAGATTCTCGATCCCGCGGACGTGGGTGCGGCCGGTTCGGAGATCATCCTGAGCGCACGCAGTGGCCACGCGGCTCTGAAGCACCGTCTGGCAGAGCTGGGCTACACGTTTCCGGACAACGAGTTCGATGAGATTTACCAGCGCTTCCTGGAGATTGCGGACCAGAAGAAGGAAGTGTACGACGAGGACCTCGAGTCCATGGTGCAGGAGCGTCAGCGCGACGCATCTGCCATCTACACCCTCGACGCGCTTCAGGTCTCCTGCGGCGACCCGCTGGTTCCGACGGCGACGGCGACCATCAGCGACGAGTCGGGCGAGAAGCACGTGGTGTGCGCGACTGGCACCGGCCCCGTGGACGCCGCGTACAAGGCGGTCGACCAGGTCGTCAGCGTCCACGGTGACCTGCAGGAGTTCTCCGTCAAGGCCGTCACGCGCGGCATCGACGCGCTGGGGGAGGTGACCGTACGCATCCAGGCCGAAGACGGTCGAGTATTCACTGGCCGCGGCTCCGACAACGACATCGTCGTATCTTCCGCGAAGGCATACGTTAACGCAATCAACCGCATGATTCAGACGCAGCGCTCGAACGAAGGAAAGTAGTATGAGGCGAATCTCTGGCGCACAGGGCATTGTCGAGACCCTCGTCTCCGAGGGTGTCGACACCGTGTTTGGCTATCCGGGCGGGACCGTGCTCGAGCTGTTCGACGCTCTCTACGATGCGACGGACAAGATTCGGGTCATCGAGCCGACGCACGAGCAGCATGGCTGCCACTCGGCGGACGGCTACGCTCGGGCGACTGGAAAGACGGGCGTCGTGATCGCGACCTCCGGTCCGGGCGCGACGAACCTGGTGACGGGCATTGCCACGGCGTACCTGGACTCCGTACCGCTGATTGCCATTACGGGCAACGTGTCGAACCAGATGATCGGAACGGATGCGTTCCAGGAGCTTGACATCACGGGCGTCACGCTGCCAATCACGAAGCACAACTACTTCGTGCGCGACGCGAACCGCCTGCAGGAGGTGCTGCGCGAGGCGTTCCGACTTGCGAACTCTGGCAGGCGGGGCCCCGTCCTCGTGGACATTCCCGCCGACGTCCAGCGTGCGATGATCGACTGGCAGGATGCGGGGCCGCTTCCCGCCGACGAGCCTCCCCGTGCGTCCAGAGATGAGCTTGAGGCAGCTGCCACAGCGATAAACAGGTCTCGCAGGCCGTTCGTGTACTTCGGTGGCGGGGCCGTCTGGTCCGGTGCGTCGCAGGAGATCATCGACTTCGCGAAGAAGATCGGAGCTCCCATCGGGTGCTCGCTCATGGGCGTCTCGGGCGTCCCGACCGACGCGCCCGGCTTCCTGGGCATGGAGGGCATGCACGGGCACTTCGCCAGCACGAGGGCGATGTACGAGTGCGACTGCCTCATCGCGCTTGGTGCCCGCTTCAACGACAGGTCTACGGGTGACCGCACGAAGTTCGCCCCAAGTGGCAAGGTCGTCCACGTGGACGTCGACACGTCCGAGTTCTCGAAGAGCCTCGAGGACCAGGTGGAGGTCAAGAGCGACGTGCGGGCCTTCTTGGAGGACGTGGCCGAGCTCATAGAGCCCAACACCCACGAGGAGTGGGTACGCCACGTGCGAGAGCTTCGTGCCCAGGAACGCGGCTACGCGGACTATCGAGAAGGGCTGACCCCCAAGAACGTAATGGAGGCCATAGACGCGGCGCGCTCAGAGGACGTGGCAGTCGTGACTGACGTCGGTCAGCACCAAATGTGGGCCGCGCAGTACCTGCGCTTCACGAGGCCAAGGACGTTCATCACCTCTGGCGGCCTGGGGACGATGGGCTTTGGCCTTGGTGCCGCGAACGGGGTTGCGCTGGCGACCGGCAGGCCCTCCATCCTGGTGACCGGCGACGGCTCCTTCGCCATGGACATGGCGGAGATGATCACGGCGGCGGACCACCACATACCCGTGTGCATCGTGCTTCTGAACAACGGGGTGCTCGGAATGGTCCGCCAGATGCAGTCGCTCTTCAAGGGGCAGCGCTATGCCATGACCACCCTGAGGCATGGCGGTGCAGACTTCTGTGCGATTGCTCGGGGGATGGGGGCCGAGGCAACGAGGGTCCAGACGATCGAGGAGTTCTCCGAAGCCTTGGGGCGGGCACTTCTCGCCCAGGGCGACCCTGCGACGGCGGGGCCGAAGCTCATCGAGGTGCCGATAGACAAGGACGAGTTCGTCACGCCCGTGCTGAGGATCGGGGCGTCCATGGACGAGCTGATTGTGAACATGGACGACGTCCGTGCCAGGATGGGGAGGTAGACGGATGACCACGTACAACATCGCCATCATGGTCAGGAACGAGTACGGCGTCCTCAATCGTGTTACCAGCATGTTCAGGCGCAGGCAGTTCAACATCCTGAGCCTGACGGTGTCCGAGACCGAGACGGAGAGGCTGAGCCGCATCACGGTGCAGTATGAGGGCGAGGAGCGCTCGAAGCGCCAGCTTGTCGCACAGCTTGCCAAGCTGCCGGACGTCATCTCGTGGAAGGAGTTCGACCCGGAGGACTCCATCAGCTGTGAGCTGCTGCTGATCAAGATGGCGAACCGCAACGAGACGCGCTCGCAGGTGCTTGACGCGGCGGACGCGTTCAGGGCGAAGATCGTGGACTACACCCGCGACTCCATCGTCTTCAGGATTGCTGGGGGAAGCAGGCGCATCGACAACTTCATCGATCTGATGCGCGACTTCGAGATTCTTGAGGTGTGTCGTACGGGGGTCGTGAGCCTGGAGCGCGGTCCGAGCGTGATGAGGGACGTGGCGAGCGTCTAGGCGCGATTTGAAGGATATGTGCCGCACATCGCAAGCGTGTTAACAAAGGGAGACCCAGACTCCCCATGGGAGTCTCTGTCACATAGAGTTTCCGTACCATCCATCGAACGAAAGGAAAACAGATGGCATTCAGGATGTTCCACGAGCAGGATTGCGACGTCAGCAAGCTCGACGGCAAGAAGGTCGCAATCATTGGCTACGGCTCTCAGGGTCACGCGCACGCGCTGAACCTGAAGGATTCCGGCGTGGACGTGAAGGTTGGTCTGCGCCCCGGTTCCAAGTCTAAGGCGAAGGCCGAGAAGCAGGGCCTCGAGGTCGTCTCTAACGCCGAGGCCGCCAAGTGGGCTGACATCATCATGATCCTGATCAACGACGAGTATCAGGCCAAGATGTACAAGGAGGACATCGAGCCGAACCTCGCCCCGGGTAAGACCATCGCCTTTGCGCACGGCTTCAACATCCACTACGGCTGCATCACCGTCCGCCCGGACTGCAACGTGATCATGGTTGCCCCCAAGGCTCCCGGCCACACCGTCCGCTCCACCTACGTCGAGGGCAAGGGCACCCCGTGCCTGGTCTGCGCCCACCAGGACGCCACCGGCGACGCGTTCGACCTCGCCCTGGCCTACGGCGCTGCCATCGGCGGAGCTCGCGCGGCACTTCTCGAGACCGACTTCAAGACCGAGACCGAGACCGACCTCTTTGGCGAGCAGAACGTCCTCTGCGGCGGCGTGACCGACCTGATGGAGGCCGGCTTCAACACGCTGGTCGAGGCGGGCTACGATCCTCGCAACGCCTACTTCGAGTGCATCCACGAGATGAAGCTGATCGTCGACCTCATCTACGAGAGCGGCTTCGCTGGCATGCGCTCCTCCATCTCCAACACCGCGGAGTACGGCGACTACACCGCCGGTCCGCACGTGATCACCGAGGCCGCCAAGGAGGGCATGCGCTACAACCTGAAGCGCATCCAGAATGGCGAGTTCGCCAAGGAGTTCCTGCTTGACATGTCCGAGGAGAGCCACCAGGTCCACTTCAAGGCGATGCGTCGGCAGCAGGCCGAGACCCTGATGGAGGAGACCGGCAAGAAGATCCGCGCCCTGTATGCGTGGAACGACGAGGACAAGCTCCTGAACAACTAGGGGGTCCTTCGACGGCCGGATAGACCGTGAGAAGAGCGTGGGAACGCGGCTTGGGCATCTGTCCTGGGCCGCGTTCCCTTTTTGGTCTCTACCAGCCGCTTTGTGACTCGGCTGATGGCAATGCAACCACTTTGTTACGAGCGCGGAGCATCTATGGAGAAGCGTGTCGTGGTGTGCAAATATAGGTGTTCACGGTTCGTAACGATTCAGACGTTTGGAGGAGGATGCCCGATGACGGAGGCAAGGTCTAACGGTCGCGGACACATGGTCTTCTCCGCTGAAATCCTAATTATTATCTAGTTGCAGCCTCTTTTTACAAAGGGGTTGCAACGCATGTGGGTCTTCGCCAGGGGCGGGGACTCTTTTTATTAGACATCAGATGAGGTTCGAGGAAGCGACGCGACAGGGCAAAAGGGGAAAGGGGACCGATGGAACTGCAGCTGACAGGGGCTCAGATTCTGCTGGAATGCCTCAAGGAGCAGGGAGTGGACACCGTCTTTGGGTATCCCGGCGGCACGATTCTGGACGTATACGACGCTCTGTACCAGACGAGCGGCATCAACCACTATCTTGTGAGCCACGAGCAGGGTGCCGCTCACGCCGCGGACGGCTACGCTCGCTCCACGGGGCGCGTGGGCGTGTGCTTTGCGACGTCCGGTCCCGGCGCCACGAACCTGACGACCGGCATCGCAACCGCGATGGCGGACAGCTCGCCCGTGGTGGCCATCAGCTGCAACGTCACGTCCCAGCTGCTGGGCAAGAACTCGTTCCAAGAGGTGGACAGCACCGCGGTCATGAAGCCGATCACGAAGTGGACGCGCCAGGTGTCCGACGTGAGCGAGCTCGCCTCCGTCGTGCGCGCGGCGTTTTTGGTAGCGCGCTCCGGCAGGCCTGGTCCCGTGTTCCTGGACATCACGAAGGACGTCACCCAGACGTTCACCTCGTATGCGCCCGTCCACCTTTCCGAGCACCTCTCGCACCTTGCGCCCGGCCTTCTGCCCGACGAGCTTCGCGCGTCGCTCGAGCCGCCCGCGGTCGACGCGGCGGACGTAGACGAGGTAGTCCAGATGGTGCTGGAGTCGAAGCGCCCGATGATCATCTGCGGCGGCGGCGTGGTGCGCAGCAGGGCCAACGGCGAGCTCAACCGCTTTGCGAACCAGATCGACGCGCCCGTTGCCATCACGGTCATGGGCGGTGGCGGCTTCAGGGGACGCGACCCCCTGACCACGGGCATGATTGGCATGCACGGCTCCCAGGCCTCGAACATGGCCGTCGACAACTGCGATTTGCTGCTTGCGCTTGGCTGCAGGTTCTCGGACCGCATCGCCCTCAAGCCCGACACGTTCGCCTCGAAGGCGAAGATCGTCCAGATCGACATCGACCCGGCCGAGATCGGCAAGAACGTCCACTGCGAGAAGGGCATCCAGGGCGACGTGCGACAGGTGCTCCAGCTGCTGCTCAAGCGACTCGAGTCCGCGGGGCAGCTCGACCACTCGGAGTGGAAGGAGTTCGTGTTCTCGTATCCCACCGAGACGGTGTACGACGAGGAGGAGGGCCACCTCACCCCGAAGCAGGTGGATGACGTCGTCGCACGCCTGTGTCCGCAGGACACCATCGTGACGACGGACGTCGGTCAGCACCAGATGTGGGCCATCCAGCACTTCCACTACGACTATCCCGGCCAGCTGCTCACTTCGGGCGGGTTCGGCACCATGGGCTTTGGCCTGGGTGCTGCCATTGGCGCGCAGGTGGGCAACCCCACAAAGCGCGTCATCCACGTCACGGGCGACGGCTCGTTCCGCATGAACTGCATCGAGCTCGCGACCGAGGAGCACTACAAGCTGCCCATCATCACCATCATCTACGACAACGAGGTCCTGGGTATGGTGCACCAGTGGCAGACGCTCATCTACAACGGGCACTACTCCCAGACGAACCTCGACCGCCCGCCCTCGTGGCCGGACCTGGCTCGCGCCTACGGCCTGGACGGCAGGCGCGTCTCGACCGTCGCGGACTTCGAGGCGGCGCTGCGCGAGGCGCTCGGCTGTGGTCACGGCTACGTGATCGACGTGGTGCTCGACCGTGACGAGATGGTGCGTCCCATGGTCCCCGGCGGCCAGCACATCACGAACTTCCTCGCGGTCTAGCAAACCGCCAGTAGCAAAAGTGGGAAACCCCAGTTCAAACCCAAGAAAGGAACCTCAGGATGCTCTCACTGGACAAGGTGTACAACGCAGCATACGCTCTGCGCGGGGTCGCTCGAAAGACCGACCTCATTGCGGCACCCAACCTGGTCGAAGGGATGGACCTGCACCTGAAGACGGAGAACCTGCAGGTCACCGGCTCGTTCAAGATTCGCGGCGCATACTACAAGATCAATCGTCTCAGCAAGGACGAGCTGTCCCGCGGCATCATCGCGTGCAGTGCGGGCAACCACGCGCAGGGCGTCGCCCTTGCGGCGACGCGCCTGGGCGTCAAGAGCGTCGTGTGCATGCCGGACGGCGCCCCCATCATGAAGGTGGAGAACACGCGCAGGCTCGGTGCGGAGGTGCGCCTGGTCAAGGGCACGTACGATGATGCCCACGACGAGGCCGTCCGCCTGCAGGAGGAGACGGGCGCAACGTTCATTCACCCGTACGACGACGAGGACGTGATCGCAGGCCAGGGCACCATCGGCCTCGAGATCCTCGATCAGCTCGACGGCGTGGACGCGGTCGTCGTTCCCGTCGGCGGTGGCGGGCTCATCTCAGGCGTCGCGCTCGCCATCAAGAGCCTACGCCCGCAGTGCAAGGTCTACGGCGTCCAGGCGGAGGGTGCCTCCGCGTTCGCGGACGCGTTCCGCCAGGACAAGTGGGCCGCCTCCGACTCCGCCGTCACGTTCGCGGACGGCATCCAGGTCAAGGTCCCCGGCACCCTGAACTTCGAGATGGTCGAGAAGTACGTCGACGACATCGTGACCGTCTCGGACGACGAGATCGCCGCCGCGATTCTCGCGCTCATGGAACGCCAGAAGCTCGTCGCGGAGGGCGCGGGTGCGACGCCGGTCGCGGCCTGCATGTTCGGTCACCTGCCCGTCGAGGGCAAGCGCGTCGTCTGCGTCATAAGCGGTGGCAACATCGATGTGAACATCCTGTCGCGCGTCATCAACCGCGGCCTTGCCATGAGTGGCCGCAAGGTCACGCTCTCGCTTAAGCTCACGGACAAGCCGGGCCAGCTGGAGCAGGTCAGCCACATCATCGCGGAGCTCGGCGCGAACGTTGTGTCCGTCGACTACGACCTGACCGATCCCGACCTGCCCATCTCGAGCTGCATCCTGCGCGTGGGCATGGAGACCCGTGACAACAAGCAGATAGAGGAGATCCGCCAGCACCTGCAGGACGCGGGCTTCTCGCTTGCGAACTAGTTAAAGAGGTAATAATGCGCGCCCCCGGTGGGCGAGAAGAACAAGGAGGAACCAATGGAAGAGGCTCCGGATCGCGAGCATTTCGCGAGCGATGAGATTAAGTTTGGCGCGCGCAACGCGGCGCATCGCTCGCTGTTCCATGCGCTCGGTTGGACCGAGGAGGAGATGCACCGCCCCATCGTGGGCATCGTGAGTTCCCAGAACGAGATCGTCCCCGGCCACATGAACATCGACAAGATCGTCGAGGCCGTCAAGATGGGCGTTGCCATGGCCGGTGGCATGCCCGTGGTGTTCCCCGCGATTGCTGTGTGCGACGGCATCGCCATGGGCCACACCGGCATGAAGTACAGCCTCGTCACGCGCGACCTTATCGCGGACTCCACGGAGTGCATGGCGCTCGCGCATGGCTTCGACGCGCTCGTGATGGTCCCGAACTGCGACAAGAACGTTCCCGGCCTGCTCATGGCAGCGGCACGCGTGAACGTGCCCACGGTGCTCGTGTCTGGCGGTCCCATGCTCGCCGGTCACGTCCACGGCTGCAAGACCAGCCTCTCGTCCATGTTCGAGGCGCAGGGCAGCTACTCCGCCGGCAAGATGAGCGAGGAGGACCTGGAGGACTACGCGCGAAAGGTGTGCCCGACGTGCGGCTCGTGCTCTGGCATGTACACCGCGAACTCAATGAACTGCCTGACCGAGGTCATCGGCATGGGCCTCTCTGGCAACGGCACCATCCCCGCCGTATACTCCGCGCGCCTGGAGCTCGCGAAGCACGCCGGCATGGCCGTCATGGAGATGCTTCGCCGCGACATACGCCCGCGCGACATCATGACGAGGGAGGCGTTCGCGAACGCGCTCACCGTCGACATGGCCCTCGGCTGCTCCACCAACACGATGCTCCACCTGCCCGCCATCGCGCACGAGTGCGGCATCGATCTCAACCTCGACAACGCGAACGAGATGTCGGCCCGCACGCCGAACATCTGCCACCTGGCACCGGCTGGCCGCACGTACATGGAGGACCTCAACGAGGCGGGCGGCATCTACGCCGTCATGAACGAGCTCTCCAAGAAGGGCCTGCTCAACCTCGACTGCATGACGGTCACCGGCAAGACCGTGGGCGAGAACATCGCGAACCACCCCGTGCTCGACCACGACGTGATCCGCCCGGTGGACGACCCGTACTCTGCCACTGGCGGCATCGCCGTCCTGCGCGGCAACCTCGCGCCGGAGGGGTCGGTCGTCAAGCGGGCGGCCGTCGCGCCCAACATGCTCGTCCACGAGGGTCCGGCCCGCGTGTTCGAGAGCGAGGAGGCCGCGCAGCAGGCCATCGACGAGGGCAAGATCGTCGCGGGCGACGTCGTGGTCATCCGCTACGAGGGCCCGAAGGGCGGCCCCGGCATGCGCGAGATGCTGAACCCCACCTCCGCGATCATGGGCCGCGGCCTTGGCGAGTCCGTCGCGCTCATCACGGACGGCCGCTTCTCAGGCGCGACGCGCGGCGCCTGCGTGGGTCACGTTTCCCCCGAGGCGGCAAGCGGCGGCCCGATCGGCATCGTGGAGGAGGGTGACACCATCCTGATCGACATCCCGAATAACCGCATCGAGCTCAAGATCGACAACGCGGAGTACGAGCGCCGCATGGCGGCATTCGTGCCCAAGAAGAAGGAGCTTCACGGCTATCTCAAGCGCTATGCCGCGCTCGTGGGCTCCGGCGCAAACGGCGCCGTCCTCTCGGCGGGGGAGTAGCATGGCCGCGTGGGACACGGGGGTGACGTTCAGGAGGCTCCGCCTCGGCCTGCTCTCGCTCGCGGTCTTCAGGGGCGTGCTCGAAGACGACGTGATCGCCGCGGTCGCGCGCTGCGCCGAGCTGGGAAACCGGCTTGAGGCGGACCCCGCGCGTCCCGGTCTGGAGCACGAGTACGCGGACGCGTATGCGCGGCTGGTGGCGACGCTGCTCGCCACGGGCGACGCCGACCTCGCCACCCACGTGCGCACCGTGGTCCTTGACGATGAGAACGCATACCTCAGGCGCCTCGGTGCGGGGGGACACGTCGCTCAGGAGCTTGAGGATGCCGCGTCAAGCGAGCTCGAGACGCTTGGCATGATGGCGAACCTCACGGCGGAAGTCCTTCTCGCCCCGGTGGGCGAGAAGGACCTTCGCGCGCTGTTGCCCCACTTTGCCAACTCCAGCATCGACCTCCCCGCGGCCTACGCGGAGAGGGCGGCGAGCATCGGTCGCACGGGCTGGGGCATGTATGCCCGCTACCACGTGTTTCGCGTGGACCAAGGACAGATCGTGCCCGTGCGCTACCCTGACCCGCAGCGACTGGAGGACCTCGTGGACTACGAGCGCCAGCGCAACGCCATCCTGGAGAACACGCGTGCGCTGCTGCGCGGGCTTCCCGCCGCGAACATCCTGCTCACGGGGGATGCCGGCACGGGCAAGAGCTCCACGGTCAAGGCCGTGGCAAACGCGCTTGCGCCGGAGGGGCTGCGCATCCTGGAGGTCCGCAAGGAGCAGCTGCGCGCCATCCCGGCGATCCTGGACCAGCTCACGCAGAACCCGCTGAAGTTCGTCATCTTCATCGACGACCTGTCGTTCTCGGCGGACGACGACAACTTCGCGGCGCTGAAGGCCATTCTGGAGGGCTCCGTGTCCGCGAAGTCCGACAACGTCGTGATCTATGCGACGAGCAACCGCCGCCATCTGGTGCGCGAGCGTTTCAGCGACCGCGACGGCGACGACGTGCACCAGCGCGACACGATTCAGGAGATCGTCTCGCTTTCCGACCGCTTTGGCATCCACCTTACGTTCTACAAGCCCGACAAGGGCGTCTACCTTGACATTGTCCACAAGCTTGCCGCGGACAGGGGCATCTCTATGGACGAGGGCCAGCTTGACCTTGCCGCCGAGCGCTTCGCAACCAGGCGCGGCGGCCGTTCCGCCCGCGGGGCGCGACAGTTTGTGGACTCGCTTCTGGCGACGCCCGACACGCTCAACTAGGAAGGAGCAACCATGGCACGTCCCATGACGATGGCAGAGAAGATCCTCGCCGACCATGCAGGCCTCGACGAGGTCGTCCCCGGCCAGCTTATCGAGTGCGACCTCGACGGCGTGCTCGCCAACGACATTACGGCACCAATCGCCATCAAGACGGTGCGCGAGATTGGAGCAGGCGTCTTCGACCCGACGAAGATCTTCCTCGTTCCGGACCACTACAGCCCGAACAAGGACATCAAGAGCGCGGAGCAGACGAAGGTCACGCGCGACTTTGCCCACGAGATGGGCATCACCCACTACTTCGAGCAGGGGTGCATGGGCATCGAGCACGCTCTTCTCCCCGAGAAGGGCATCGTCGGCCCCGGCGACCTCATCATAGGCGCGGACTCCCACACCTGCACGTACGGCGGCATCGGCGCGTTCAGCACGGGCGTTGGCTCCACGGACGCCGGCGTCGGCATGGCGACCGGACGCGCATGGTTCAAGGTGCCCGAGACCATTCGCATCCAGGTGGACGGGGAGCTGCCGGCTGGCGCCTCCGCGAAGGACATCATCCTGTACGTGATCGGCAAGATCGGCGTGGACGGCGCGCTGTACTGCGCCATGGAGTTTGCCGGCTCCACCATCCGGAACCTCTCCGTGGAGGGTCGTCTCACCATCGCGAACATGGCGATCGAGGCAGGCGGCAAGGCGGGGCTCTTCGAGGTGGACGACGTTGCGCGCGCCTGGCTGGACGGCCGCTGCGAGCGCCCGTACAAGGAGTATCACGCGGATCCCGACTGCACGTACAAGCAGGTGGTGAGAATCGATGCGGCAGACGTCGTGCCGCAGGTCTCCTGGCCGCACCTGCCAAGCAACACGCATCCGGTCGCCGAGAGTCGCGACATTGCCATCGACCAGGCCGTCATCGGCAGCTGTACCAACGGCCGCATCGAAGACATGCGCGCTGCCGCGGACGTCCTGCGCGGGCGCACCGTTGACCCGAACGTACGCTGCATCGTGATTCCCGCGACGCAGGGCGTCTGGCTGCAGTGCGTGCACGAGGGTCTCATGGACGTGTTCATCGATGCGCACTGCGTGGTGTCCACCCCCACGTGCGGTCCGTGCCTCGGCGGCTACATGGGCATCCTTGCCGCAGGCGAGCGGTGCGTGAGCTCGACGAACCGCAACTTCGTGGGTCGCATGGGAGACCCCACGTCCGAAGTGTACCTGGCTAGCCCCGCCGTGTGCGCGGCGTCTGCCGTCGCCGGTCACATCGCGCTGCCGTCCGACCTCGACCAAGCCTAAGGGAGATAGCATCATGAAGTTCAAGGGAACCGCATTTCGCTACGGGCGCGACGTCGACACGGACGTGATCATCCCCGCCCGCTACCTCAACACCTCGGATCCGGCAGAGCTCGCGAAGCACTGCCTGGAGGACCTCGACCCCACGTTCGTGGGCAGAGTCAAGAGGGGCGACATCATAGTCGCGGACGAGAACTTTGGCTGTGGCTCTTCTCGCGAGCATGCGCCCGTGGCCATCAAGGCGGCCGGCGTGAGCGTGGTCATCGCGAAGAGCTTTGCGCGCATCTTCTATCGCAACGCCATCAACATCGGACTGCCCATCATGGAGTGCCCGGAGGCGGCGGACGCGATTTCTGACGGCGACGTGGTGTACGTGGACGCGGACACCGGCGTCGTGAGGGACGAGACCACGGGTGCCACGTTCCAGGCGCAGCCGTTCCCGCCGTTCATCCAGGAAATCATCAACGAGGGTGGCCTGGTGGCGCGCACGAAGCGTCAGATGGCCGAGAAGAACGCGTAGCCGGGGCGGATGGCCCCTCGGGAAGTTTGTCGACGGCGCGCCGCACGGGTGCGCCGAAGGAGGTTGTCATGGCGTCGAAGACGTACAGGATATGCACGCTCCCGGGCGACGGGATCGGCCCGGAGATCATCGCGGAGGCGAAACGGCTGCTCGAGGCGGTCGGCACTGCGTGCGACGTGGAGTTTGCGTGCGAGGACCAGCTCATAGGCGGCGCCGCGATCGACGCGACCCGCGAGGCCGGCGAGGACGTGAGCGCGCTTCCCCCTGCGACGCTCGCC
Organism: Parafannyhessea umbonata; assembly: GCF_900105025.1. Classification (GTDB taxonomy): domain Bacteria; phylum Actinomycetota; class Coriobacteriia; order Coriobacteriales; family Atopobiaceae; genus Parafannyhessea; species Parafannyhessea umbonata. The sequence continues at coordinate 1,722,159 of NZ_LT629759.1, read as the reverse complement.
GCGGCGGAGGCGGCGGACGCGGTGCTGCTTGCGGCCGTCGGCGGCCCGAAGTGGAACGACACCCGCCCCGGCGCCGTGCGTCCGGAGCAGGGCCTGCTTGCCATCCGCAAGAACCTGGGCCTGTACCTCAACCTGCGTCCCGTTCGCGTGTACGAGGCGCTTCGCGATGCATCTCCGCTGCGCGAGGACAGGCTTGATGGCGTAGATTTGCTCATCGTGCGCGAGCTCACGGGTGGCCTGTACTTTGGCGAGCACCGTCGCGAGCACGGCGTCGAGGGGGCAGGCGTTGCCGGTGCGGCCGGCGACAAGGCGTTCGACACCATGGAGTACTCGGAGTACGAGATCGAGCGCGTCATCCGCTGGGCGTACGAGGCGGCAGCTCGCCGCGACGGCATCGTTACCTCCGTGGACAAGGCAAACGTGCTCGAGACCTCCAGGCTGTGGCGCGAGGTGAACCACCGTCTGAACGAGGAGTATCCGGACGTCGAGGGTGAGGACATGCTCGTGGATAACTGTGCCATGCAGCTGGTCGCGAACCCGTCCCAGTTTGACGTCCTTGTGACGGAGAACACGTTTGGCGACATCCTCTCGGACGAGGCGTCCATGCTGACGGGCTCGCTCGGCATGCTCGCGTCCGCATCGCTCGGCACGGGCACCGCCCTGTACGAGCCGAGCCACGGCTCCGCGCCCGACATCGCAGGCAAGGGCATAGCGAACCCCATTGCGCAGATCCTCTCCGTCGAGCTCATGCTTCGCTACAGCTTCCAGATGGACGACGCGGCGGACGACGTCGCTGGCGCGGTGGAGGACGTGCTGAACGCGGGTTGGCGCACGGCCGACCTTGCGGACGACGACACCCCGGAGGACAAGCGCCTGAGCACCTCGCAGATGGGTGACAAGATCATCGCGGCATTCCAGGCACGAGCCCAGGCCAGGGCGTAGCAAGGCATAGCGATCGGTCGCTCGCAAAAGGACCCGCCCGCATCCACGCCAATCGGCGGGGTGCGGGCGGGCTTGCGTAACGCGTCGACTTGACGAGGTGCGGTGCCGTACCTGGTGGGGAGCCTAGGCCGCGAGTCCCATGATGACGGACGCGAACGCGATGATCACGCCCACGATGGACTCGCCGCCAAGCACGCCGGATGCGACGACGAGGCCGTTCTGCTCATGCTCCGCAAAGAGGCGCTCGCGCTCCGCATCGTCGGTTCCCGAGGTGGCCGCGGCGTTCCGGCGGCGCCAGGCGGCATCGTAGGCGAGCTTCGCGAGCGCGCCCAGAAACGCGGTGAGCGACATGTAGAACGGCAGGTAGACGCCAAGGCCCACCATCATGGCGGGGAGCTTTGCCCAGTAGAGCGCGATGCCGGCGGCAAGGCCGATCGCGAAGGCGGGCACGCTGGGGATGCCAGAAATCATGGTTGCGACGACGGACGCCTGTGCCGCGACGAACGCCTTGCCCGGGCCGAACGCGCCCGGACCATATGCCGCCACGAGCGCGCACATGACGGCTGCCGCGACGACGGCGCCCACGATGCCGCCCAAGGCCTGGCCAAGCCACTGCGCGCGCGGGTCCGTTCCCAGCAGGTGGCCTGCGCGGAAGTCGTTCATCACGTCGCCGGCGAGTCCGCATGCCACGGCGACCATGCCCGCGACGAAAAACAGCCTGACCTGGCTGTGCTCGCCGAGCGCCGCTACGGCCAGAAGCACGATGAGGCCGAAGATCTCCATGGGGTCGATGCCGGTCTGGCCGCATGACTGCGCGCTCATGATGGTGGTGACGAAGGTGAGCGCAACCACGACGACGGAGGCCACGGGAGAAAGGCCAAGCCCCAGGCACGCGAGGACGGCCACGGCAGCGGTGGCGACGCCGAAGATCCCGGCGTCCGTGCGGAGACTGCCCGATACCAGCGACTGGGGGTCGTCCTTCTCGCCCGGCGCGTCCTGGCGGGCCTGACGCACGAACGTGCCCACCTGTGGCAGGATGTCCTTGACGACGGTGGCGATGCCCGAGCCCATCATGAGCCCCATGCCGAGGCTGCTCACGATGCCCTGGGCGCTTGTGACGCTCCACAGGCCAAGGGCGCTGCCTGCGCCTATCAGGCCGAAGTTTGCGAACGCGGCGCCGCCGAACCAGAACGCCAGCGGCACGAAGCCCACGAGAAAGCCCACGGAGAGCATCATGGGCGAGTTGTAGATGCCGAAGCTGACGCCGGGGATGGGCAGCTGGGCCAGCATGGTGGGGACCACGCCCAGGGCGTCGCGCAGCACGCCGTACGCGCCGGCAAGTCCCATGGACCAGAACAGCCTGGCGCCGGTGCTGCCGCCCGCCTCGGTGGCGCGCAGCGTCTCGGCCGCGGCGGTGCCGGTGGGGAACTCGAGCTCGTCCTCCACGATGAAGTGACGGTGTATGAGCGCGGTGCACACCAGGCCCAGCACGGTGCCGCACAGCGCCACCAAAAACATCTGCACCCAGCCCATCTGGTTGGCAAGTCCCAGCATCCACGCGCCGGGCAGCGTAAACGCAAGGCCACCCGCGACCATGGCGCCGGCGGACATGATGGTGTGGGTTACGTTGGCCTCGTTCAGGCTGGCGTTGCCCAGAAGCCTGAGGAAGAAGAGCGAGATGACCGCCGCGAACACGATGGGCCAGGGCAGCGCCCCCAGCCTGAGCGCCGTGTAGGCGGACGACGCCGTGATGATGACGCAGCCTATAGTGCCGATGATCGCTCCACGCAGCGTGAGCTGCCCGCGCCACGGGGCGCGGTTGTTGCCGTTGTCCATATTGTGCTCCTTTGCGTATATCCGCTTCCCCTTGACGTGGATTGCGTCGGGAAGTCGGGTTACCGGACCGTCTGCCGTGCCGGACATGCAGGGCAAACGGTTAGAGTATACAGGTGGCGGGCGTGGTGCGAAACCCATGGGGACGCATGCTGCCCCCGCGCGCGGCCTGCGCCATGCGTCCGCGCAAGGCAGGCGCGAGTATGCGAAGGACGGAGCCATGCAGGTGGGCGAGAAGGACGGGCCATGCGGGTCGCTTGCGGTGGACGTGGGCAACACCACCACGAGTCTGGGGCTGTTTGCGCCTGACGCCGCCCGTGACGCGGAGCCCGTGGGCACGTTCGAGGTAACGACCCCGGAGCGCCTGACCGCGGACGAGGCGCGTCTGCTGGTGGAGCGCGCACTCGAGGTGCTGGGGCGCGACGCCAACGCGCCAGCCGCGGCCACGGGGCATGTGGGTGCCATACTCTCGTGCGTGGTGCCCTCGCTCACGGAGCCGTGGACGCGAGGCCTTGCCGCCGCGTGCGGCGCACGGCCGCTTGTGGTGGGGCCGGGCCTGAAGACGGGCATCCGCATGGACTACCACGACCCGTCCGAGGTGGGGCCGGACCGCATAGCGGACGCTGTCTCCGCGCGCGAGACCCTGGGGTGCCCGGCTATTGCGGTCGACCTTGGGACTACCGTGAACATGGAGGTGGTGGACGCCCGCGGCGCGTTCGCCGGTGGCGTCATCGCGCCGGGCCTCGCTCTGGGCGTGCGTGCGCTCGCGGGCGCGGCGGCGCGGCTGCCCCAGATAGAGCTGAAGGTCCCCGACCGCGTGATAGGCAAGTCCACGCGCGAGGCCATGCTGTCCGGCGTGGTGCTGGGCGAGGCCATCCGCATAGACGGGCTCGTCCGCGGCATCGAGCGCGAGCTTGGCTGCGAGGCGCCCGTCGTGATGTGCGGCGACGGCGCGCAGGTGATCGCGGGGCTGCTGCGGCATCCCGCGACCGTGGACCCCACGCTCACGCTGCGCGGCCTGCACCTGCTCTACCTTATGAACGCGCGCCAGCAGAAGACGGGCCCTAGGGCCACCAAGACACGACGCTAGGGGAGAAGAGCCACATGTCAGAGTGGAAGATCGACCAGAACATCAAGGCTGCGTTCTTCGACGCGGACGGAACCATGATCTCTTTCGCGACGCACCGCGTGCCGGAGTCCACCCTCGTGGCGCTGCGGGAGCTGCGTCAGAACGGCGTGAAGTGCTTCCTGTGCACCGGGCGCGCCCCGTATACCGTAGAGGAGGTGCCCCTGGACAGCCTCGAGGCGTTCATCCTGTTCAACGGTCAGTTCATCCTCAACCGCGATGGCATTCTGTACCAGGAGACGATGGACAAGGCGGACATCGCCACGATCGTGGGGCAGGTGCAGGCCGGTATGTACCAGTGCCTGTTCATGACGGCAGAGCGCATGTTCGTGAGCGGCCACGACGACCTGGTGCGCAGCATCGAGGCGAGGGTGGGCCTCACCTACGAGGAGGACGACCCCGCCCTTGCGCTTGACGCGGACATCTACCAGCTGAACGTCTTTCTGGAGCCTGGCCAGACCGACGTGGTGAAGCAGGCGTGCAACCACATCAAGATGACCCGGTGGACCCGCGAGTTCGTGGACGTGTTCCCCCGCGGAGGTGGAAAGGACCGCGCCGTACGCAAGGTGCTCGACCTCTACGGCATCACGCCAGACGAGGCCATCGCCTTTGGCGACGGCGGAAACGACCTTGGTATGTTTGGCGTGTGCGGCACCTCCGTCGCCATGGGCAACGGCAACCCAGAGGTGAAGGAGCAGGCGGATTTCGTGACCGACGACGTGGACCGCGACGGCATCTACAACGCGTGCGTGAGGCTGGGCCTCATCGGTCGCTAACGGCCGCCCTTCTCGCCCGCGCGTGAGTCTGCGAGCCGGCTTGTGGCGGAGTCCTCCACGGCGTGTCCGCTTGCAAGCTCGAAGTGGCACTCCGCGATGCCCAGGTCGACCTTGCTGAAGAAGCCGCCCGTGGACTGCGCCCTCACGCGGGTGCGGTCGCGGTCCAGCGTGAAGATGAAGTGCTGCTGGTTCAGGGCCGTGGGCGCGAGCGCCGCCGCCTGCATGCCGTGCTGAAACCAGTCCGGCATCACGAGCCCGTGGGTGTTGCTGAGCTCGCTTATGCCCTTCGACCTGCGCGGACGTCCGTCATCCACGCCAAGGCCCAGCGCGACCACCATCACGAGCCGCTCGCCTGCGCCCACGTTGCAGCGGGTCCTCTTGCGGCTGAACGTGCCGCCCACCCAGCAGCTGTTAAGGCCAAGCCGCTGCGCAAGGAGCACGATCTTCTCGCCAAAGTAGCCGCACAGCTCGTCGAGGTCCGGGCCCTTTGGCCCCACCAGCGCAAGGTAGTTGCAAGCGTTCTGGAACTTTCCGTAGTGGGCGAGCATGGTCTTGAAGGCCTCGGGCTCGTCCCAGGCCAGCTGCATGTGCAGTCCAGAGGTGGCATTCGCTGCGGCAACGGCCCGCTCAAGCTCGGCGCGAACGTCTGCAGGCACCGCCTCGCCCGTGAAGCGCCTGACGGAGTGGCGGTGCTCGATCGCCCAGATGTCGTCCCGTGCCTGGTCCATGTGCTCCCAATCCCTCTTTCCGTGCAGACGCGCCGCTATGAAACCGTGATCTCCGAGATGGAGGTGTCCTCGTACTTCGAGCCTGGCGTCGCCGCCTCTATCGTGAACGTGATGGAGTTGCCGTCGACGGGCTCGGGCAGCTCGAAGCGGGTGATCGAGCCAAACTCGTTGTCGGGCAGGTCGACGTCCATGACCTTCTTGCCGTCCACGGAGACGCCCAGCCTGGTTGCGCGCGGATTCTTGTGGTACAGGCTCTCGGACTTCTGGTAGCCGTTCGCGATGGAGAATGCCGAGAAGGTCTGGCGCTCGTCGTCGGAAAGAGTCACGTACTCCCCAATGCCAAGCCCGCTTGCACCCTCCGCCCAGCAGGTCGTGACGTTGCCGTCAATCAGGTTCTGGGCGCCGTAGCTTGCGTACTGGTCAGTCGGCAGCGTCGAGGACGCGCTGGCGCGGGTGACGCCCTTGAAGCCCACGTGCTCCTCGCTGGAGCTGGAGCCTGCGTCGTCCTCGCCGGAGCCGCCGAGCGTGATCTTCTTCGTGCCGCTGGAGCTGGACGAGTCATCGGTCCTCACGATGGAGGGCTCCTTGTGGTTGGCGTTGAGCATCGGCATCACGCCCAGGATCACGCCCGCGACGGCCGCCGCGCAGAGCGCGAGCACGCCGAGCGCTATGAGGGCGACCTTGCGCCCGCCGCGCTCCGGGTCGGGGCGAAGCGAGCCCGCCTTCGGGCGCGCCGGTGCCTGGGGCACCTCCCTGGGCGCGACGGCTCCGCCGACCATTGCCTGCGGTGACGTCGCCTGCAGCTCGTCCTGGCCGGAGGGTTCGTCTTGGCCGGCGTCCTCGTTCGAGGCCTGCCTTGGCTTCCAGGAGGCATGTGCGGGAGGCATGGGCTGCGTCAGGTCCTGCGCGTCGACCGGGGCCTCGCCAGCGACCGTCTCGTCCGCGGCCGTCTCGTCCGCGGCCGTCTCGTCCGCGGACGAGACGGCAGAGAGGTCCGCGCCGCACTGCGGGCAGAAGCGCGTTCCTGGTTTGATCTTGGCGCCACAGTTAGTGCAGAACATCTTGCCTCCTCGTCTTGGCCTGGTTCCAAATGTAGCGCAAGACAGGTGCAAGCAACAGACAGAATGCTACATGGAGTGCGTTGAGAACACGGGGTCGTCCACCCACTCCACCACGTCGTTCGCACCGGAGAGCGTTCCGTCCGCATGCGCCTTGAGCGTGGCGGGCACGTCAATCAGACGCTGGTTGGATGAGCCGCGGAAACGCAGTGAGATGTCGTAGAGATCCTGCACAAACGGGCCGTCCACCAGTACGTCCAGACACGAGAGCACGCGGTCCATGTCCGGCGAGGCGTGGTCCCCGTCGCCTGTCAGCTGTTCCCAGGTACGTCCAGAGTACATCCAGATGTCCTTCTCGGGCAGCTCTGCCCGTACGCGCTCGAGGAAGGGCGCGAGCGCGGCGACGTTCTCCGGCTCCGTGGGCTCGCCGCCCAACACGGAGAGGCCATTCACGTACGAGGGCCGCAGGCTCTCCAGCACCTTGTCCTCCACCTCGCGGTCAAAGGGCTTTCCAGCCGAGAAGGACCAGGCTTCCGCGTTGAAACAGCCCTTGCAATGCAGGCGGCACCCGGACACGAAGACCGTGGTGCGCACCCCGATGCCGTTGGCGATGTCGCAGTATTTGATGTTGGCGTAGTTCATCGGGCGGTTCCTTTGGACAAAATGGTTGTGGTGAGCTGAGCGTTGTGGAGTAAGGCAGTAGGTACGCGCCGCACCGGCTTCGCGGCCATGGGAGTAGACCGGCTAGAGGTGTCCGGCTCTACGTGAAGGGGCCACCCCCTCGTGGACGGCGAGTCGCAAAGCGAGCGAGCGCAACGCGCGAGCGCCGAGCATGTCCACGAGGGGGTGGCCCCCATCATCGCTACAGGTGAAGCACGCGATCCTTTATCTCCTGCGTGCGGCCCTGGTTCCAGTACTGGGTGCCAATGTAGCCGCAGGTGCGACGCGCGACGTTCATCTTGGACTGGTCGCGGTTGCCGCAGTTGGGGCACTCCCAGACGAGCTTGCCGTCGTCCTCCACGATTCTGATCTCGCCGTCGTAGCCGCAGACCTGGCAGTAATCGCTCTTGGTGTTGAGCTCGGCGTACATGATGTTGTCGTAGATGAACTGCATGACCTTCACGACTGCCTCGAGGTTGTCCTGCATGTTCGGGACCTCGACGTAGCTGATGGCGCCGCCGGGGGAGAGACGCTGGAACTTTGACTCGAAGGCGAGCTTGCTGAAGGCGTCGATCTGCTCGGTCACGTGCACGTGGTAGGAGTTCGTGATGTAGCTCTTGTCCGTGATGCCGGGGATGACGCCGAAGCGGCGCTGGAGGCACTTCGCGAACTTGTAGGTGGTGGACTCGAGGGGCGTGCCGTACAGGGAGTAGTCGATGTTCTCGGCTGCCTTCCACTCCGCGCACCTGTCGTTCATGTGCTGCATGATGGCAAGGCCGAGCCCCTCGCCCTCGGGATCGGTGTGGCTGTGGCCCGTGAGCGCCTTCACGCACTCGTACAGTCCGGCGTAGCCGAGGCTGATGGTGGAGTAGCCGCCGTAGAGCAGGGAGTCGATCTTCTCGCCCTTGTCGAGGCGCGCAAGCGCGCCGTACTGCCACAGAATCGGCGCGGCGTCGGACAGCGTGCCGCACAGACGGTCGTGACGGCAGCGCAGGGCCTTGTGGCACAGGTCGAGGCGCTCGTCGAAGATCTTCCAGAACTTGTCGACGTCACGGTCGGCGGACAGCGCGACGTCCGGCAGGTTGATGGTGACGACGCCCTGGTTGAAGCGGCCGTAGTACTTGGGCTTGCCCGGCTCGTAGTTCTTGGCGCGGGCCACGTTGTCGTAGCCGTTGCCGGAGCGGTCCGGGGTGAGGAAGGAGCGGCAGCCCATGCAGGTGTACACGTCGCCGTTGCCCTCGGTCTCACCCTTGGACAGCTTGTACTCGCGCATCTTCTTCTCGGAGATGTAGTCGGGCACCATGCGCTTGGCCGTGCACTTCGCCGCGAGCTTCGTGAGGTAGAAGTACTCGTCGCCCTCGTGGACGTTGTCCTCCTCCAGCACGTAGATGAGCTTCGGGAACGCGGGGGTGATCCAGACGCCGGCCTCATTCTTCACGCCCTGGTAGCGCTGCTTCAGCATCTCCTCGATGCAGAGGGCGAGGTCGTGCTTCTCCTGCGCGTTCTGGGCCTCGTTGAGGTACATGAACACGGTGATGAACGGCGCCTGGCCGTTGGTGGTCATGAGGGTGACGACCTGGTACTGGATGGTCTGGACGCCGCGCGCGATCTCGTCGTGGAGGCGCTTCTCGACGATCTGGTCGATCTTCTCGGTGCCGGGGTGTGCGTCGATGGCCTCCATCTCGGCGTAGACCTGGCGACGGATCTTCTTGCGCGAAACGTCCACGAACTTGGCGAGGTGGTAGAGCGAGATGGACTGGCCGCCGTACTGGCAGGACGCCACCTGCGCGATGATCTGCGTCGCGATGTTGCACGCGGTGCTGAAGCTGTGGGGCTTCTCGATCATGGTGCCTGAGATGACGGTGCCGTTCTGCAGCATGTCGTCGAGGTTCACCAGGTCGCAGTTGTGCATGTGCTGCGCGAAGTAGTCCGCGTCGTGGAAGTGGATGATGCCCTCCTCGTGGGCCTTCACCACGTCCTCGGGAAGCAGCTCGCGCATCGCGAGGTCTTTGGAGACCTCGCCTGCCATGTAGTCGCGCTGGACGGACACGACGGTGGGGTTCTTGTTGGAGTTCTCCTGCTTGACCTCCTCGTTGTTCGCCTCGATGAGGCTGAGGATCTTGTCGTCCGTCGTGTTCTTCTGGCGCTTCTGGTTCTGCACGTAGCGGTAGATGATGTACTTGCGGGCGACGGTGAAGCGGTCGAGGGCCATGAGCTGGTCCTCGACGAGGTCCTGGACCTCCTCGACGGTCACGGTGTGACCGGCGTCCGCGCACTCGTCCTGAACGTTGTAGGACGCGAACTTGACCTCGCGGTCCGAGAGCTGCTCGTCGGCGGGGGCCTCGGCGTTCGCGGCCTTGATGGCGTTCACGATCTTCTGAACGTCGAACTCGACCTCGGAACCGTTCCTCTTGATGATCTTCATGCCGTCGCCTCTCGATCTGAGTTGTGCGCCCATGCGCACGTTATTGTTGTAAACGGGCAGCTTGGAGCCAAAAAATGCGCGCCATGCGACGCGCCGTTTGCTGGGCGTTGCTGCTGCGTTTGGTGTGCGGAACTACTATGCCACAATTGGTGGTGGTGTGTTTGTGTTGAAAACACCAGATATGGTTTCCTATTGTGTCAATCATGCCGAAACTCATGATGAAAACCCGAGTCCCTGCAGGTCAAAAAATTGCGCGATTCAACACGCATTGCGAAAGTGCTTAAAAGAAATTTGTTTGATTCATTTTTCGGAACGCGGACAATCTCCACTTGACAAGGATTTCCGGCCGTCGGCGGGGTCCATTTGGGGCAATTGCTATCGCAATACCACTATATATGGTAGGAGGATTTCTACATGGTAATAGATGATGTATGACGGCCGTCCCGCCGCGTGCGTACGACGCCTGCGGGCGCCACGTGCTAGGCTGGCTGTGTTGGCCTGGGCGCGGCGCCCGGGCATCGCATGCGAGAGGACGTGACCGCAATGGCACAGGCGGAGGGTACCTACGACGAGGCGCAGATCCGCGCGGAGTACGCAGACCTCACGCGCGAGCTCATCGCGCGCGGGCTGCAAGTGAGCACGATGGAGAGCGCCACGAGCGGCCAGATCGCGTCGCTCATCACGGATACGGAGGGCGCCTCGGCCGTGCTGAGGGGCGCGTACGTCACGTACTGCAACGACGCGAAGGTCAAGTGCGGCGTGCCGGCCGAGGTCATCCGCGCGCACACCGTCTACTCCACCCAGACGGCCGAGGCCATGGCGCAGGCGTGTCGCAGGTCGTACGCCGCGAACATCGGCATCGGCGTGACGGGCACCATGGGAAACGTCGACCCCGCGAACCCCGCGGCCTCGACCCCCGGCGAGGTCTACTTCGCCATCTGCCTGGGCTCGGGTGAGGACGTCCAGGGCGAGAAGAACCACAGCTTCCACGTGCACCTCGCTCCTCAGCCGTCGCGGCTCATGTACAAGCTCGCGGTTGCGAAGGAGGTGCGGGACAGGCTGGTGGTCCTTCTCGCCGAGGCGGGGGCGTAGCCGCCGGACGACGCCTGGCCTGCGCGCCGCGCGGGCGGGGCGGCTAGTCAAGCTCGCGCTTGCCGGTGCAGAGCTGCCAGTACTCGCCGTGCTGGGCCAGCAGCTCATCGTGTGTGCCGCGCTCCACGATGCGGCCGTGCTCCAGCACCATGATGGCGTTCGCGTTGCGCACGGTGGAGAGCCGGTGCGCTATCACGAACACGGTGCGCCCGCGCATGAGGGCGTCCATGCCGCGCTCGATGAGGGCCTCGGTGCGCGTGTCGATGGACGACGTCGCCTCGTCCAGTATGAGGACGGGCGGGTCTGCCACCGCGGCGCGCGCGATGGCGATGAGCTGGCGCTGCCCTTGCGAGAGGTTGGCGCCGTCGGACGTGATCTTGGTGTCGTAGCCGCTGGGAAGCCTCTGTATGAACGAGTCCGCGTTTGCGATGCGCGCGGCGTGGCGCACCTCCTCGTCCGTGGCGTCGAGCTTGCCGAAGCGGATGTTGTCCGCGACGGTGCCGCTGAACAGGTGCGTATCCTGCAGCACGATGCCCAGGGTGGATCTGAGGTCGTCCTTGCGGATGTCTTGCACGTCGATGCCGTCGTAGGTGATGGAGCCGGAGCGCACGTCGTAGAAGCGGTTTATGAGGTTGGTGATCGTGGTCTTGCCCGCGCCCGTGGAGCCCACGAACGCGATCTTCTGGCCGGGCTTCGCGTAGAGCGACAGGTGAGAGAGCACCGTCTGCCCGTCCTCGTAGCCAAAGGTGACGTCGTCCAGGCGCACGTCGCCCGCAAGCGGCACGGCACCGCCGCCCGGGAGCACCCAGCGCCATCCGGCCGCACCGGCCGCCATGCGGCGGGGGAGGTCCTTCTCGCCCGGCGCGTCCTGGTGCCGCCTGTCCGTGCGGTCGGTCCTGTCCGCGCGCTGCACCACGACCTTGCCCTCGTCCGCCTCTGGGGCAAGCTCCATCACGCCGAACACGCGCTCCGCGCCGGCAAGCGCCGTGAGCACGAAGTTGCCGAGCTGCGTGAGCTGGTTGAGGGGCATGGTGGCCTGGCGCACGAACACCAGGTACGAGGCAAGGCTGCCCACGTCGGTCTGGCCGGCGATCGCCATAGTCGCGCCGAGCACGGCGACGACGGCGTAGTTGACGTAGCCGATTACGACGGTGCTGGGCACCATGGTGAGGGCGTAGGCCTGCGCGCTGGTCCCCGTGCGGCGCAGGTCCTGGTTGAGGCGGCGGAAGCCAGAGAGGTTCGCGCCCTCGTGGTTGAAGACCTTCACGACCTTCTGGCCGGACATCATCTCTTCCACATAGCCGTCCAGCGCGCCGAGCGTGGTCTGCTGCGCGGCGAAGTAGCGCTTGGAGCGCCTGCCCGAGAAGCGCGTGTACAGCACCACGACCGCGTCGCACGCGAGCGTCACGAGGGTGAGCCGCCAGTTGAGCACCAGCAGCAGCGCTAGGGTGCCCGCCGTCTGCACCGCCGCCTGCATCATGTTGGCGAAGCTGTTGTTGAGCGCCTCGCTTATGGTGTCGACGTCGTTGGTGAAGTAGCTCATCACGTCGCCGTTGCGCGTGCGGTCGAAGAACGACACCGGCAGGCGCATGATGTGGCCAAACAGGTCACGGCGGATGTCGAACACGATGTGCTGCGCCGCGTGCACCATGACCTGCGTGTACGCGAGCGCTGCCGCCACGGCCACAGCGTAGATGGTCGCCGTCGCCACGACGTCTGCCGTGAAGCCGGCGACGTCGCCAGCGGCGATGCGGTTTACGACCGGCTTGATCATGTACGTGCCCGCGAGGTTGCCAGCGCCTGCGACCGTCACCAGCAGCGCAACGGCAAGCATGTGGAACTTTGCGTGGCCCATGTAGCCCACGAACGTCCTCAGCGTGCGGCGCATGTCCTTGGGCCGCACGCCGCCCGATGCCTTACTCTGAGCCATTGCCATCATCCCCCGTGGTGTTTTGCGAGTGATAGAGTTCCTGGTAGATGGGGTCGCTCGCAAGCAGCTGCGCATGCGTCCCCGTTGCGTGCACGCGCCCGTCGTCCAAGATCACGATCTGGTCCGCGTCCATGACGGAGCTCACGCGCTGCGCGATGATCACCTTCGTCACGTCGCGCAGGCGTGCGAGCCCCGCGCGTATGCGGGCGTCCGTCGCGGTGTCCACGGCGCTGGTGGAGTCGTCGAACACCATCACCTTGGGGTGCGCCAGCAGCGTGCGCGCTATGCACAGGCGCTGCTTCTGCCCGCCAGAGACGTTGCCCCCGCCGTGTCCCAGGTCCGCGTCGAGCCCGCCTATGCGGTCCAGGAACTCGTCCACGCACGCGACGCGGCACGCCTGCAGGATCTCCTGGTCTGTCGCCCCGGGGTTGCCCCAGCGCAGGTTGTCGCGTACGGTGCCCGAGAAGAGCACGTTCTTCTGGAGCACCATCCCCACGCCCGCGCGCAGGGCGTGCACGTCGTAGTCGCGCACGTCGCGCCCGCCCACGAGGACGGCGCCCTCCGTCGCGTCGTACAGGCGCGGCAGTAGCTGCACCAGGGAGGACTTGCCAGATCCCGTGCCGCCCAGGATGCCGACGGTGGAGCCTGGCTCGAAGCGAAGCGACACGTGCTCCAGCACGTTCCTGCGCGCGGTGGCGCTGTACTTGAACGAGACGTCGCGAAGCTCCACGGAGCCGTCCGTCACCTCCTTCGCGCCCGTGGGGTTTGGGTCCATGGCCGGCTTCTCGCGCAGCACCTCGCACACGCGTCCCACGCTCGTGACGGCGCGCGCGAGCAGCAAAAACACGCTCGATATCATGTTGAGAGAGTTCATAATCAGCAGCACGTAGCTCATGAAGCCGGTCAGCGTGCCCACGCCTATCTCGCCGGAGGAGACCATCTGGCCGCCAAACCACAGCAGACCCACGTTCGCCACGGCCATGGCCGCCTGGAACGCGGGCATGTTCAGGACGGCGCCGCCAAACGTGTGCGTCGCAGTGTCCGCAAGCGCGGCGTTTACGTCCTCGAAGCGCTTCGCCACGTGTCCCTCGCGCACGTACGCCTTGATGGCGCGTATGGCCACCAGGTCCTCCTGCAGCGTCTCGTTCAGGCGGTCCATCACGCCCTGCAGCACCGCATACTGCGGCGCTACGTGGTGCACGATGAGCCCCAAGGCAACCGCAAGAAACGGCAAGATCACGAAGAACACCACCGCGAGCCGCGCGCTCATGGCGCACGCCAGCACCAGGCCGGCCACCAGCATGACGGGGCTGCGCAGAAGCGGCCTCACGCCCATCACGAACGCGTTCTGGATGACGGTGATGTCGGTGGTCAGGCGCGTGACCAGCGAGGACGACTCAAACTCGTCCAGGTTTGCGAACGCGTACTCCTGCAGGTGGGCGTACTCCGCCTCGCGCAGGTTCGCGCCAAAGCCCATGGCGGCCTTGGCCGAGAAGCGCGAGTACCCAAGGCCGCAGACGCCTGCCAGAAGCGCCACCACAACCATCCGGCGCCCCGTGGCAAGCACGAGCGACAGGCTGCCCGAAGCGATGCCCACGTCCACGATGCGTGCCATCAGGAAGGGAATCGCGAGCTCCGCGACGGTCTCGCCCATGATCAGTAGCGTCGCCGCCAGCATGTCCAACCGATATCCGCGCAGGTAGCGCGCTACATAGCGAAGGTCTTCCATCACAGCGCCTCCCCGTCCGGGGCGGTGGCGCGGTTCGCGCGTCGCAGGTTCGCGTGGATGCGCGTGAGGTAGTCCTGCAGTTGGGCCACCTCGTCGGGCGAGAAGCCCGCGAGCATGGTCGCGCCCTCCTCGTCGCAGCACCGATCCCACTCGGCCAGGGCGGCCCTGCCCTCCCCGGTGACCTCCGCAAGCCTGGTGCGACGATCTTCTCCCTGCGTCATGCGCACGAAGCCGCTCTGGTTGAGCGAGGCGAGCATGCGGCTGACGGCCGCGGGGTCAAGCTCGAAGTACTCCGCAAGGGTCCGCTGGCTGCACGGGCCGTTCACCCCAAGGTAGCCCAGTATCTTGGGCTGGCCGGGCCCCAGGCCGATCTTGGCCATCCGCGGCCGCAGGAAGTTTGTCTGCGCGTGGAACGCGCGATAGAGCATCATGTGCGCGTCGCTGAGGGAGCGTCCCTCTGCCGGCGCGTCGCTGCGCTGTTGCATAGTGCGTCTCCTTGACATGTCAACCTTTTGTCGGCAGCTAGCCTACTCTCATCGGTTGACGTGTCAAGGTTGATATGTCAAATAAATGCGAGCTTCACGCGTGGGCGCCACGGGCGGCGGCGCCGTCTCCGTCTCGTCGCGTGTGCCGTGCGCCGCTACTGCGCCACGGGCGGAAACATCGCCGCAAACAGCGCAAGCCCGGTCCTCGTGGCAAAAAACGGCGCTGGCCTCGTGGGCGCAGGCCTGCCGTCGCGCACGCCCTCGGACGTGTTGACCAGCCAGTCCGCCTCCAGGATCACCCGGTGCACCGCGCCCTCCACCGGCTCGTACGTGTGGTGGTGCGACACGACCCACGCAATGCGCTCCACGGTCTCTTGCGGCTCGTCCGTTCCCGCAAAGAACTCCCTCACGAGCGGCGCGGACTCCTTCTCTTGCAGCTTGCCGGGTGCGGAGCCGTACTTCTTGCGGCACAGCGGGCACGCGATGTCGTGCACCACGGCCGCAAGCTCTATCACGTGCAGGGTCTCCGCGTCGAGCCCCTCGCCCTCCGCAATGGCCTTTGCCAGGCCAAACACATGTAGCAGGTGGTCAACGTCGTGCAGGTTTCCCGCCGAGAAGTCCACCATCTTGGCTATTGCCTCTCCCGTGAGCATGCGCCCTCCTTGTCTGCGGCGTCTGGCCGTGCCTTGTGCGCCGGCCGGCTGCGGTTGTGTGTCCCTTGTCAGTATGACGGCCTCGCCGCGCGCCCGCGCGTGCGCGACCGCCTTGTAAGGCATGTGTAACCGCCGCGCCACCTTCTTGTTGCGCCGCACCGGCGCCGCGGTGCTACCATGTCCTGCGCACGCGCTCCGCGCAAGAGGAAGGTTCTGCCATGGCCAAAGATCCGCAGCACACGGACACGCCGCTGCAGGTGACGGGGGAGCATGGCCCCTCCTCCCGGTTGTTCGTGCGCAACGTTGTGCCACCGCGGCCGGACGGCCTTCCCCTGGTGTTGGTGCACGGCGCGGGCGTTGATTCCAGCTTTTATGACAGCTTCGCTGCGTGCGCGCCGGCGCGGCGCATCGTCGCCTACGACCGTCGTGGCTGCGGTCAAAGCGCGGACGCACTGGACGGCGACTGGTCGCTCGACGCGCAGGCGCGCGACCTGGCATCCGTAATTCGCGCGGCGGGCGGCCGGGCAGACGTCGTCGCGCACAGCCTTGGCGCCGTGGTGGCGCTCCGGCTGCTGGAGCGCGCGCCGCGGCTCTTCCGCAGGCTGGTGGCGTATGAGCCGCCCATCTTTTGCGGCCTGGACCCCGACGACGAGGTCTTCGCCAACATCGAGCGCGCCCGCAAGGCACTTGCAAGGCATCGCTCCAGCACGGCGCTCTACCTCACCACCCAGCGCGAGTCCATTGGCGAGCCCGTCGTGCCGTACTCCGAGCGCGAGCTGCAATGCCGCGAGCGCAACATGCAGACGAGCTTCTCCCGCGAGACCTGGGCGTTCGACTACGCGCCGGACTACGACGCCATCCATGGCTCCGGCGTGCCTGTCCTTTTGTGCATCGGCCGCCAGAGCGACGCCACCTACCACGCGCGCAACCTGGACTTTTTGTGCCAGGGCCTTGGCGCAACGTCCGCCGTCATGCCGGGCGGCCACAACGGACCGCGCGACTACCCCGGTGAGGTTTCCGCCGCGATCCTGGACTGGCTGCGATAGTCGCTACGCGCTCAGCCTGCAAGACAGCCGCAACCTGCGTACCAGGTACTTCATTGCACGTGCCGCCGTCCTCGCCACCGTGCGCCGGGCGAGAAGAACGTGCGTACCTGGATTGCTTGTCTCCCGCTCCCGGTTTTCGATTTGCACGCAGGAGGCTCGTGCGCGATCCTGGTGCAGATTGGCGCAAGGGATGGGGGCGTAATGCTGGAGCCGGGTCTGTATGAGCAAACTATCAGCAGGGAACTGAAAGACGAGCTCGAGTCCGAGAAGGATGAGCTTGTCTCCGAGCTTCGCAAAATCGACGATGCGGAAGCGCCGAAGATCCTTGCTGAATATGTCGCTGAGGTTGCCGAGAGTGCCCTCGCAAGGATCAGCGAGTCTGGCAAGGACTCGCTCGAGAACCAAATACAGCTCACCAACAAGATGATCGGAGCCTTAGATTCGCCGAGTGATCTTGTGGGTGATTCCCACCAGCTGCTCTACCTTGTCCCAAAGGTGGTGCACCAGATTCGTGGGAAGAGCGAACGTGACACCCTGCGTCCAGAGACCCCAATGTCACAGAGCTCTCTCTTCACGGGATCCAGGCATGAGCCATCAATGGGGTCCGAGCTCAAGAAAGAGATTGCCTCGGCGGATCGAATCGACATGCTCGTCTCATTTATCAAGTGGCCGGGACTTCGCATCATCTTGCCAGAGCTTAGGGAGTTCTCCGAAAGGGGCGGCAAACTCAGAGTAATTACAACGTCATATATAGGTGCAACCGACGTTAAGGCTATCGACGAACTGAGCGAGCTTCCCAACGCGGAGGTGAAAGTATCGTACGACACAAGGGGCACTCGCTTACACGCGAAGGCATATGTGTTCTATCGCAAGACGGGCTTCACGACCGCTTACGTGGGCTCATCCAATCTGTCTAACCCTGCCATTACGAGCGGTCTCGAGTGGAATGTGAAGGTTGCCCAGCGAGAGCTGCCTGACACGATGGCGAAGATACGCGCGACGTTCGAGTCATATTGGGAGTCAAACGACTTTGAGCCCTACGACAAGAGTCAGCACGATCGCTTTGTGGAAGCCGTAAAGCGGGAGCGTGGAGACAAGACCCCAAGCGACCTTGTTTACTTCTTTGATCTCAGACCGTACCCGTTCCAACGCGAGATCCTCGACCGGCTCCGTGCAGAGCGCGAGGTTGGTGATCACTGGCGAAACCTTGTTATTGCCGCAACGGGCACGGGAAAGACGGTCATATCGGCATTTGACTACAGGGAGTTCTGCGCCCGTTACAACGATGGCAAGCCAGCGCGTATGCTGTTTGCGGCGCATCGCGAGGAGATCCTTAAGCAGGCTCTTGCGACCTATCGCAGTGTTCTCCGCGATGCGAACTTCGGCGACCTCCTCGTTGGGTCCTACACTCCAGAGAGCTTCGACCATCTTTTTGCGTCGGTGCAGTCTATCAATTCGAGGGGACTAACGGGCTCGCTTGACCCGACCTACTACGACTACATTGTGGTGGACGAGTTCCATCATGCTCCCGCGCCATCGTACCAACGGCTACTGGAGCACTTCTCGCCAAAGGTGCTGCTGGGCCTCACGGGTACCCCAGAGCGAATGGATGGCAAGAGCGTTCTGCCGTGGTTCGACAACAGGATCGCCGCCGAGATCAGACTGCCAGAGGCTATTGATCGGAAGCTGCTCTGCCCGTTCCAGTACTTTGGCGTTACAGACGAGGTCGATCTGAGCCAGCTGAAGTGGTCGCGTGGTGGTTACGAAACTTCCCAGCTCGAAGACGTGTATGTGTATCAGGAGCATCAGGC
Organism: Parafannyhessea umbonata; assembly: GCF_900105025.1. Taxonomy (GTDB): domain Bacteria; phylum Actinomycetota; class Coriobacteriia; order Coriobacteriales; family Atopobiaceae; genus Parafannyhessea; species Parafannyhessea umbonata. The sequence goes on along the minus strand of NZ_LT629759.1, from coordinate 1,703,865 downwards.
AAGACGACGTGCCGAGCATATTATCCGGTCGCTGGACAGATACGTGACGGACCTCGAATCCGTGCGAGGCATCGGATTCTGCGTCTCAGTCAAGCACGCCAACTTCATGGCGAAGCAGTTCAACGACCATGGGATAAGTTCCGTCTCTGTTACGGGGCAGACGCCGGAGGACAAGCGTAACGCAGCAAGGCGGCAACTCGCGACGGGCGAGATCAAGTTCGTCTTCACGGTAGACGTCTACAACGAAGGCGTTGACATCCCCGAGGTCAACACGGTGCTGTTCCTCCGTCCGACGGAATCTCTCACGGTGTTCCTGCAGCAGCTCGGACGAGGCCTCAGGCTCTCTGAGGGTAAGGATTGCCTCACGGTCTTGGATTTCATTGGCCAGCAGAACAAACACTACGACTTCGAATCCAAGTTCTCCGCTCTGCTTTCGAACACGCACAAGCCAATGAATCGAGAGATCAAAGAAGGCTTTTCGTCTGTGCCGAAGGGGTGCTACATACACCTCGAGAAGGTCGCGGCAGAGTTCGTCCTAAAGAACGTGAGCCAATCCTATGGCATGAAGTTCGGTCTCGTGAGCCGGATCTCCACCTTCACCGAGGATACGGGCCTTGATCTCACGCTTTCCAACTTTCTTGCGTCGACGGGGGTCGACCACAAGATGCTATTCGGCAAGTACAGCTTTTCTCGGCTGTGCGTGGAGGCAGGTGAGAAGAACGACTTCTTCGATCCGGACGAGGAACTTTTGACAAAGGCCTTGGCGCGCATCTGCTCCATTGACTCTCGACGCTGGATCAGGTTCCTGCTGCGAGCGCTGCCGCAGATTTCCGAGGGAAAAAGTGACTTTGGAGAGTTGGAGATGAGCTGGCTGAGAATGTTTCAGGTCACTCTTCTGCCGAATTCGACTGAGTCAGAGCTTCGAGAGGAGACGGTTGAGGATCTGAGGAGACTTCTGAGAAACGAGACCATGTTTGCGGAGATCTGCGAACTTCTGCGTTTCAACCTCGACCACATCGACTTCATTGACGAGCCGGTGAACCCTGGCTTCGAGTGTCCCCTCGATCTTCATTGCCAATATACAAGCAACCAGATACTCGTTGGGCTTGACCACCTCAATCTAAAGGGTATGTGGGGACTTGGAGTCAAGTGGTTGCCAGAAAAGCGCTGCGACGTGCTCCTCAATACGTTGAACAAGTCGGAGAAAGACTACTCGCCATCGACCATGTACGAGGACTACTCCATTAGCGAGAGCCTATTCCACTGGCAGAGCCAAAGCAGTACAAGCGATACAAGCAAGACCGGCCAGCGCTATATACATCATGGTGAGAGAGGGTCGAAGGTCCTTCTCTTTGTGAGGGAGTTCAAGAAGGATGCTGCCGGTACGGCGCCGTTTACGTTCCTGGGGATGGTCGACTATGTCTCGCACGAGGGTTCGAGGCCGATGAGCATCGTCTGGCATCTCGAAAGGCCTATGCCAACGAAGTTCCTGCGGAAGACAAGCAGGCTCGCAAGCTAAGACGCCATGCTCTTCTGAGCGGCCAGAAAGCGCTTGTATTGCATTTCCAAAAGCTCGTCGTCAGGGGCGGCCTTGCCCGTGGGCATCTTGAGCTGCTCATTGGCGAATGCTCGATATGCAGAGGAGTCCAGACGATGAGAGAGTCGGAGGATGTGAGTCTCTGGTTCGATAGAAAGCAGGTTTGCGTCGTACAGACTATGTATGTCGGCGCGCAAGAGGACGCCGTTGCTGACAACTTGCGAGTTAGAGCCTCGATACCGGTCGATATGTGCCGCCTGTAGCGCCTCGTTCACATCCGCATGAGTGACCGGGCACGTGCCGTTGTAGGCTTCGAGAAGTGCCTTGCGAAACGAGTCCTGACGTTGACGTACGACCGAGGTGACGAAGCGACGGATGCGGTCGTCCCTCTCGGCGGTAATCTGCGCTTTTAGACGGTCGAGCTCCTGACGCTCCTCTTGCGTGAGGTCTGAGTCCCTTATCAGATAGAACTTGCGGTCGGCCTCCGTCTGAGCGTTCACGGGGCCGTGGATGGTGAAGGAATCAGTCTCGGTGTTGTACTGCTCGACGAATGCGAGGCCGAGGACAGCGTATCCGGATTTGTTTCGGATCATTACGCCGACTGGTACGCCGTCGTCCAGATTGTTCATGAGGTATGACGTGGACTGATCCGTTGGTTTCTTGCCATCGGCTGGACGGTGAGCCTTGTAGTCGAGGATCCACGTTCCATCCGGCCGCGTAACGACGTCCTTGTCGTCGTAGTATGTCTGGCCCTCCGAGTGGATTGACAGCGCATACTTGCGCTTGCCTGCCCCGAGGGATGGAAGGGAGTCGTAGTTGGGGGAGTGAATGCCTCGCTGTGACGCAAGCTTGACGTCAAGGCCGCGTGCCATTTCCTCTTCCCCGCGCGGAAGACGAGGGATCTGGCGTCCCTCGTAGTCGATGAACCTCTGGTATGCCGAAAGGAACTCGGGAGGGACGAGGCCGCTCGCGCGCTCAAGCGAGAGGGCGTACACGTCGCAGTCAAGTATGAAGGGCTCACTCATCATGCGACCAGAGTACTATATTCGCGGCCAAGGGGGCGGGTTCTTCTCGCCCAGGCGAGGCGCTTGGGATGGCGCGGCAGGGGCATAATCTTTCCTGGACGGCGCGGGTGCGCCGGGCTGGGAGGCTTGCGTTATGTCGGACGTGCGATTTGGGACTGCGGCCGCGGGCGGCTTCGCTGCGGCGGGAGACTCCGCCGGGGCGGTGGAGGCGATCGAGTCCATTCTGGCGAGACCGCGCGACGAGGTGCTTGCGGAGTGCCGGCGCTACGTGGTGGGGCAGGAGGACGTGCTCCGCGAGGTGGTGGGGCTGACGTACTCGTGCCTGCAGCGCATGGAGATGCGCGCCCGCGGCGTGGACGACATGGACCTGCCTCGTGCGTGCGCGTTCATGCTGAGCGGCAGCACGGCAAGCGGCAAGAGCTTCATCATGAAGGTGGTCGCGAAGGTCATGGGGCTGGAGCTGGTGAGCATAGACTGCTCTGGCATCACAGGCGCCGGATGGGTTGGCGACTCCGTGAGCAGCGAGCTGAGGCGCGTGGCCGGCGTGATGGAGAAAAGCGACGGACGGCCGGTGCTCGCGTTTTGGGACGAGGCGGACAAGCTGGTGCGCAAGACGCGCGAGGGCGGCCGGAGCTTTGACAGCCAGGGCAACTTCCTGAAGCTTCTGGATGGCGGGACGCTGGAGCTGGCGCCGGAGGCCCAGGGCCAGCGCGAGGTGACCCTGGACGCGGGGCGCGTGCTGAACGTGTTTGCCGGCGCGTTCATGGGGATCGAGGGCATAGTGCGGAAGCGCCTGCTGAGCAGTGGGCTCGAGCTTGCGGGCGCGGGCTCTGCGGCGCCGGGGCTCCTGACCACAGACGAGCTGAGGGCGCGCATGAACCTGCAGGACCTTGTGAGCTGGGGGTTCATGCCCGAGTTTGTGGGGCGCTTTGGCGCGGTGGTGTGCGTGCCGACGCTGACGTTCGCAAGCCTGCGGCAGATCGTGAAGGGCTCCGAGCGGAGCCTGGAGCGTCGCGTGAGCAACCTGCTGGGGGCCGGACGCGCGTTCAGGATTTCCGACGCGGCGGCGGACGCGATTGCCCGCGAGGCGCATGAGAGCGGCCTGGGCGCGCGCAGGATCGACCAGGTGGCGAACCACTTTGAGGCAGAGGCGACCGTTCGCCTGCACGCGGACGACTCCGTCAACGTGGCGACGCTGGACGTGGACGCGGACGGCGGCCTGTGCCTTGCGTTTGGCTTTGACGAGGGCGTGGCGGAAGGCGCGGGCGTCGTGCCGGGCGCGGGTGACGCGCCTAGCAAGACGGGTGCGGGCGAGAAGGACGGCCCTGCTGTTGCGGGCGTGACCGCGGGTGCGGGCGCAAGCAGGTTCGAGCCGAACGAGCGGCTGATCGCGGCCGTGGACGGAGCGATGGCGGGCGCGCGCTGGGCGGATGCGGCCGCGACGGCGGAGGGACGCGAGCTCTTGGCCAGGCGTCTGGCGCACTACCAGCGCTGGCGCGTGCGCGACGCACGGTCCGTGGACGCGGCGGAGCTGCTGCTTGAGGCAGTGAGCGGCTACCTTGCCGTGAACCGCGACCCGGGTATGAGGCAGACGCTGGGCTACGTGTGCGCCCTGCTGCGCTTTGCGGACATTGGCATGCGCGACGGATGGACGTACCTGGACACGCTGTTCTTTGGGCGCGTGGAGGTGTGCGGTCTGCGCGGCCTGGAGGAGCGTGCGAGCTTCGATGCCGCGTACTGCAGCTGCGACGCGGTGCGTGCGCTGAGCTGCTACAGGCGCTACCTGGAGTTTCCGGAAGCGGTGCGCAGGGAGGCCGTGCACCTGGCGCAGGCGAGGGCCACGGACGCCGCCACGTCCGAGCGCGAGGCGGCGTGGCTGCGCGCGGACGTCAACGGCGTGGCTGATGCCGTGGACAAGGAGGCTCCCGCTGGCATGACGCTCATGTTCTAGCCTGTGGCTGTGCCGTTGACGTGGGGGATTGCCGCCAAGGGGGCGCGTTCTTCTCGCCCGTGCGTATGATATACAGAGATTGGATATCGCGGACGGGAGGCGTGAGGTGAACCTGAGGCAGCTGGAGTACTTTGTGGCCGTGGCGGAGGAGCGCAAGATCACCACGGCGGCGAAGCGCCTTAACATCACGCAACCGCCGCTGAGCTACGAGGTGTCCGCGCTTGAGAAGGAGCTGGGCGTCAAGCTGTTTGTGCGCAGGCCGCGCGGCGTGGACCTGACGGACGCGGGGCGCGTGCTGTATGCTCGCGCAACGACGATCTTGGGGCTGACGGAATCCGCGGCGCGGGAGGTTGCGGACGTGGGCTTGGGGCGCGAGGGAACGCTTGCCATCGGGATCATCAGCTCTTCCGGCGGACAGGTGCCGAACGACCGGATGCGAGCCCTGGCAAAGGACTACCCGCGCGTGAGCCTGGTGCTGAACGAGGGCAACACGTACGAGGTGCTCGAGATGTTGCGCCGGCGCGTGGTGGAGCTGGGCGTGGTGCGCACGCCGTTTGCGGGGGAGGGGCTGGAGTGCCGCTATGCAGACCCCGAGCCCATGGTGGCCGTGATTCCGCGCGGGATGTCCTGCGGCGAGCGTGCGGACGTGGTTGGCCTGGAGGAGCTCTCTGCCGCGCCGCTGGTGATCTATCGCAGGTTCGAAAAGATCCTGGAGCGGCTGTTTGCGCAGGCGGGGCTGCCGGAGTTTGTGGCGTGCGTGAACGACGACGCGCGCACCACGTGCGCGTGGGCGTGCAAGGGACTGGGCGTGGGCCTGGTGCCGGAGTCGTTTCTGGAGCTGATGAGCCTGGAAGGCGCCACCGTGAAGCGCGTGGACGAGGACTCGCTGGTGACGCGGATGGCCGTGGTGTGGCCGAAGGGAAGGGAGCTGTCGCCTTTGGCGGAGCGCTTCGTGAGCATGTTCGAGGCGGCGTACGTGCCAGGGGTGGCGGGCAACGAAGCGGCAGACGACGGCACGGCTGGCAGGGCTGCGGAAAGCTAACGCATGGGCCCGGCATCGCAGGGGGCGAATGCCGGGCCCGGTAAGAGGGGCCGCCTGACCAAAGTCTGACCGAGTCGTAAGGGCCGGGCGGGTGGTGCCTGATGCTGGGGCGCTAGACGATCTTGGCGCCGCAGTGCGAGCAGAACGCCGCGTCGGCGTCGACCTCGGCGCCGCACTTCGGGCAGGACTTCTTCTGCGAGGACGCGGTCTGGGCCTCGGTCGAGGCCTCCGAGACCTCGCTCTTGACCTTCTCGGCAGCCGCCGCGTCGCCTTCCTCCATGCCCTCGCGCACGCTCTTGACCGTCTGGCCAAGTGCGGAGCCGAGCTTTGGCAGGTTCTTGGGCCCGAAGATGACCAGTGTGACGAGCAGAATGACAAGAAGCTCGGGTGCGCCCATGCCAAGGATCATGATGTGCCTCCCATGTTTGGGTAACTGTTGTGCGACCTCCACTGTAGGCGCCCGAAGCCATAAGTAAAAATACAGGTTTTCTTGCGAGCCATACAACGGCCGTATGGATAGGGACGCACGACATGAGCGTCGCGGCACCTTGCTATAGTGGTCGTATGCAGGCACAACCGCGACGGCAGGGTGGTTACATGGCAGACGACTTCTTCGACGACCAGGACCCGTTCTTCCTGGCAAGCGACCGGCTCGATGCGGGGGAGAGTCCCCGGAGCGTGTATCTGTGGGCAAAGGCCAGCCGTGCGAAGGTGCGCGACGGGGTCGCCCGCGAGCAGTGGGACGAGGTGCTCCGCTACATCGCGGAGGAATATCCCGATGCCAACCTGCGATAGCGGCTGCGCGCACACGGCCGCGCAAGGGCTGCCGCGGCTGTTCGACGTCCATCAGCACGTGCTACCCCCGGCATACCTGGACGCGCTCGCCCGCGCGGGCATCGACCCCGCGCGCGAGGACGGCTTCCCCACGCCTTCGTGGGACGAGTTGGACGCGCGTGCCTTCGCAGAGGGCGCAAACATTGGCTTCTCGCTCTTCTCGATATCGTCGCCCCACGTCAACTGGGGTGACGACGCCGCTTCCGCGGAGGTTTGCCGTGCGCTGAACGACTACATGTCCTCCCTGTGCGCAAGCTGCGACGCTCCGCGCGGATTTGCGGCGGTGCTGCCACTGCCTGATGTCGCGTCCTCCATTGCGGAGGCACGCCGCGCCCTTGCCCTGCAAGGCGCGCTTGGCGTGAAGGTTCCCACAAACGCGTGCGGCACCTACCTGGGAGACCCCTCCCTCGACCCGCTCATGGCGTACCTGGACACACGGCACGCCGTCGTGACGATCCATCCCACCAAGCCCGCGGCCGTGCCGGCGGGGCAGTTTGCGGCGCGGCATGCACCGCTGTTCGAGTTTCTGGCAGACACCACGCGTGCCGTGCTCAACCTCGTGACCGAGGGCGTGCTCGACCGCTATCCCAACGTGCGGTGGGTCGTTCCGCACTGTGGTGCGTTCGTGCCGGAGGTGGCGCATCGCATGGACGGCATCTCGCACGTGCTCGTTCCGGCGGGCATGATGTCCAACGTGGACGTGCTTCTCGCCGTGCGCAGTCTGTACTTCGACCTTGCGGGCGATGCGGAGCCCGTCATGCTCGACGCGCTACTCAAGGTGGCGGACCCCACCCACCTGCTGTACGGGAGCGACTGGCCGTACACGCCGGCGCCACTCGCCCTGCGCAAGGCAGAGGCTCTGTTCCACGGTCCGCACGCCAAAGTAATCGAGGGCGCGGCGTGGCAAAACGCGGCAAGACTTTACGGGTTTCGGCAGGTCTCGCTTTAGACTGGGTGCGCAATTTATCGTTTGTCGGCAAAAACCAACCGTTCGCCCGTTTCTGCATTGCATACATCTCGTTAACCGCATGTTACCGCTTTGAGTATCTGGCCACTCACCGGCTTCCGGAAGGCCATCATGGGCGCCGTACCGCAAGGGAGGTGCGCAGACGGCGCACCCGGTATAGGAGATTCGAACATGGGCGTCAGCACGCTAGCAGAGGTGATCATTATTATCTAGCCGCGAGTCGGTATAGCCGACCCGCGGTCATGCGGGCGGCTGGCGTCTTTCTGCGGGGCCGCTTGGAAACCACCAAGTGGCCCCGCTTTTTTGTTTGAACCTCGGAGGGAGCTTCACATGAACGGAATGCTGGTAATACTGGTTGCGGCCGTGGCGCTCGTCTGCGGCTACGTCGTCTACGGCCGATGGCTGGCCAAGAGCTGGGGCGTCGATCCACAGGCCATTACGCCCGCCCGCCGCATGGAGGACGGCCGGGACTTCTCTCCCGCAACGCGCTTCTCCACGTTCGCACACCAGTTCAGCTCGATCTGCGGTGCGGGCCCCGTCACCGGCACCATCGTCGCGATGATGTTCGGCTGGCTGCCGGTTCTGTTGTGGGTCCTTGTCGGCGGCATCTTCTTCGGCGCTGTGCATGACTTCGGCGCGCTGTATGCCTCCGTCAAGAACAACGGCAAGTCGCTGGGCCAGCTCATCGAGAAGTACATCGGCAAGACGGGCCGCCGCCTGTTCCTGCTGTTCAGCTGGCTGTTCTGCACCATCGTGATCGCGGCGTTCACCTCCATGGTCGCAGGCACCTTCAAGTTCACCCCCGCCGCCTCCGGCGCCGTCGACTTCACCAAGTCCTACGCCTCCGGCTGCGCCGGCACCATCTCCATCCTGTTCACCTTCGTCGCCATCGCCTTCGGCTGGCTGCGCAAGCGCTTCGACCTCAAGGGCTGGCAGGAGTTCGCCGTCGCCGTCGCGTCCATCGTCATCATGTTCGCCGTCGGCATGCAGTTCCCCCTCTACCTCGACATCAACGGCTGGATCGCCATCGTGATGGTCTACCTCGTCTTCGCGAGCGCCATGCCCATCCAGACCCTCAAGCAGCCGCGTGACTACCTCACCACCATCATGATGGTCACCATGATCGCCTGCGCCGTGTTCGGCATCTTCGCGCTCGCCGTCCAGGGCAAGGCAACCATGACCGCCCCCATGGTCGCAAGCAGCGCCACCTTGGCAAAGCTCGCTGCCAACGGCCAGTACCTCTTCCCCCTGATGTTCGTCTCCGTTGCCTGCGGCGCCCTCTCCGGCTTCCACAGCCTCGTCTCCTCCGGCACCTCCTCCAAGCAGGTCTCCAATGAGACCGACATGCTCCCCGTCGGCTTCGGTGCCATGGTGCTCGAGTCCTTCGTCGGCGTCATCGCAATCGTCACCGCCGGCATCATGTTCGGCGATATGAACACCGCCGGCACCGGTGCCCTCAACGCCGGCGTCGCCTCCACCCCGTTCCAGATCTTCGCGGCCGGCATCGCCCGCGGCATGGAGACCATCGGCGTCAACAACACCGTCGCGACCGTCTTCATGACCATGAACGTCTCCGCCCTCGCCCTCACCTCCCTCGACGCGGTCGCCCGCATCGCCCGCAGCAGCTTCCAGGAGTTCTTCTTCAGCTCCAACGACGCCGCCGCCCAGACCACCGAGAAGGTCACCGGCGTCCGCAAGGTCATGACCAACGTCTGGTTCTCCACCGCTGTCTCCCTGCTCGCCGGCCTCGTCCTCTGCTTCGGTGGCTATCTGAACATCTGGCCGCTCTTTGGTGCATCCAACCAGCTGCTCGGCGGCATGACCATGATCACCCTCGCCGTGTTCTGCAAGGTCACCGGCCGCAAGGGCTGGATGCTCTACGTCCCCGTCGCCTTCCTGCTCTGCTGCACCTTCACCTCCCTCGCCATGAGCATCGCCAGCTGCTGGACCGCCGTGGCCACCTACGGCCTGTTCGGCACCATCCCCGCGACCGCGACCACCGCTGCCGCACCGGTGCTCCTCACCAAGGGCCTGCAGCTCGTCGTCGCCGTCCTGCTCGTGGTCCTCGGCGTCATCGTCGCCTACAACTGCCTGAAGGAGTTCTTCACCGTCAAGGCCGGCTCCATGGCAGACGAGGATCCCGAGTGGTCCGAGCTCGGCCGCAAGAACGTCGAGGCCGCCGAGGCCCAGGCCGCCGCCTCCGACGCGAAGGTCGCCCAGGCCCAGGCGTAGCGCCCGCGCCACGCCCCGCGCGCGCCCACGCGCGCACATATATATACGCAAGGCGAGAAGGGCCGACATCCCCCCGGATGCCGGCCCTTCTCCTCTGGGCAACCCCTTGTTGCGGCGCCTGCGCGGGCGTGCCCGCCTGGCGCCTGCGGGTCGAGGACGCTACTCGGCCTCCAGGAAGCCGCCGGTCTGGCGGTCCCACAGGCGCTCGTACTCGCCGCCGGCGCGGCTCAGCTCCGCGTGCGTGCCGTCCTCCACGATCTTGCCGCCGGACAGCACGACGATGCGGTCGAGCGACGCCACGGTCGAGAGCCTGTGCGCCACGACGATGGACGTGCGGCCGTGCATCAGGCGCTCCAGGGCCTGCTGCACCAGCGCCTCGGACTCGGAGTCCAGGGCGGACGTGGCCTCGTCCAGCACCAGGATCGGCGCGTCCGTCAGGATGGCGCGCGCGATCGCGATGCGCTGTCGCTGTCCGCCGGAGAGCTTCACGCCGCGCTCGCCCACCATGGTGTCCATGCCCTGCGGCAGCCGCTCTATGAACTCCAGGGCGTTCGCCTGGCGCGAGGCCTCGCGGATCTGCTCCTCCGTGGCGTCCGGGCGGCCGTAGGCGATGTTCTCGCGGATGCTGCGGTGGAACAGCAGCGCCTCCTGCGGCACGTACGCGATCTGGCGGCGCAGACTCTGCTGGGTGCAGCGGCTGATGTCCTGCCCGTCCACCAGCACGCGGCCGTCCTGCACGTCGTCCAGGCGCAGCAGGAGCTTCGTCAGCGTCGTCTTGCCCGATCCGGAGCGGCCCACCAGGCCAACGCGCTGGCCGGCGGGAATGCGGAGCGTCAGGTCGTCAAACACGCGGTCGTCCGCGGCGGCGTCGTGGTAGCGAAATCCCAGGTGCTCGAAGTCGATGGCGCCGTCCGTCACGGTGAGCTCGCTCGCGTTCGGCGCGTCCTCCACCAGGCGCGGCTCGTCCAGGATCTGCGTCATCTGGGCGGCGTCGCCCAGGGCGCGGTTGATGCGCTGCATCATCGAGCTGGTGTAGTTGAGGCGCATCGTCAGGTTGTACGTGTAGGTGAACATCATGATGAGCGTGCTTGCGCCGATGCCAAACCACGCGTGGCCACCCACCATGAACACGGACACCACTGCCATGATGAGCACGATGATGCCAGAGCTTGCGAAGTTGCGCCGCATGGTCGCGCGCATGCTCACGGTCTCGGCGCTGCGGGCGTCGCGGTCAGCCGCATCAAACAGCTCGCGCTCGAAGTCCTCGCGCCCGCATGTCTTCACGGCCAGGATGTTGGTGACCGCATCGGAAAGCACGCCGGAAAGGCGGTTCTGCGCCTGGGACGTACGCTCGGAAAGCGGCAGGATCCTCTTGTACATGACCCATACGAACGCGATGTACACCACCATCATCGCCACGAGGATGAGCACGAACGTGGGCACTTGCCACGCCAGCGACAGGATGGTGGCCGCGATGGACGTGACCATGGGAATGAGCGAGTAGACCACCACGTCCACAAGCTGGCTGTACCCGCTCGTGAAGCGGCTGGTCTGGCTCACGAGCGCGCCGCCAAAGTTGCTGGTGTGGAACGTCATCGACTGGTTGGACAGCGTGTCAAAGCACAGGCGCGACAGGTGGTAGTTGCCGTTGATCTCCAGCTTGTAGACGGTGTAGTCCTGCAGCTTCGACAGCACCTGGCCCAAGAGGTTCACGAGCACCAGCGCGAGCACGTACGGACCGAATACGGAGAATACGCGCTCGGCAGGCACGGGGGAGGCCTGCACGCGGTCGACCACGAGACCCATCACGTAGGTGTTCGCGAAGGTGAGCAAGAGGACGTAGCCGGCGCTCGCGATGACGGAGAGCGCCGCGATTCCGGGTTGCATGCGCGTGACGGCCCAGAACCTGGACAGGGTCCTGCGCATCGTCGAACGCTCGAGGCGGGCGGTGTTTCGTTGAGACAAGGTGGTTCCTTTCCGTTTGTCGCGCGTTTCTCCCCTGGCCCGTCGGCACGTGGCGGGGCGGGGCGAGAAGTGCGTTTGCTTGTGTGTGCGGGGTGGCTCGGCGCGCTAGCGCTCGCCATCGCTCGAGAGCGAGTCGAGCAGCTTCAGCAGCAGCCGCTTGAGCTCCATGGCCTCGTCAAGGGGCATGTTCACGCAGCTGCCCATGCAGTGCGGCACGTCATGCGCGCGCTCGTGAAGCTCGTGTCCGGCGGGCGTCAGCGTCACGATCACGGCGCGCTCGTCCTGGGTGGACCGCGTGCGCGTGATGTAGCCGTGCGCCTCGAGGCGCTTGAGCAGCGGCGTCAGCGTGGCGGAGTTGAGGTACAGCCGGCTTCCCAGCTCCGTCACGGTTATGCCGTCCTTCTCCCACAGGACCATCATGGTCACGTACTGCGTGTACGTTAGTCCCAGCGGGTCAAGAAACGGCTTGTACCTGCGGGTCAGCTCTTTGGAGGCTGCATACAGCGGAAAGCAGAGCTGGTTTTCCAGCGCAAGCGGGTCGGTGTTCGCAGGCGCCCGAGAGGGCGTCTCCTGGTGTGCGGGCATGTTTTGCTCCATGTGGCCTCCTTGCAGTCAGGTGGCGGGTCGGTCTATGGCGGGGCAGCTCGTGGCGGATTGGTTATATGCGCTAAAGACAAACGCAATATTATATAGTGTACGATTAATACCGATGATACCCAATCGCGTGCAATAAAATCGCCACATCGCGGTGCGGGGGTGGGGTTTCGTGCGCTGCGTGCCGCGTGGTGCGCGGCGCATTCCCGCGTTACCTTGCGAAGGGAGAAGAACGTGGAACTGAGGACTCAGAGGCTCCTGCTGCGCCCGTGGGCGCCGTCGGACGCGGAGGCACTCTACCGGCTTGCACGCGATTCGGAGGTGGGGCCCGCCGCTGGCTGGCCGGCACATGCGGACGTGGGGGAGAGCCTTCGCACCATCCGCGGCGTGCTTGCGGCGCCAGAGACGTATGCCATCGTTCGGCCGAGCGATGGCACCCTTGTGGGGTGCGTCGCGCTCAGGTTTGGCGAGGACTCGTGCTCTGGCCTGGACGCGGAGCCCGAGCTCGGCTTCTGGGTCGGACGTCCGCACTGGGGCCGCGGCTATGCAACGGAGGCGGCCTCGTGCATGGTGGACCGCGCGTTTGCTGACCTTGGGTGCGATGCGGTGTGGTGCTGTCACTATGATGGCAACGCGCGATCGGCACGCGTCCAGCAGAAGCTGGGGTTCGAGTTCGTGCGGCTTGACCCCAACGGGGACACGCGCCTGGGCTACACGCTTCCGGAGGTAGAGAACGTACTGCGCCGCAACCGGTGGGAGTGCCTGCGCGCGTGACGGCGCCCGCGCGAGACGGCGCCCGCGCGGGTACGAGGGCGCGCCGCAGGGACACGGGGAGCTACCGTCCGCGCATGCGCCTGCCGGGAAGGGGCCTTGTTCTTCTCGCCCGCCGTATACTTTTGGATGCGGTTTCTTGACGGCTTGGCAAGGCGGGCCGGCGGGGCGGCGTCGCGCGGACGCGCTTTCGGCCCGGCGACTGACCTGGAGGTCACATGGGCGCATTCTTTGGCGCGGTCTCGCGCCGCGACGTCGTTCTGGACGTGTTCTTTGGCGTCGACTACCACTCCCACCTGGGCACGCGGCGCGCGGGCATGGTGTCGTGCCTGCCGGAGGGCGGCTTCAAGAAAGAGATTCACTCCATCGAGAACACGCCGTTTCGCACGCGCTTCGACCACGACCTGCCGGGGTTTCGCGGAACGTGCGCCATGGGCTGCATCAGCGACATGGACCCGCAGCCGCTGCTTGTGCGCTCGCACCTGGGCGTGTATGCAATATCCGTCGTGGGTAACATCACGAACTTTGACGCGCTGGTAGATGAGCTTACAAGCGCAGGTGCGCAGTTTATGGCCTTGAGCTCGGGAAACGTAAACATGTGCGAGCTCGTGGCCGCGCTGGTGAACTCCCAGGGCAATCTGCTTGACGGCATTCGCTATGCACAGGAGAAGATCGAGGGCTCGCTGACGCTGCTCATCATGACCGAGGACGGCCACCTTGTTGCCGCGCGCGACCGCATGGGGCGTCTGCCCGTGCTGGTGGGGAAGGACGACGACGGCTACTGCGTGTCGTTCGAGAGCTTCGCGTACGGCAAGCTGGGCTATGCGGACGAGCACGAGCTGGGGCCCGGCGAGATCGTGCGCATTGGGCCGGACGGCTACGAGGTGCTGGCCAAGCCGTGCGACCGCATGCGGATCTGCGCGTTCCTGTGGGTGTACTACGGCTATCCCAACTCCAACTACGAGGGTGTGAACGTCGAGGTCATGCGCTATCGCAACGGCCGCATCATGGCGCGCCGCGAGGAGGTGGAGGGCACACTGCCCGAGGTAGACTACGTCGCCGGCGTGCCTGATTCCGGCCTCCCGCACGGCCTGGGCTTCGCCATGCAGACGGGGCAGACGTTCGCGCGCCCGTTTGTGAAGTACACGCCAACGTGGCCGCGCTCGTTCATGCCCACCAACCAGGCCATTCGCAACCGCGTCGCGAAGATGAAGCAGATTCCCGTGCCAGAGCTGATCGACGGCAAGCGCCTGCTTCTGGTGGACGACTCCATCGTCCGCGGCACGCAGCTGCGAGAGACGGTCGACTTTCTGTACAACACGGGCGCCCGCGAGGTGCACATGCGCTCCGCGTGCCCGCCCATCATGTACGGTTGCAAGTACCTTTCGTTCTCGCGCTCGAACTCCGACTACGAGCTCATCGCCCGCCGCAAGATAAAGGAGCTCGAGCCCGACGGCGGCGAGGACCACATCGCGGAGTACGCGGACGACACCACGGAGCGCGGCCGCTGCCTGCTGAGATCCATCTGCGAGGAGATGGGCTTCGATTCGCTGCGCTACCAGTCGCTCGACGGCCTGCTCGAGGCCATCGGCCTCGATCGCGACAGGGTGTGCACGTACTGCTGGGACGGTCGCGAGTAGGGACGCGTACATGACCGCCGCCCGATACGGCACGTGCGGTGGCGGCCTGTCGATTTTGGTTGACCACCAATTGTTGGTCCACTTTATGGAGAAGAGCGTTACCATAGGGTCGTAACAATAACAAACTGGAAAGTTGGTTTCGGACAGAAAGGGCTAGACATGAAGTTCTTCATCGACACCGCGGACCTGGACGACATCCGCGAGGCTGCGAGCTGGGGAATCCTCTCCGGCGTCACCACCAACCCGAGCCTGTACGCCAAGACCGGCGGCAAGCTGGCGGACTTCGAGGACCACATGGTCGAGATCTGCCACATCTGCGAGGGCCTCCCCGTCTCCGCGGAGTCCACGGCCGAGACCACCGAGGGCATGATCGCCGAGGCGGAGCACCTCGCCTCCCTCGCGCCGAACATCGTCGTGAAGCTCCCCGTGACCGAGCAGTCCCTGCCCGCGATCCACCACCTCGCGCAGGAGGGCATCCGCGTCAACATGACGCTCGTGTTCTCCGCGACCCAGGCGCTCCTCGGCGCCCGCGCCGGCGCGCGCTACATCAGCCCGTTCGTCGGCCGCTTCGACGACATCGGGGACGAGGGCCTCGACCACCTCGCCGAGATGGTGACCGCCGTCCACAACTTCAGGTACGGCTACTGGGACGAGGAGGGCGGCCCCGAGATCATCACCGCCTCCGTGCGCACCCCGCACCACGTGACCCAGGCGGCGCTCCTGGGCGCGGACATCGCGACCGTGCCGTTCGGCGCCCTGAAGAAGTGCGTGCACCACCCGCTCACCGACCGCGGCCTGGAGCTCTTCGCCGCCGACTGGGCGAAGGTCACCGCCGAGGCCAAGTAGCGCAGGGCCGGCGTTAGGCAGGGCCTTTGGCAGATTCCTCGGCGACAGGACCCGTCTCGGAAGGATTCCGAGGCGGGTCCTTGAAGCGTTTGTGGAGGCTTACATTCTGTCAATATGCAGGAAAACGGCAATAGGATCCATTGGGAACCTACGTTACTATGAGGTGCCTACTATAAAATAGACTCCTCTATTCGTATGGTTTGACGTGCCATTCGGATCAGATTAGCCGCGGCGGAAGCCGTGGCCGCGTCTGGAGCGCCGCAGTTCTTCCAGCTGTACATGAGCAAGGACGACGCGTTCAACGAGTTCCTGGTGAGGAAGGCCGTCAAGGCCGGTGTGAAGGCGATCGTCATGACCGTGGACTCGACGCTTGGCGGGTATCGTGAGGAGGACGTTACCACGAAGTTCCAGTTCCCCCTACCGATGCCCAACCTTGCTGCGTACAGTGACACGGATGGCGTGGGCAAGGGAATCAGCGAGATCTACGCGGCGGCCAAGCAGGACTTCGTCCCCGCGGACATCGAGAAGATCAAGCAGATATCTGGCCTTCCCGTGCTGGTGCAGGGCATCCAGTCGCCGGAGGACGCCGTTGCCTCGATCGATGCCGGCGCGGATGGCGTCTGGGTGTCGAATCGCGGAGGGCGCCAGCTCGACGGGGGACCTGCCTCCTTTGAGGTGCTTCCCTCTATCGCGGCTGCCGTCGACCATCGCGTGCCCATCGTGTTCGACAGCGGCGTTCGTCGCGGAGAGCACGTCTTCAAGGCATTGGCGAGCGGCGCGGACCTTGTGGCCATCGGCCGACCCGTCATTTGGGGCCTGAACCTCGGCGGGGCCGCGGGCGCTCGCCGCACGCCTTCGCGATGCGGTTGTAGTAATGATGTGAAGCACTTCTCCCGAACGTAAGATAGGCGCATGACTTTACAGCAAAATAAGATCGATGCAG
Organism: Parafannyhessea umbonata; assembly: GCF_900105025.1. Taxonomy (GTDB): domain Bacteria; phylum Actinomycetota; class Coriobacteriia; order Coriobacteriales; family Atopobiaceae; genus Parafannyhessea; species Parafannyhessea umbonata. The sequence goes on along the minus strand of NZ_LT629759.1, from coordinate 1,687,518 downwards.
ACGGGAGATTCAATGCGGCGCAAGTACCCAAACCTCTGCAAGCCCATCACCCTTGGGAGGACCACGTTCAGGAACCGCATGTTCAGCGCGCCCATGGGTGGCACGGACATCACGAACGACGGCTGCATCGGTCCCAAGTCGACGGCGTTCTATGAGCTTCGAGCCAAGGGCGGCGCAGGTGCGGTCACCGTGTCCGAGTGCATGGTGCACCCGCAGACGGACGGCAGCCACGCCTACCACCTGGACGAGTCCATCCTCAACTCCCTGGCGTGCGCCACGTATACCGCCGACGCCATCCGCCGTCACGGTGCCATCCCCTCGCTGGAGCTTTCGCACTCCGGCATGTTCGCCGGCACGTACATGACGGACAAGAGTCGCCAGCACGGGCTTAACCAGTGGGGTCCGTCGGATGCCCTCCGCGCTGACGGCGTCGCCGTTCGCGCCCTCTCGCAGGAGCAGATCGCGGACATCGTCCGCGCCTACGGCCACGTGGCGGGGCTTGCAAAGCGCGCCGGCTTCGAGATGCTCATGATTCACGGCGGCCATGGCTGGCTCATCAACCAGTTCCTCTCGCCCCTGTTCAACCACAGGACGGACGAGTACGGCGGATCGCTCGAGAACCGTTGCCGCCTGGCCGTCGAGGTGGCCAAGTCCGTACGCGAGGCCGTGGGGCCGTTCTTCCCGATCGAGTTCCGCATGAGCGGCGCAGAGTTCTGCGAGGGAGGCTACGACCTGGAGGAGGGCGTGCGCATTGCCCAGGCGATAGAGCCCTACGTCGATCTCATCCACGTCTCGGCCGGCACGTACCAGAAGACGTTCGGCATCACCCACCCCTCCATGTTCGAGGCCCATGGCCGCAACGTCTACCTCGCTGCAGAGATCAAGCGCCACGTGAGCAAGCCCGTCGCAACCATCGGAGGCCTGAACGATCCGGAACAAATGGAGAAGATCGTGGCTTCAGGGCAGGCGGACGTTGTGTACATGGCGCGCGCTCTTCTCGCCGATCCCTTCCTTCCGCGCAAGGTGACCGAGGGCCGAGACGACGAGATCGTGCGCTGCCTGCGCTGCTTCACGTGCATGGCGGAGCGCGCGGCAACGTCCACGCGCCGCTGCACCGTGAACCCGCTCATCGGCCGCGAGTCCGAGGGCGACGAGGTCGTCCCCGTGCCGGAGTCCCGTTGCAAGAGGGTGCTTGTCGCGGGCGGCGGCCCCGGCGGCCTGTACGCGGCGTACACTGCGGCGCGACGTGGCCACGACGTGCTGCTTTGCGAGAAGGAGAACGAGCTCGGAGGCATCCTCAAGAGCGAGCGCGCGCTTCCGTTCAAGCACGAGATGTACGAGCTCACGGGAACCTACGAGCGTCTGGCGCGCAGGGCCGGCGTACAGATTCGCCTGAACTGCGAGGTAACGCCCGAGCTGGTCGAGGCGGAAGGCGCGGATGCGCTCATCGTGGCGGTGGGCTCCTCGCCGCTCGTGCCGCCCATCCCCGGACTCGACGGCGACAACGTGGTCGTGGTGAACGACTACTACAAGAACGTTGACCGCGTGAGCGATGACGTCGTGGTGTTTGGCGGCGGCCTCGCGGGATGCGAGTGCGCCATTCACCTGGGACAGGAGGGCAAGCGCGTCCATCTTGTCGAGATGCGCGACGAGCTGGCGCCGGATGCGAACGTGCGGCACCGCCCGCTGCTGCTTCGCGAGGTCGAGAAGTACGTGACCGTCCACACCGGCTACAAGGGTCTGCGCGTAACCGACGAGGGCGTCGTATGCGCTGACGCAAGCGGCGCCGAGCACCTGGTGCCGGGCACGACGGTCATCTGCGCGCTTGGCCAGCGTTCCAGGACGGACGTGGTCGAGGCGCTGCGGGACAGTGCACCCTTCGTCCGCGTGATTGGCGACGCCGCGCGCGTATCGACCATCACGAACGCCGTGTACTGGGGCTATCACGCGGCGCTCGATATCTAGCCGTCACATTCCGCGCGGTCATGATCGGGCGTGGCCGCGCGCTGCTAGCCCGGTGTGGCCGCGCTAACGTATAACATTAAATTAAAGGTTGACGTTTGGGCCACGTTTTCCCAGTTGGCAGAAATGTGTAGAAATAATATTCTACGTTAGCGCTTCGACGGCTCGGCGCCGCTCGCATCTGTGGGGCGACCATGGCGCCGTCCGGCGCTAGCTGTGGTCGCCCTGCCGGTATGCCTCGACATAGCCGCGCAGCAGCTCGAGGTAGCGGCTTGCGATGGGTGAGGGCGGCCGGTCGTGTCGCCGCACGTAGCCCAGCTCCATGCGCTCGTCGCTCTCGAGCGGCACGGCCACGATCTGGCTGCCGTTCAGCGCCTCGGAGAGGATGCCGGACGATATGGTGTAGCCTCCCAGCCCGATGAGGAGGTTGAACAGGGTGGCGCGGTCGGTCACGACGATGCTCTTCTCGGCTGGCTCCGTGATGTGGAGCTCCTCCGCAAAGTACGGCGAGTTGTGGATGCCCTGGTCGTAGCTCAGGCGCGGGTAGGGGCGCAGGTCGGCGAGCGTGACGGACGCGCGGCGCGCCAACGGGTTGTCGCGGCTCACGAAGACGTGCGGCGTTGCCGTGAACAGCGGCTCGAACGCGAGCCCGGCCGCGCGCACCGCGTTCGAGATCACGTCGTGGTTGAAATGGCTTCGGTACAGGATGCCCAGCTCGCTGCGCTGCACGCGCACGTCGTCCAGGATGCCGGCCGTCGTGGACTCGCGCAGCGAGAACTCGTAGCTGCTGGCGTCGTGCTCGCGCACAAGCCGCACAAACGCGTTCACCACGAACGCGTAGTGCTGCGCGGACACGCCAAACACGCGGCGCACGCGCGTGCCGCCCTTGTACTCAGACTCCAGAAGGTCCGCCTGCTCCACCACCTGCCGCGCGTACGAGAGGAAGCGCGTGCCCTCTTCCGTCAGCTCGACGCCCGTGCGCGACCGCGTGAAGATCGTGACGCCCATCTCGCGCTCGAGCTCTGCCACGGCCTTCGACAGGCTGGGCTGCGCTATGAACAGCCGCTCTGCCGCCGCCGTGAGGGAGCCCGATTCCGCCACCTGGATCACGTATCGCAGTTGCTGCAGCTTCATGTGCCACCTCCGTCCGGTCCATTCTGACACAACCGTCTGCCGCTCCGTCGCTCGCGCGGCCGCCGCAAAGGCGGAACATGGTAGGGAGCATGTCGCGGGCCACGGCCCCCGGGCGTGCCGCCAGCCAAGACACCCATGCCGCCTCCGCACATGCGACCGGCGCCAGAAGGGACCATCCATATGAGAAAAGCAACCACCACGCTCGCAAGGACCGCCGCGGTCGCATGTGCCGGCGTCGTCGCGACCGCCGCCCTGGTGTCGCCGCGCAAGAACGACTCGTACGTGGACGCGCGCTGGGGCAAGATCCGCCGGCACCGCTTTGCCCACCGCGGCTTGCACGACCGCGACCTCGGCATCCCAGAGAACTCGCTCGCAGCGTTCCGGCGTGCCCGCGACCTGGGCTTTGGCGTGGAGCTCGACGTCCACCTCACCGCGGACGGCCAGCTTGCGGTCATCCACGACGCCAACACGCGGCGCATGTGCGGACGCGCCCTCGTGGTCGAGAAGAGCGCCCTGCAAGATCTGCGCGAGCTTCGCTTGGACGGCACGGACGAGCGCATCCCGACCCTCGACGAGGCACTGTCCGTGTTCGACGCGGACTGCGAGGGCGACGCGGACCCGCTGCCGCTCATCGTGGAGGTGAAGACCGAGGGCGCTGCGTGGCCGCGCGTGGCGGAGCTCTGCCGCAAGACCATGGACGCGCTCGACCGTCACTGCGTCAGCTACTGCGTGGAGAGCTTCGACCCGCGCGTGCTTGTGTGGCTGCGCCGTCACCGCCCAGAGGTCGTCCGCGGCCAGCTGAGCAAGGACTTCCTCGCGTCGTCCGCCAAGCCCGCGACGCCTGCCCGCACGGGCGAGAAGAGCATGCCCGCACACCGGCAAGCCCTGGCCTCCTTCTGTGCCGCCGCGCGCGACGCGGCCGCGACGTCCATGGCCGCGAACTCCCTTGCGCGGCCGGATTTCGTCGCGTACAAGTTCGCGGATCGCTCGACGCCCGCGTTCAGGCTGGTTCAGGCCCTGGGTGCGAAGCCCGTGTTCTGGACCATCAAGAACCTGCAGGACCTCGCCGCTGCCGAGACTGAGGGCGGTGTCGCCATATTCGAGGGCTTCGTGCCGGATTCCACCCACGCCCAGGTGTAGGGCTGTATTCGGGCAATTGTGGGATTGCGCCCAGCCGCCAGGCTCTACCCAGCCGCCAGCCCGCGCCTAGCTGCCGGCCTACAGGAAGTAGCGCTCGATCGTCTCGGCCACGCCGTCGTGGTCGCAGTCGGCCGTGGTACGGACGTCTGCGGCCGCCAGCGCCTGCGGCGTGGCGTTTGCCATCGCGACGCCCAGACCGGCGCTGCGCAGCATGTCCAGGTCGTTGTCGCCGTCGCCCACGGCCACGACCTGCGACATCGTGATGCCAAGCTCGTCGCACAGGTGGGCGATGCCGCTGTCCTTGCGCACGCCGGGCGCCGTTATCTCCACCGATGCACCCTCCGCAAACGCGACCTGCACGTCCGCACCCGCAAGCTGAGCGCGCGTGCGCTCGCGCGCCTCCTGCGTAAAGTGATACAGGTTGATCTTGACGGCCTTGTTGGGATGCGCCTGCAGGAACTCGACGGGGTCGTCCATCTGCTCGTTCACCTGCGCCCACAGGCCCTTGTACTGGCCAAGCCCCAGCTCGTCCGCGCGCTCGACGTCCGCAAGGTTAAGGTATGCACCAGTCTGAGTCAGCACGTTCACCAGACAGCCGTTCGCAAGGCCCGCGCGCACCGCCTGGATCGCGCCGTGGTTGGGGATGGTGGTCACGCTCACGCTGCGGTGCTCCCACAGGTCCATCACCACGGCGCCATTTGCGCACACGGCATAGCGCACGGGCGCAAGGTCGTGCCTGAGCGGCTCGAGCTCGCGGTACGCGCGACCCGTGGCGATGGTCGCACACGCGCCGGAGTCGGTAAGCCGGCGCAGCGCCGCAGACGTAGCGGACGACACCCTCTTGTCCGTGGTCAGGAGGGTGCCGTCCATGTCGAGCGCAATCAGGCGGTACGTGCCCGCCATCTACGCAAGCTCCTTCGCAAGGCGGTCTGCGATTGCGAGGATGAACTCCTCCGTGTCAAGCTGCTGCGGGTTCGGCAGCGTGGTGATGCGCGCCAGATCGCCCGTCATCTTGCCGCTCTCGATGGTGCCGATGGTCGCCCTCTCGAGCGCGTCGGCAAAGCGCACCAGGTCGGGCGTGCCGTCCAGCTCGCCGCGCTTGCGCAGGGCGCCGGACCAGGCGAAGATGGTCGCGACGGAGTTCGTCGAGGTCCTCTCGCCCTTCAGGTGCTTGTAGTAGTGGCGCTGCACCGTGCCGTGCGCCGCCTCGTACTCCCAGTAGCCGTGGGGGCTCACCAGCACGGACGTCATCATGGCAAGGCTGCCGAACGCGGTGGAGACCATGTCGCTCATCACGTCGCCGTCGTAGTTCTTGCACGCCCAGATGAAGCCTCCCTCGGAGCGCATGACGCGGGCCACGGCGTCGTCTATCAGGGTATAGAAGTACTCGATGCCCGCAGCCTCGAACTTCTCCCTGTACTCTGCCTCGTACAGGTCCGCGAACACGTCCTTGAAGCGGTGGTCGTACGTCTTGCTGATGGTGTCCTTCGTGGCAAACCACAGGTCCTGCCTGGTCTCGAGCGCGTAGCTAAAGCACGCGTGCGCAAAGCCGGTGATGGAATCGTCCAGGTTGTGCATGCCCTCCACCACGCCGGGGCCCGCAAACTCGTGCACGGTCACGGACTGGGGCTCGCCGCCGTCCGCGGGCGTGTACGTGAGCTCGACCTTGCCGGGGCCGGGAACGCGCATCTCCACGTCGCGGTACACGTCTCCGTAGGCGTGACGCGCGATGGTGATGGGTGCCTTCCACGTGCGCACGTACGGCTCGATGCCCTTCACCAGGATGGGCGCGCGGAACACGGTGCCGTCCAGCATGGCGCGGATGGTGCCGTTGGGGCTCTTCCACATTTTCTTGAGGTCGTACTCCTCCATGCGCGCGGCGTTGGGCGTGATGGTGGCGCACTTGACGGCCACGCCCAGGCGCTTGGTGGCGTTGGCGGAGTCGATCGTGACCTGGTCGTCGGTGGCGTTGCGGTTCTCGAGCCCCAGGTCGAAGTACTCGGTCTTGAGGTCGACAAACGGAAGGATCAGGTCGTCCTTGATCATCTTCCACATGATGCGCGTCATCTCGTCCCCGTCCATCTCGACGAGGGGGGTCTTCATCAGAATCTTGGCCATCGAAACCTCCGAACGAGCGTCCGGGCGCCCCGGGCCGGCGGCCGCGGGCGCCAACCAGCGTTGAGCCTCACATCCGTGCGCATGGCGGCCAAGGGCGCGCGTACTTCTCGCCCGGATGCCGCATGCGCCCCTAGTCTAGCGGCTTTCTGGCGCCCGTCTGGGCGAGAAGTACCGCGCCACGTCGTTTTGTAGCGCAATTTAAACGTTTGCCTTCCGTTGGGGCACGCCGTACGGTCGAGTCGTGGCGCTTGCCCTACCATGGAGGGGACGTGGCGCGGTGCCGCGCGGGAGGGGAGGATGCATGACTGATACGCGCGTGACGGTGAGGGAGGTGGCCCGTGCGGCGGGCGTCTCCGTCGCGACGGTGTCGCGCGTGATCAACCACAACGGCCGGTTCTCTGCCCAGACGGAGGCCCGCGTGCGCGACGCGATCGAGCGCCTGCACTACCAGCCCAACCAGCTGGCGCGCGGCCTGCGCCAGCAGCGCGCGGAAGCCGTGGGCGTGATCGTGCCCAATATCAGCAACGAGTTTTTCTCGCGCATGATCGTGACGCTGCAGGCGGGGCTGTTTGCGGCGGGGCTCTCCATCGTGATCTATAACACCAACCACGACCCGGACATGGAGCGCCAGTGCCACGCGTCGCTCGCGGCGCAGCGCGTTTCGGGCATCGTGAGCGCAAACAGCCTGGAGGACGTGCGCGTGGCCGTGCGTCGCGACGTGCCGACGCTCTACATCGACCGAGAGGTGCCCGAGGGCGGCCTTGGCCCCAACGTCAGCTCCGTGATGAGCGATAACGTGGCAAGTGGGCGGCTTGCCGCGCAGGAGCTCGCGCGCTGCGGGTGTACGCGCCCGATGGTGCTGACGGCGACGGCCGGCTTTCCCGTGACGGAGGTGCGCACGCGCAGCTTTGCGCAGGAGCTTGCGCGCCTGGGCGTGTCCCTGGATGAGAAGCGCGTGATTCATCCGCCCGCGACTGACTTTCCCTCTGGCCACGACGCCGTGACGGCGGCGCTGGATGCGGGGCTCGACTTCGACGGCGTGTTTGCCCAGACCGACCGGCTGGCCATGGGTGCGCTGGAGGCGCTGCGCGAGCGCGGCGTGCGCGTGCCGCAGGACGTTGCCGTGGTGGGCCACGACGACATCCTACTCGCGCGGTTTGGCCGCCCGCCGCTGACGACCATCGCGCAGGACCCGGAGCGCATAGGCAGCCTGGCCGCGCAGATCATGCTGCAGATGGTGGCGGGGGAGCTTGAGCAGGGCCGCCACGAGCTTGTGCCCGTGTGTCTGGTGCGCCGCGAGTCCACCATGCGTGGGCAGAACGTGGCGTAGCGCCGGCCTGCGAGCCTTCGGGTCTGAGGCGCATGCTGGCTAGAGGCGCATACTGGCGAGAATCGCGTGGCCTTTGGGCCGAGGACGTTGACACGGGAAGAGTAAACGTTTACCCTTGCAGGCGACAACAGTGAGTAAACGTTTACTCACATGAGTGGGTGAGACGGAAGGGAAGCGCAAGATGGAGCTCAATCAGTACATGGACCACACGCTGCTTAAGCAGAACGCCACGCAGGAGCAGCTGGCGAAGCTGTGCGACGAGGCACGCGAGTACCACTTCAAGACTGTGTCCATCAACGGCACGTGGACGGCGTTTGCGGCGGAGCGGCTGAAGGGCACTGGCGTGGGCATCACCACGTGCATCAGCTTCCCACTAGGCGCATGCAGCACCGCCGGAAAGGTGGCGGAGGCCAGGCAGGCCGTGGAGGACGGCACCACGGAGATTGACATGGTCTTGAACGTGGGCAAGCTGCTGAGCGGCGACGACGACTACTGCACCAAGGACATCGCCGCGGTGGTCGAGGCGGCGCAGGGGCACCCCGTGAAGGTAATCCTGGAGTGCTGCCTGCTGGACGACGACCAGATCGTGCGTGCGTGCAAGTGCGCCGAGGCCGCGGGGGCCGCGTTCGTGAAGACCTCGACGGGCTTCAGCACCGGCGGCGCCACCGTGCACGACGTGGAGCTCATGAAGCGCACGGTGGGCGACCGCCTGAAGATCAAGGCCGCGGGTGGCATCCACACGCGCGAGGAGGCCCTCGCCATGATCGCGGCTGGTGCGGACCGCATTGGCGCGAGCGCGTCGATCGCGATCTGCTCGGAGTAGACGCGTGAACTGCGCCCCAAAACTTGGACGCGATAAATCATAACCGCTAGGCGGCCCCCCGGAGGGCCTGGTCCCGGAACTCGATCGGGGTCAGGCCCTTCAGCTTGGCCTGGCGCCTCGCATGGTTCCAATGGTGGATGTACGCCTCGAGGTCGCGCTTGAACTCCTCGAACGTCTCCCAGTCCCTGCCCCTGTAGAACTCGTCCTTCAGGTGGCCGAAGACCTGCTCGGTGGCGCCGTTGTCGATGCAGTTGCCCTTGCGCGACATGCTCTGCACGAAGCCGTTCTCCCTGAGCTTCGCGACGTAGGACACGTGCTGGTACTGCCAGCCCATGTCGGAGTGCAGGACCGGCGCCGCGCCCTCCGGCTTCGCCGCCACGAGCATTGAGAGCATCTCCTCCTGCTGAGCGAGGTCCGGATGCTCCGAGACCGACCAGGCCACGATCTCCTTGCTGCCGAAGTCGTACACGGGCGCGAGGTAGGCCTTGCCGAACCCGCACTTGAACTCGGTGACGTCGGTGCCCATCTTCTGCCAGGGGCCGTCGGCGGCGAAGTCGCGGCCGAGCACGTTCTCGAAGGTCTCGCCGACCTTCCCCCTGTAGGAGCTGTACCTGTGGTGGTCGGTCTCCCGGCGGATGCCGCACCTGAGGCCCATCTCGTTCATCATCTTGAGCACGGTCTTGTCCGCTATCCGCGCGCCGTCGACGGCGCGCAGCTCCATCGCCACCTGCCTGTGGCCGACGCCGTTGGGGAGCCTGCCGAAGATCTCCGTCACCCTGGCGCGCAGCTCCGGCCTGGTGGGGGCCTTGGGGTGCGAGACGGCGTAGTAGTAGCTCGACCTGGGGAGGCCGGCGGCCTCGAGGAGGTCGGAGAGGTCGTGCCGCCCTGAAAGCTCGGCGACCGCTAGGGCCTTCTCCCGGTTCGGGAGCGCAGCTCCGCCTTCAGGGCTATCGATTTTTTTAGGTACGCCACCTGCGCCTCGAGCCTCCTGACCTCGCGCTCGAGCTCCTGCTCGCGGGTCATCGGCGCGGCCTTCGCGCCCGACCCCCTCGGCCTGCCCTTCGGCTTGGGCCTCAGGGCCTCGGCCCCGCCCCCGCGGTACAGCCTGCACCACTGCTTCAGCGGCGTCGCGCTCGCGATGCCGAAGCGCTCCATCGCCTCGGGCTTGGCCATCCCGTCGTCGACCACGGCCCTGGCTGCGGCGACCTTGGTCTCGAAGTCGTATCTCGCGTGCTTCTCGCCCATTTTCAGCAGGCCGTCCCTCCCGGTCGCGCGGTACGTCTTCTGCCAGTTTCTCACAGCCTCGGCGGGCACGCCAAGCCCCCTTGCGACGGACCCGTAGCCGAGGCCCCTCTCGAACATCTCGGCTGCGCGCTCGCGCAGCGACCGGTCGTGCCTCAATCTCAGGTCGACGGACATGGAAAGCCTCCCATCTCTCGGACTTCTATTTCCCTGTCCAAGAAATGGGAGGCAGTTCACGCGTCGGCCCCGGGGCTTTTCATATGGCCGCTCCTGTGGAGTGGCCTCTCTTCTGAACAATAAAATGTCAAAGTAAAAAAGAGAGAGGGCCACGCTCGAGTAGCCCTCTCTCTTGGCATACGCCTTGTCTGACGCCGCGCTCTACTGCTGCACGGTGGTGCGGCTGAGCCATGCCGGCTGCTGCGCGCTGATGACGCGGGCGCACACGCGGGCGCGGTCAAGGCTCATGATGGTCGTGCCCTGGTAGTTGCCGGAGGGCTGCGGCGCAAGCACGAGCGCGCAATCCGCCTGCGAGTCGCTTACCAGGCACAGCGGCAACAGCAGCCTGATGGAGTCCGTTGTGGGATCGTACGCGGGCGCCGCGATACGGTAGCTCGCGCGGACGCGGCACAGCGTGAGGGCGAGCGCCTCGTCCAGTGCGCGGCCGAGCCTGCGATACAGACCGGGGTCGGACTTGATGGCGCGCGCAAGCAAGGCGAGGTCCTTCTCGCCCGCGGGGGCGCCGTCTGCCGCGACGGCCTTGTCCAGCAGGTCACGCGCCGTGGGCGACGCCTGAAGCTCGTCCTCCAGAAACGCGCGGGGCAGCACGCCCAGACGGTGCGTGAGGATGGCGTCCGTGTCCAGCACGGCCAGGCGGCTGGTGTCGGGCGTCACGTCGCCCAGGGCGTGCAGGTAGCTGACGGGCTGGGGCAGGGGGTCGAGCCTTGCCACGAGCTCGCCGCCCAGCTCGCCGGAGCCCGCGACGCAGAAGCCGGCGGACTTCCAGCGGATGTCGCCCTTGTTGGGCGTGAAGCACGCGTAGATGTCCTGGCCGAACGGGGTGAAGAGCCCCGTGTCGAACGCGGCGAGCGAGCCGTCGGCCGCCTGCGCCACAAGACCCTGAGACTGGGCGCGGTGGAACGTGACGCACAGGTACTCGCGCAGGATGCCGTAGCGGCTGGGCTTGCCGACGCCCTCGCCGGGGTAGTCCCAGTGCTCCGGCGCCGCCATGGTCGCGAGCGCGCCGAGGTAGGACTCCCACGAGCCCACCATCGCGAAGCGCGCGAGCTCGCGGATGGGGCTCGTGGCGGCGGTGCCGCGCGACGGGCCGGAAAGCTCGCTCCACGCGCCTTCGTCCACCGTGGGCAGGCCCTCGATCCCCACGGGCTCGTGCATGGCACCCGTGCCGTCGTCCCCGTCGATGCAGCTGATGCTCCAGCGCTTGCCGGCGCTGGCCTTGGCAGAGCGCTTCAGCGTGATGGTGACGGGCGTGCCGTCGTCCTCGTGCAGGTAGCGCAGGGGGAAGGTCACGCGGCTGCGCGTGCCGGTCAGAAGCGCCGTCGAGCGCGCGACGCTCCAGTCCTCGTCAAGCACGCCCATGACGTCCACGTCCAGCGGCAGCATCTGGTACAGCGCACGCAGGAACTCGTCCTTGCAGTGCACGTCGAGCGATATGGTCTGCGGCAGGTCGGACTGGGAGCTGAGGGCGGGGCCCTCCGGCTGTACCGCGTCGCCCTGCTGCTGAGGCGCGGGGCGCGCGGGCACGGCGGGGCGCTGCTCCTCGAACGAGAAACTTCCCTCCGCGGGCAGCGACCCCTCGGGCGCGGGCTCCTCGTCCTGCGTCGGGTCGTAGGTGATGGTGAGCGAGATGGACGGGGCGTCCTCGACCACGGGCGCCGCCTTGGGCTCTGGAGCGGCCTTTGCCGTGGCGTCCGGGTCCTTCTTACCCGCGGCGGGCTGCGTGGTGGGCGCGGGCTGCGGCGTCGCGACGGGCGCGGGCTCCGGCGCGGGCTCCGCCTGCGCCGCGGCTTCCGGCTTGGGGGCTGGCGCGGGCTGCGTCTGCGGCGCCGGAGAGGCCGCGCCTTGATCGGTCGTGGGATCGTACGTGATCGTGAGCTTGATGCCCTCGTGTTCCTGTGGGGTGGACTCGGATGTCGTCTCCGTCGGGGCCTCGACCTCGGTGGCGGTGACCGACGCGTCGGCTTTGGGCTCGGCAGCGGCTGCGTGCTGCGGCTGCGGCGCCTCGTCCTTCTCGCCCGCGGGCATTGCCAGCTCCTCCGTTGGCCGCGAGTCGGTCTTCGCCACAGGTTCCGGCGCTGCCTTTGGCGCCGGTTTTTGCTTCTTGTGGCGTGGCTTTGCGGGCTTTGCCACCTTGGCCGACTTCTTGCGCTTCCACGACTTGCCGCTCTGCACGGCCTTCTTCTGCGCGGAGGGCGCCTCGGCCGCGGCGAGGGCGGCGTCCAGCTCTGGGTTCGCCAAGAGCGTCGCGTACGTGCGCCCCTTCTTGAACACGGTCAGCTTCACCATGCCGTCCAGGGCGCCCAAAAGCTCCGTCACGTCCTTGCAGTCAAGGTCGTCCGGGGCTATGTCGTCTGCCGCCAGCACCTCCTCGAAGCGCTGTATGCGCTCCTGCTTTCCGGTTCCTACCTGGTTCTTGAAGAGGCGGTACAGGTACAGGCGGTTGCCTGCGGTGATTCTGGACATGATAGCGGGCCTTCCTATGGTTTTCGCGGGGGAGCGGGTCCCGGCGCGGTTGGTGTGTTTGAACGGTGCGGTGGTGCGTTTGTGCCGGGTGTGCCGCATTGGGGCGTCTGCGGCCGGCGTGCGACCGCGGCGGCATGCGTGCCACCCCGTGCCGCACGAAACCGCGCCGCCCGTGCAGGCGACGGCCGAGTGCGGCATTGTGCGGGCCGACACGTCGCGTGCCGGCCCCGGTGCCTAGTTCACCTTGCGCAGGACGCACTCCGCGATGCGCCTGCGGGCCTTGCGTGCCTCCGGGATGGGCAGCAGCGGCCAGTCGTGGTTCATGCCCTCGCCAATCACCATGTCGGACCTCACGCCCGCGGTGATCAGCTTCTGGGCAAGCCTCGCGCAGTCGGGATAGTAGATCTCCCGCGTGCCGGCAAGCAGAAGCACGTTGCGCAGGGCGCTCACGTCGCCGTTAATGGGGCTCAGGCGGAAGTTCTCTATCTCGTCCCCGTCGGCCCACAGGTCGCCCATCTGGGCCATGCCCCACGGCGCAAGCACCGGGTCCGCGTCAAAGTAGTCGCGGATCTTGGGGTTGCGCATCGACAGGTCAAGCTCCGGGCTTATGAGCACCAGGTTCGCCGGCTGCTCCAGGTTGTACTGCGGCAGGCTCTCCGCCAGGCCAAGTGCAAGGCCGCCGCCGGCGGAGTCGCCCATAAGCGTGATGGCGTCCGCGCCGTAGCGCTTGCACAGGTTCTCGTACACGGTGGTGAGCTGGGTGTAAGACTCGTCGTAGTCGTGCTCCGGCGCCAAGGGGTAGATCGGCACCACGATCTCCGCGCCCGTCTCCTGGCACAGCTTGTCCACAAAGCGCCAGTGCGCGGGCGTGATCTGGCTCACGTATCCGCCGCCGTGCAGGTACAGGACGGCATGCTCGTTCTTGCCGGTCGTCCCCACGTGGTAGACCTTCATGCCGTGGGACGTCTCGTCAAACACCAGCGACCTCAGGCGAAGCCACGACGGAATGTGGTACTCCTGCTCGTTGGCAACACGGCTCTTCTCGATGAAGTCGTCGTAGCGTCCCAGGTCCTGGCCAAGCACGACGTTGCGAAAGCCCGTGGCGCGCAGCGCGCCCTCCATCGCGGTCGCGACGCCCGAGCGCCCAAACTTCGAGCGGGACCACAGCTCAAAGCCGCCCGCTGCGGCCGCGGCACCCGCGATGGCCCCGGTGACGGAGAGTATGGTCTTGGTGGTCTTCTTCATGCGGGCTCCAATCTTCGATACATGCTCTCTAGTCTACCCCACGCGCCGCGGCGGCAGTCGGCGCATCCGGCGGACAGCGCGCCAGCGCGCGTGCGTCTAGCTGCGCATTGCGAATGCTTTTGCGCGTCTGCCGTGCTAACGTGGTGTGTCGGCAAATTCCGCAAGCGGTCAGGGGAGAAGCGCATGGCGTCACGGCAGGACCCGCCTCTTAAGTTCGACGCGCCCACCATGGCGGACGCAGAGGCGGCGCTCGCGCGCCACTTTGGCTACGCCAGCTTCAGGCCGGGGCAGGTCGAGGTCATCCGCGCCGTGCTCGCGGGGAGGGACGCGCTTGCCGTCATGCCCACAGGCGCGGGCAAGAGCGTCTGCTACCAGGTGCCGGCCGCGCTCATGCGTGGGCTCACCATCGTGGTGTCCCCGCTCATCTCGCTCATGGGCGACCAGGTCCGCGGCCTGCGCGAGGCGGGCATCCGCGGCAGCTACCTCAACTCCAGCCTCACGCCGCGCCAGCAGGCCGTAGTGATGGCCCGCGCGCTCGACGGCTGGTACGACCTCATGTACGTCGCGCCGGAGCGCCTGGCAGACCCGGCGTTTCGCGCGTTCGCCGCGCAGGCCCGCGTACCGCTCCTTGCCGTGGACGAGGCCCACTGCGTTAGCCAGTGGGGACAGGACTTCCGTCCCGCGTACACCGGCATCGCGGACTTCGTTGCGAGCCTGCCCGTGCGCCCGCCCGTCGTGGCGCTCACCGCAACGGCGACCGAGCGCGTGCGGCGCGACGTGGTCTCGCTCATCGGGCTTAAGGACCCGCAGGTCACGGTCACCGGCTTCGACCGGCCCAACCTCAGCTTCGCGAGCTTCGAGCTCAAGCCAAGGGAGCGCACGCGTTGGGTGTGCGCCTACGCCGCCGCGCACCCCGACGAGTCCGGCATCGTGTACGCCACCACGCGCAAGAGGGTGGACGAGCTTGCCCAGGCGCTGCGAGACGCCGGCGTGGCCGCCGTGTCCTACCACGCCGGCTACGAGGCGGACGCCCGCGAGGAGGCCCAGCGCCGCTTCGTGATGGACGACGCGCGCGTGATGGTCGCCACGAACGCGTTTGGCATGGGGATCGACAAGTCCAACGTGCGCTTCGTCGTGAACTGCGGGCTGCCGCTCTCGCTGGAGGAGTACTACCAGGAGGCCGGCCGGGCCGGCCGCGACGGCGAGCCCGCGGAGTGCTACCTGCTGTGGAGCCGCGGCGACATCCGCACGTGCCGCTTCCTCATCGACCGCGACGACCTTCCGGAGTCCACGCCCGCCGCGGAGCGCCAGCGCCTCGAGCGCTCGCGCCGTGCCCTTCTCAACCACATGGTCGACTACGCCCAGAGCGCCACGTGCCTGCGCCGGCGCATCCTCGCGTACTTTGGGCAGGACGTGTCCGCGCTGCCGGACAACTGCGGCTCGTGCTCCGTCTGCACCGGCGCCACGCCGGAGCGCTACCTCGCGCCCGCCCGGGCGTCGCACGCGTTCGGCCACGCCGCCTTTGACGACGAGCTCGACGCCGCAGGCGACGCCCGTCCCCGCTCCCGCCGCCGCGCCGCCGCGCGCGAGGAGGCGCTGGACTACGTTGCCACGGACGGCGACGAGGAGCTGTTCCAGCGCTTGCGCGCCCTGCGCAAGCGCCTTGCGGGCGAGAAGGGCGTGCCCCCGTACGTGATATTCAGCGACGCGACGCTCAGGGCCATGGTCCGGCGGAAGCCCCGCGACCGGGAGGCGCTGCTCCAGGTGCCGGGCGTCGGCACCACGAAGCTCGAGCGCTACGGGGACGCGTTCCTGGAGGAGTTGGCCCGCGGCTAGCGCGCCCGCCCGGGACGCACCCCGTGCTACAGATGCCGGTCGAAGTGCCCCTTGCGCGCAAGGTTTCGCAGGTTGATGACGGTGCCCTGCATGCCATGGGGAATGTAGTCCATGTGCTCCAGGTCGTCCGGAAGGTAGTCTATAAGGCTTAGCGGCATGGTCTGGCGCACGCGGCCGTCCGCGTCCAGCTTGGGCTCGCGCGCGGGGTCCGGCGTCGCCTCTATGGCCAGTACCTTCGCGCCCTGTGCGCTCAGACGCCGCTCGTACCAGCTCACGGGGTCATCGGGCCGCTCGGAGCGCGCATCCGCGGACTCCCACAGCGTGCGGAAGCCCGCAAGCGCCAGCTGCCCGCGCGTGAACTCCCACAGCGGGGAGCTGTCCGTCTTCAGCGTCACCACGCCGCCCGGGGCCAGCAGCCGGCGGTAGCGCACCAGGTTGTCCGCGTGCGTCAGGCGCTGCCAGGCCTCCTTCTTGCGCGGGAACGGCGTGGGAAAGTTCAAGATCACCTGGCTCAGCTCGCCGGGCGAGAAGTACTCCTCGAGCTTGCTGGCCACGCCGGGCGCAAACACCGCGTTTGCCACGCCGGCCTCCTGCGCCCGCTGCGCGGCGTACGCAATGCAGATCGGCTCCAGGTCCACGCCCACAAACAGCGTGCCCGGCTCGCGCTCTGCCGCCTCCACGGTCGAGGCGCCCTTGCCGCAGCCCATGTCCAGCACCACGCGGTCGTAGCGCGCGTGCGGCGCCACTGCGTCAAGCGGGTGGCAGGCCTCGGCCCAAAGCCCCGCGTAGCGGGCGGGGCTCGCCTCTATGGAGTCTGCGTAGCGCTCGAGCCGCTCCTCGAGCACGAAGTTCTTCGGTAGCCTTGCGTGAAGGGCGTGCATGGTGGTCTTCCTGTCGTCTTGTGTACGGCGGCTCGTCCGTCCGGTCCGCCGTCCCGTCAGTCCTGCGTGCGGCCGTCGCCAAACTGCATGCGATAGTAGCGGGCATACGTCCCGCCGCGTGCCAGCAGCTCGTCGTGCGTGCCCTTCTCGGCCACGCGACCGTGGTCGATGGTCACGATCTCGTCCGCGCCCTTGATGGTCGAGAGCCTGTGCGCGATCACGATGGTCGTGCGTCCGCGCGAGAGCTGCGCCAGCGAGTGCTGCACGGCCCGCTCGCTCTCGTTGTCGAGCGCGGAGGTCGCCTCGTCCAGAATGAGCACCTGCGGGTCCTTCAGGAACACGCGCGCGATGGCGATGCGCTGCTTCTGCCCGCCGGAAAGGCGCGCGCCGCGCTCGCCCACCGTGGTCTCGAACCCGTCGGGAAGCGAATCCACGAACTCCTCGATGTTCGCCTTGCGCGCCGCCTCGCGGATCTCGCGCGCGGTGGCGTCCGGCCGGCCGTACGCGATGTTCTCGGCGATCGTGCCGTCAAACAGGTACACGTCCTGCTGCACGATGCCTATGGCCTGCCGCAGGCTGCGCACGGTGACGTCGCGCACGTCCTGCCCGTCGATGGTGATGGACCCCGCCTGCACGTCATAGAAGCGGGGGAGAAGTGCGCAGATGGTCGACTTGCCGCCGCCGGACGGGCCCACGAGCGCCACCGTGCTGCCGGGTTCCACGGCAAGGTCGAGCCCGTGCAGGACCTCCGGGCCCTCGTCGTACGAGAAGCGCACGCCCCGGTAGCTGATGGCGCCGCGGGTGACGGCAAGCGGCCGTGCCCCCGGCGCGTCCCTGATGTCCGGCTCTGCCACCAGCACCTCCTCGAAGCGGCGGAATCCCGCGATGGCCTTCTGGAACGTCTCCGTGAAGTTCAGGATGTTGTCGATCGGGGTGGTGAAGAGCGTGATGTACAGAGCAAACGTCGCAAGGTCCTGCGGCTGCATCTGGCCCTTCGCGATGAGCCAGCCGCCCAGGCACACGATCACGGTGTACAGCGCGCCCATGAGCGCGGCGATGCCGGCCTGGTACGTGCCCATGGCGCGGTACATCCGCACCTTGGAGTCCAGGTACGCGTCGTTGCTGGCGCGGAACTTGTCCTTCTCCACGTCCTCGGCGGCAAAGCCCTTCACCACGCGGATGCCGGCGAGGCTGTCCTCCACGCGCGAGTTCACGCCGGAGATGCGCACGCGGTTCTCGCGGAAGATGGCCTTCATGCGCAGGTTCGCGCGAAGGTTGTACGCGGTCAGCACCACGAGCACCGCCGCGAGCACCAGCGTGAGCGGCACGTTCACAAACCCAAGGATCACGAACGAGCCCACGATTTCCACCGCGCCAATGAGCAGGAACTCCGGTCCGTGGTGGGCGGTCTCGCTGATGTCAAACAGGTCGCTCACCAGGCGGCTCATGAGGTCTCCGGACTTGTTGCGGTCGAAGAACGAGAAGCTCATGCGCTGGTATGCGGCAAACAGGTCCTCGCGCATGCGGCTCTCCATGCGGGCGCCCATCACGTGCCCCCAGTACGCCACGAAGTAGCGGCACGCAAAGCGCACGGCGTACATGGCCAGAAGGCCTGCCGCCAGATACCCCAGCGCGCCCAGGATGGCGTCCGCCCCCTGCGTGAACAGCCCGCCCGTGAGCGTGCGCAGGATCTGCGGGAACGCGAGGTCGATGCCCGCGACCACGACGGCACATGCGATATCGCCCACGAACAGGTGCATCTGCCCTTGGTAGTAGCCCAGGAAGCGTCTCATGAGCCCGGCGGTGGTGAGCCTGGGCGCGCCTTCCTGGTTGCGTGCGTCCGTTGCGGTCGTGCGGGTGTTCTGCATGCCTTGTCCTCCAAGCCACTGCGTGGCCGTTGCAATGTGTAGGGTGTGGGGCCGTCTGCCGGCAGCCGAGGAACCATCATAGCCCACGCCCACGGAGGCGCAGGTACGCATACGAATAACCCATCAGGGCGGGGCGCGCAAAGGACCCGGCGCCCGCAGGGTCTGCAGGCGCCGGGAGGTGTTTTGCATGTGTTGCGGGCACGGACGAGAAGAACGCGCGGACCTTAGTCGTCGAGCGTGACGCCAAAGCCCTTCTCGTCCTGCTCCTCGAGCATCTTGCCCTTCTGGTCGACGGGCATCATGGAGATGTCGTCCTCGTAGACCTTCTTGCCGGTGGGGTGCTCCTCCAGCCAGATCCTGTCGCCCACGGGTGCCCACGCCTTCGCGTACTCCGCGGTGCGGGCGCACAGGTGGTCGACGCTTTCCGGCGTGACGTACTCCGTGGACTTCGCGTCCGCGGCGTGGACCATCTTCGGCAGGACCTCGGGGTTCTCGAGCATGGGGCACGGGCGCAGCATGTTGTCGTTCCACGGCCAGTTGGCGCGGTACTGCTGGAACAGCGGCTGCTTCAGGCAGTCCAGCAGGCTCTGCTCCTTGATGTTGGCGTTGGAGTAGTGGATGAAGACGCAGGGCTCCACGTCGCCACGGGCCGTGATGTGGCAGAACACGCGTCCGCCGGCGATGCAGCCGCCCACGAACTCGCCGTCGTTCTGGAAGTCCATCACCATGATGGGCTTGCCGCCGTCGTAGGCGCGCACGTCGCGGATGCGCTTGATCATGTACTCGCGCTGCTCAAGCGTGGGCATGAGGTCGGCGTTGGCGCCCTCGCCCACGGGCATGTAGTGGAAGTACCAGGCCCAGAGGGCGCCCTTCTCGATGAGCATGTCGTAGTACTCGTCAGAGGTGACGGCCTCGACGTTGGCGCGGGTGTACGCCGTGGAGACGCCAAACGGGATGCCGTTGGCCTTCATGAGGTCGAACGCGGCCATGACCTTGTCGTAGTCGCCCTCGCCGCGGCGGCCGTCGTTCGCCTCCTTCGAGCCCTCGAGCGAGACGGAGAACAGCACGTTGCCCAGGCGCTTGCAATCGTTGCAGACCTGCTGGTTGATGAGGGTGCCGTTGGTATAGAGGCTGAAGAGCGAGTCGTTGTGCTTCTCGGCCAGCTTCACGATGTCCTTCCAGCGCACCATGGGCTCGCCGCCGGTCATGAAGAACCAGTGACAGCCAAGGTCGTTTGCCTGCTTCACCAGGGAGTCCATCTCGTCGAACGTGAGGTTGAGCGACTTGGAGTAGTCTGCGGCCCAGCAGCCCACGCAGTGCATGTTGCACGCGCTCGTGGGGTCGAAGATGATGATCCACGGCACGTTGCACTGGTTCTTCTGGGCAGAGATCGTGGTCTCGCGCAGGCCGCGGAACGCGGACTCGTACGCGCCGTTCAGAAGCGCGGTGTGAAGGATGTGCGGGTCGATCCTGCGCGCCATGTCGATGACCATGTTCTCCCACTTGGAGCCGGGGTAGAACGCTTCGCGCAGCGACTTCGCCATGTCGGGCGCGGTGCCAGAGAGCATCTTCTGTCCCATGTCCAGGAACTTCTCGATCGCCTCCTCGGGATGGTCGCCGCGGACCGCGTCGATCGCCTTGTCGAGCACGACGGAGAACGCCTTGCGCTCCGCCGCGTGCGCCAGCTTGTTCTGCATGAGAATCCACCAACCTCTCGGCCGCGACAGGGCGAGAAGAACGTGCCCACCGTCCTGCACCTGCGGCTGCTCTGCGCGGGACGCGCCGTTGCGCCCCTATCTTCCCATGCGTGGGATTCTAGCCGTTCGCGACTGCTGGGTCGTGCTGTTTTTTGAAGCAGAGTCAAAATTGAACGCATGAGTGACATTGCGTTTACATACAGACAGTTACAGGCAAATGTGTTCGAAAACGCACGATAGGGCCGCGGGCTGTGCGGACGCCCTTCTCGCCTGGCGGCACTGACGGGGCGCGCTACAGCAGCTCGTCCAGCGTCTTGCCGTACGGAGGCAGGAACTGCCGCACGAAGTCGTTCACCTCGGGGTAGCGCGCGGCCAGCTCGTCGACGGCCGCCTGCGTCGTGGCCTGGGCGCTCGCGAACTCCGCGTTGCCCACGTGGGCCTCGTCCAGGCACTTTATGAGGGCGGATATCTTGTCCGCCGCCTTCACCAGGCCGCGCAGGTACGCGTCGCCCTCCTGCGCCGCGTCGTCGCCGTCTGCCGTGGGAAAGAAGAGCTCCCGGTACGCGGGGGCAAGGTCCGGCGGAAGCTCGTCCAGAAGGCGCCGCTCCGCGCGCGCCTCCACGTCCTTGTACGCGCCCAGGATCTGGCCGTTCGCGTACTTCACGGGGGTGGGCATGTCGCCGGTGATGATCTCTGACGCGTCGTGGAACAGCCCCACGAGAGCGGCCTTGCCCGCGTCGAGCGAGCGTCCGTAGCGCACGTTTGCGATCGTTGCGAGCGCGTGTGCGATCACGGCCACCTCCAGCGAGTGCTCCGAGAGGTTCTCCGGGTGGGTGCTGCGCATGAGTGCCCAGCGCTCTATGTACTTCATCCTCGACACAAGTGCGAAGAAGCTCGACTGACCGAGCGTTTCGTCACGTTCCGCCATCAGACCTCCCAAATGACCCTTGCGAACGGTCCCTACCAAGTCTTGCACAAGTCTAGCGGGCGGCGTGGACGAAAAAAGGCCGGCCGGAGCGGTCACGGGGACCAATCCGGCCGGCCAGCTACGCAGCCATGCGATGCGTTGCGTCTCTCTTGCAGGGCTGCGCCTCTATCGAGCTCGTGCGAGCAGGCGCTACTCGTCTTCCTCGTCCATGTCCTGGAGCGTCGTCATCAGGGGCGGGATGACCTGCTTCTTGCGGCTGACGACGCCGGGCAGCGTTGCGATGCCGTCGACCGGGGTCACGCCAAACGTGCGCGCCACGATCTGGTCGGTGTTCGCGCCCCAGTACAGCATCTCGGTGGTCTGGGACTTCACGTCCGTGAACATGTAGAACACCATTGGGATGTCGTTCGCCGCCGCGGCCTCCTTTAGGTACGGCCCCACAAGAGCCTCGGCCGCCTTGCGGCTGGACTCCGTCATGAAGCTGCCCTGGCCAACGCCAAAGCGTGCGTGCCCGCGCGAGAAGACCTTGAAGTCAGAGTTGAAGACCTCCTCGGCGGTGCGGCCCGTCAGGTCCGCGCCGGCGTCGAACATGGCGTCCGCGTACTCGTCGATGTCCACGCCCGCGATCTTCGCGAGCTCGCGGCCGGCGTACCTGTCGCGGTCGGTGCAGGTGGGGGAGCGGAACGCCAGCGTGTCGGACAGGATGGCGGACAGCATAAGGCCCGCGATGTTCTGGGGGATCTCGACGCCCTTCTCCTGGTAGATGCTGAAGAGGATGGTGTTGGTGCAGCCCACGGGCTCGTTGCGGAAGTACGCGGGGGAGCTCGTCTCGATCGTGCCGATGCGGTGGTGGTCGATGATCTCCATGATCTCGGCGCGCTCGAGGCCGCTCACCGCCTGGCTGCGCTCGTTGTGGTCAACGAGGATCACGTGCTTCTTGTTCACGTTGATCATGTTAGGCGAGCTCACGACGCCCACGTAGCGGCCGTCCTCGTCCATCACGGGGAAGAAGCGGTGCTGCGAGTTGGCCATGACCTTCAGGGCGTCGTCCACGGCCGTGTTGACCGAGAAGCGCAGGACCTTGTCCTCGGGCAGCATCTCGGCGGAGACGGGCGTCGCCATGGGGATGAGGCGTGCGGCGGAGTACGTGTCGTACGGGGTGGTGAGCACGGTGCAGCCGTTCGCCTTCGCGGCCTCGATGACGACGTCGGACACGGACGCGCCGTTGCAGACCACCAGGCAGCTCGCGCCGGCCTCGACCGCGTAGCGCTGGGTCTCGTAGCGGTTGGTCACCAGGACGATGTCGCCCTTCTCGATGTTGCCCTCCATCATCTCGGGCGTGGTGCCGATGCGGATGTTGCCCTGGCAGATGCGGTCGGCGGGGTCGCCAAGCACCATGGTGCCCTTCAGCGTTTCGAGCACGTTGGAGAAGAGCGTCTTCGCGGTAGAGAGCATGGCGGTGTCGAAGATGTCCATGTTCGCGCTCGCGATGTCCTTCACCGCGATCAGGCCAAGGAGGTCGTTCTTCTCGTCCGTGATGCACAGGGTGCTGGTCTTGAGGTCGCGCATGAGGTTCCACGCCGAGAAGAGCGAGGTGTCCGCCTCGATGCTCCTCTGCTTGGAGATCTGGGTGTCCTTGATTTGCGGGGCGACGCTCGTGATGAGCTCGGGCTCCTCGAAGCCGAAGGTCTTGAGCGCGAACGCGGTCTCGCGGTTGATGGCGCCGGCGCGGCGGGGCTCGTACTCGATGTCGCTGATCTGGTTCTTGAGGTACGCATACGCGATGGCAGAGCAGATGCTGTCTGTGTCGGGATGCAGGTGACCGATGACGTTGACCTTGCGGATGGCCTCGGGCATTGTTGGACTCCTTAACGTCAAATGAACACCAAACCGTGTTCATTTCCTTATGCATGACTCATCATCATGGCACAAGTTCCCTGCGTGGGCGGGAAGATTGGCCATGGGACACCAACTGCATATAGACGGCGCCATGCGCGGACAGCGGTGCGCGTGGGCGCTACGGCTCGGCGCGGTCGTGGTTCACGGGACGCAGGAACAGCTCGCGCACGCGGTTTGGGTCCTTTGACTGGCCCAGCGCCCACATGGTCTTCGCGACGAGCGCCTCCGTGGACATGTCCGCCCCCTTCAGGATTCCGGGGTGGTTGGAGTACGCGCGCCCGACCTCGTACACGCCCAGGTCGAGCCCCTCCTCCGGCACCTGCGTCGTCAGCACGAGCGTGCGGCCGGAGTCCACCCAGTCGAAGATCGCGCGCCTGAACGCGTTGCCGTCGTAGTCCGGGATGCCGCCGATGCCAAACGTCTCGAGGATGATGGCGTCGTAGTCGTCCTTCAGGAGCGAGAAGATCTGCGGCCTGAACTCCGGGGTCAGCCTCAGCACGATGACGCGGTCGTCCATGGCGCGGAAGCGACGCCACGGGAGGTCCTTCTCCCTTGGCGGGCGCCCGCCGCTCCAGAGCACGCGGTCGCCCCTGACGTAGGCCAGGGTGGGGAAGTTCATGCTCACGAACGCGTTGTAGCTCATGGTGCGCTGCTTGTGGGCACGCGTGCCGGCGATGACCTTGCCGCCGAACACGACGCACACGTCGCGCGCGGCGTCGTCCGTGGCCACGAGCAGGCTCTGGTACAGGTTGAGCTTCGCGTCCGTGAACGGCGCGGCCATGGGCTGCTGCGAGCCCGTGAGCACGATGGGCTTGGAGCCGCCCTGCAAGAGGTAGCTGAGCGCTGCCGCCGTGTACGCCATGGTGTCCGTTCCGTGCAGCACCACGAAGCCGTCGTAGTCGTCGTAGCGCCGGGCGAGGCCGTCTGCGATCTGCATCCAGTCGCGCGGGCGCATGTTGGTGCTGTCGATGTTCATGGGCTGCACCACGTCGATGTGGCAGAGGCTGTCGATGAGAGGCACGCGCTCCACCAGCTCCTCGCCGGTGAGGCCGGGCGCGAGGCCGTCCTTGTGGGGCAGCGACGCGATGGTGCCTCCCGTGGCCATGACAAGTATGTTCTTCAAGAGCGCCCGCCTTCCGTCCTTCTGCCGTGTGCAGGTTAGCGACAACCCATGATGGTACACTGATTCGACCCGTTGGCGACGCTTTAGAGGAGGCGCTCCGGTCTTGCAGATGCACGACAGGCTGCTTGTGGTCGAGGACGACCCAAAGCTGAGGGAGGAGCTCGTGGCGCTCCTGGGGAACAACGGATACCAGCCGTGCGCCCTCGAGGCGTTCGACGACGTGGTGGGGCAGGTGCTTGCCGCCGGGGCGGACCTGGTGCTTCTGGACCTGAACCTGCCGGGCGTGGACGGCCAGTACGTGTGCCGCGAGGTGCGACGCGAGTCCGACGTGCCCATCATCGTGGTGACGAGCCGGGACGGGCAGATGGACGAGCTTCTGAGCATGAGCTTTGGCGCCGACGACTTCGTGGCGAAGCCGTACAACGCCCCCGTGCTGCTTGCGCGCATTGCGCGCCTGCTTGAGCGCGCATATGGGAGCGCCAGCCGCTCTGCCGTGCTGGAGCGCGGCGGCGTGCGCCTGGACTGCGACCGCTGCGTGGCCGAGCACGGCGGACGCTCCGTGGAGCTCACGAAGAACGAGCTCAGAATCCTCTCGCTCTTGATGCGCAACGCCGGCAAGGTGGTGAGCCGCCAGCGCATCCAGGAGGAGCTGTGGCAGACGGACGAGTTCGTGGACGACAACACGCTGACCGTGAACGTGAGCCACCTGCGCCAGACGCTCGCCTCCATAGGGGCGCGCGACTTTGTGCAGACACGCCGCGGGCTGGGCTACCTCGTCTTGTAGCGCGCGGGTGCGCGGTGTCACGCGACGCCGCGGTGGGGAGGACTGACGGCACATGGGCTTCTGGTCGTATCTCGTAGACAGGCTCGCGATAGTCGTGGGGCTTGTGGCGGGGGTGCTGCTATCGGGGCTGGCGCTTCTCGCCCGCGGCGTGGACGTGCGCGTGTTTGTCGAGGTGGCGTGCGTGGTGTGCGCGTGCGTGCTTGCGGGGCTGCTGCTTGACTGGCTGCGGCGGCGCGAGTTCTTCTGCCGGTTGCGGGAGGCGCTGGACGCGCTGGACAGCAAGTACCTGGCGAGCGAGCTGGTGGGAAGGCCGACCACCCTGGAGGGGCGGCTGATGTACGACGCGCTCGCGCGCGAGTCGAAGGCGATGACGGACGAGGTGGAGGCGGAGCGCCTGGCGCAGCGCGAGTACCGCGACTACGTGGAGACGTGGATCCACGAGGTGAAGACGCCCATCGCCGCGGCGCGCCTTGTGGCCCAGAACCATCCGGACGCCGCGACGGCCGCCATGGACCGCGAGCTGGTGCGCATAGAGGGCTATGCAGAACAGGCGCTCTATTATGCACGGAGCACCTCGGTCGACCGCGACTTTGCCATCCGCAGCGTGTCGCTGGACGAGCTGGTGCGCGGCGCCCTGAAGGCGAACGCCCGGACGCTGATTGACGCTCGCATAGCCCCCGAGCTGGGAGACCTTGACTTTAAGGTGCGCTGCGACCCAAAGTGGCTGACGTTTGTGCTGGGTCAGGTGCTGGTGAACGCCGCAAAGTACCGCAAGCCGGTGGGGCCCGACGGCGTGCTGGAGCCCGCGAGGCTTCGCATAGGGGCAAGGCGCCGCCAAAGCGAGGCAGACGCGCGCGTGACGGTGCTGAGCATCGCCGACGAGGGGGTCGGCATTCCCTCCGAGGACGTGGACCGCGTGTTTGACAGGGGGTTTACCGGCCAGAACGGCCGTCGCTTTGCGAAGTCGACCGGCATCGGTCTCTATCTGGTGCGGAGCCTGTGCGAGAAGATGGGGCTTCGCGTGACGCTTGCGTCGCAGGTTGGCCGCGGCACTACCGTGAGCATCGAGTTTCCGGACTCGGGCCGGTAGCGCGGCGGTCGCACACCGTGAGGCTGCAGGTCATCACCACAAGCAGCACCGCGGCGACGACCGGCAGCAGAAGCGGGGACACCCCCTCCACCACCAGACCCATGAGCGGCGGAAACGCCATCGATCCCACGTATGCGCACGCCATCTGCATGCCCATGAGCGACTGAGCGCCGTCCGCCCCAAAGCGCTTGGGCGTGAGCTGGATCATCTGCGGGTAGATCGGGGCGCAGCCAAGCCCCAGCAGCGCAAGTCCCGCGCCCAGGGCCACGACCCCCGGCGCCACGAGCATCGTCACGATTCCCAGCGCCATGACGACCTCGCCCAGCCTCAGCAGCTGTCTGCCGTCGAGCCTCAAGGTGAGCACGCCCGAGAGGAACCTGCCCACGGTGATCCCCGCATAGAAGAGCGAGGCGAGAAGGGCGGCGGTCTGAGCAGAGACCCCATGCCCAAGCACGAGGAACGTCGAGGCCCAGAGCCCGCACGAGGACTCGAGCGCGCAGTAGCACAGGAAGCCCGCCATCGCCTGGGGCACGCCGGGCCGCGAGAGCAGCTCCCTGCGCGTCGCCGTGGCGCGCCCGGCGCCGTGCGCCCCGCCCCTCTCGCCCGCGCCGCCCTTGCGGTCGTGCCACAGCGGCAGGCTCAGCGCGATCGCCGCCACGAGCGCCACCTGCACCACGCCCACCACGCGATAGCCTCCCGGCCAGCCGGCGGCGCCAGACATCTGCCAGGACATGACCATGGGTCCCGCGGCCGCGCCGATGCCCCAGCAGCAGTGCAGCCAGTTCATGTGGCGCGCCGCGTAGTGCGTCGCCACAAACGCGTTCAGCGCTGCGTCCACGGCGCCCGCGCCCAGGCCGTACGGGATGGCCCAGAGCACCAGCTGCCACAGCGCCGTGCACGTGGAGAAGCCAAACAGCGCCACGGCCGTCAGGGCCACGGACGCGGCCGTGAGCCTGCCCGTTCCCAGGCGCCGCACGAGCGTGTCGGTCATGAGGCTCGAGACGATGGTCCCCAGGCAGATGACGACCGATATCGCGCCGGCGAGCGACACGGCGGCGCCCAGATCCGCGTGCATGGCGGGCCAGGCGGCGCCCAGAAGGCCGTCGGGGAGCCCAAGGCTCACGAACGCGAGGTAGATGATGGCAATAAGTGCATGGGTCATGGGGTCAGCCTCTCTTGGGTCTCTCGTGTTGTTGGTGGGTCCCGGGGTTGTCGGCGGGTCCCGGGCCGGGGCGTGCGCGTCTGGTGCGAGGCGCGCGGGCGCCTTCGCCTTGCCCAACCTTACAAGACCATAAGGTTCCCGTCACCCAGGCCTATGGCTGCCCCATGCGCGCGGTGGCACCATGAGCATGTAAACCGACGGCATGTCATGCCCAAAGACGCAACGCCGGCGCGTCCGGCAAGAGGAGAAGAACATGGAAACCGTCCTTCAGGTACACAACGTGCAGAAGTACTACGGTTCGAAGGGCCGCGGCATGGGGACCGCCATGACCAAGGCGCTCGACGGCGTGAGCTTCGACGTGCGCAAGGGGGAGTTCATCGCGATCATGGGCACGTCCGGCTCCGGCAAGTCCACCCTGCTCAACTGCATCTCCACCATCGACCGTCCCACGGCCGGCCAGATCGTGGTCGACGGCCGTGACGTCACAAGCATGAGGCAGAGGGACCTCTCGCGCTTCCGCCGCGAGCGCCTCGGCTTCGTGTTCCAGGATTCCAACCTGCTCGACACCCTCACGGGCGAGGAGAACATCGCCCTCGCGCTCACGATCAACCGCGTGAGCCCCAAAGAGATTCCCGGCCGCGTGGAGCAGGTCGCCGCCATGCTCGACGTGGCGGACGTGCTTAAGAAGTACCCGTACCAGATGTCCGGCGGCCAGCGCCAGCGCATCGCCTGCGCCCGCGCCATCGTCACCAGGCCGGCCATCGTCCTCGCGGACGAGCCCACGGGTGCGCTCGACTCCAAGAACTCGCGCCTCCTGCTCGGTAGCCTCGCAGACCTCAACCGCCAGGGCGCCACCATCCTCATGGTCACGCACGACTCGTACGCCGCCAGCTGGTCCAGCCGCGTGCTCTTCATAAAGGACGGCCGCATCTTCAACGAGCTCTCGCGTGGCGACGAGTCCCGCCAGCAGTTCTTCCAGAAGATCATGGACGTCGTGAGCTTCATGGGTGGGGAGGCGGCAGATGTACGCTAGGATCGCCCTCGGCAACGTCCGTCGCTCCATTAGGGACTTCGGCATCTACTTCCTCACGCTCGTGCTCGGCGTCGCCGTGTACTACGCGTTCAACTCCGTCACGCAACAGAGCGCGGTGCTCAGGCTTTCGGGCAACATGCGCACCCTCGTGCAGGAGCTCGGGACGATCATCAGGGGTGTCTCCATCTTCGTGGCCGTGCTCCTCGCGTTTCTCGTCCTGTTCGGCAACCGCTTCCTCATCCGCCGACGCAAGCGCGAGTTCGCCATCTACCTCACGCTCGGCATGGACCGCCGCCACGTCTCGGGCATCGTCGCCATGGAGTCGCTCGCCGTCGGCGCGGGTGCGCTCGTCGTCGGCCTCGCCGTGGGCGTCCTGCTGTCGCAGGCGCTGCTCTACGCCACGGCGCGCCTGTTCAACACCCACGTCACGGGCTTCGGCCTCATGTTCAGCGGACAGGCCTGCGCCTACACCGTCATGAGCTTCGCCATCATCTTCCTCGTCGTCGGTGCCCTCAACGTGTTCGAGGTCTCGCGCTTCAGGCTCATCGACCTCATGAACGCGGACCGCAAGGGCGAGAAGAGCCTCGTCCGCAACCTGCCGCTCTCCGTCGCACTGTTCGTCGTCTCGCTCGCGCTCATCGGCGTCGCGTACCACGAGCTGCGCGTGAACGGCATGTACGCGATCGACTGGCGCTTCAACCTCGCGACCGCCCTCGTCAGCGTGGGCACGTTCCTGCTGTTCTTCAGCGTCTCCGGCTTCCTGCTTCGCCTGGGCCAGTCCGCCCGTGGCTTCTACCTGCGCGGCCTCAACATGTTTGCGCTCCGCCAGCTCTCCAGCCGCGTCAACAGCGCCTGGGTCTCCATATCCATCGTGTGCGCCGCGCTGTTTCTGGCCATAACGTCAACGTGCGGTGGCTTTGCCATCGTCAGCTCCATCAACCAGAGCGTGAGCGCCATCACCCACTACGACGTGAGCGTCGCCATGTACTCCACCGCCCAGACCTCGCATGCTTCCGATGCCGACGACGTCAGCGGCAGCGGGAAGGAGGCGCTCCTCAAGGCCTCCGTCCCAGACTGGGACTCCCTCGTCGCGGACTCCGCCCGCATCGACCTCTACCAGGACCCCAGCATGCGCCTGAACCTCAAGACGCTGCGCGGAGACACCGGGGTCGAGCTTCCGGACAGCTTCGCGAAGTACACCAACGGCCTGGACAAGGTCCCCATCTACGTCGTCTCGCTCTCGCAGTACAACGCGACCCTCGCCCTGCGCGGCGACAAGCCGGCCACCCTCAAGGCAAACGAGGCCCTCGTGACCACGGACATGAACAACATGGTCGGCTTCTGGCAGCGCGTCGCCCTCAAGCGCGGGAGCTTCGACTTCCTCGGCACCGCCCTGCGCCTGCGCGCACGCAGCACCACGATGGAGTACCAGAACTCCGTCAACACCAGCGTGGGCACGATCGTCGTGCCGGATGCCGCGCTCGAGTCCAAGCGCGCCCAGCTCGAGCCCCTCTCCTCCCTCCTCAACGTGAAGACAGCAGGCTCCCGGGCGGAGGCCCGCCTCTACAAGGAGGTCGTGAAGGCGCACCAGCCGGGCCTGCTGTTTGCGGCAGGGTCCAAGTCCACGGCAAAGGAGGAGGTCGTCGGCCTCACCGCGATCGTCGGCTACCTCGCGCTCTACATCGGCTTCGTCCTGTTCGTCAGCTGCGCGGCGATCCTCGCCATCCAGCAGCTCAGCGACGTGGCGGAAAGCGCGCCCCGCTATCGGGTGCTCTTCGACCTCGGCGCCGAGCGCAGCATGGTCAACCACGCCATCCTCGCGCAGATCGCCACGTACTTCCTGTTCCCGCTCGTCGTGGCGCTCGCGCACTCCTACGTGGCGCTCGGCGTCCTCGGAGGCGTCATCAAGAGCCTGGGCGTGCTCGACTTCCTGCGTCCCCTCGGCGTCACCATGGCCATCGTGCTCGTACTGTACGGAGGCTACTTCCTCCTCACGTACGGTATGGCGCGCGGCGTCATAGGCGAGAAGGCCCGGCGTCGCGAGTAGCCGCCCTCCCATGGGTTTTGCGCATCCGCGGTCGGAGCGTCCCGTGCGCGCCGGCCGCGGATTGCTGTAGCATTCCTAGGGAAAGCGCAATCTGGGAAAGGCGGTCGGCATGCCTGGTGGCAGGAGCTTCGTGTGGCAGGGCAAGCGTCTGATGGGCGAGGTCACGCGTCTGGACGACGACGGTACCGAGTACGTGGTCACGAGCGGTGGGCGCATCTTCACCGGCAACCCGCGGATCGGGTACGTGCCCATGGAGGAGGAAGAGGACCCGAAGTCCGTGGCAGAGGGCCTCGGCGACGTGGCCAACAACATGACGGACCTCTCCGGCGTCCAGGACAACATGCGCCGCTTCGGCACCAAGGGCTACCTCATGCGCGTCGCCCTCGTCCTTCTCGTCATCATGGTCGTGCTGCTCGTGCTGCGCCTCATCATGGGATAACGCCCGCGCCAAGGTGGGCGCCACCTTCGCCGCGGCGACGGCTCGTGCGCGACGGGGGAGCAGGGAAGAAGAATTGGTGGTCGCGTCGCGGAGCCGTGGCGCGGCCCCTTTCTTGTGCGCGGGGCGTATGGGATACTGGCAGGACTCAACCCGCAGGCGCTCTCGCGCCAGATAGGAGCAAGACAGATGGCAGAGTTCATCTACCAGATGGAGAAGGTCCGCAAGGCGTTCGACGGCAAGGTCATCCTGGACGACGTGACCATGGGCTTCTTCCCCGGCGCCAAGATCGGCGTCGTGGGCCCCAACGGCATGGGCAAGTCCACGCTGCTGAAGATCATGGCCGGGATCGAGGACATCAGCAACGGCGAGGCGCGCCTCTCGCCCGGCTACTCCGTGGGCATCCTGCTGCAGGAGCCGCCGCTGGACGATACCAAGACCGTGAAGCAGAACATCGAGATGGCGTTTGGCGACGTGATCGCCAAGGTCAACCGCTTCAACCAGATTGGCGAGGAGATGGGCGACCCCGACGCGGACTTCGACGCGCTCATGGCCGAGATGGGCGAGCTCCAGAACCAGATCGACACCGCGAACGGCTGGGACATCGACAGCCAGCTCTCGCAGGCAATGGACGCGCTGCAGTGCCCCGACGGCGACGAGTCCGTCGAGCACCTCTCCGGCGGGGAGCGCCGTCGCGTCGCGCTGTGCAAGCTGCTGCTCGAGGCGCCGGA
Source organism: Parafannyhessea umbonata (assembly GCF_900105025.1). GTDB lineage: Bacteria > Actinomycetota > Coriobacteriia > Coriobacteriales > Atopobiaceae > Parafannyhessea > Parafannyhessea umbonata. The sequence continues at coordinate 1,656,309 of NZ_LT629759.1, read as the reverse complement.
CCTGCTGCTTCTGGACGAGCCCACCAACCACCTGGACGCGGAGTCCGTGCTGTGGCTGGAGCAGTTCCTCAAGAACTACCAGGGCGCCGTGCTCGCCGTCACGCACGACCGCTACTTCCTGGACAACGTGGCGGAGTGGATCTGCGAGGTCGATCGCGGCACGCTGTACCCGTACAAGGGCAACTACTCCACGTACCTGGAGACGAAGTCCGCCCGCCTGGAGATGGAGTCCAAGCAGAACGCGAAGCGTGCGAAGAAGATGCGTGACGAGCTTGCGTGGGTGCGCAGCTCGCAGAAGGCCCGCCAGGCGAAGAGCAAGGCCCGCCTCGCCGCGTACGAGGAGATGGAGGCCGCGGCGGCGCGCGCCGAGAAGGTCGACTACACCGACATCCACCTTCCCGTGGGTCCGCGCCTGGGCAACAAGGTGCTGGAGGCAAACCACCTGCACAAGGCCTTTGGCGACCGCGTCCTCATAGACGATCTGAGCTTCAGCCTCCCGCGCAACGGCATCGTGGGCGTCATCGGCCCCAACGGCGTGGGCAAGTCGACCCTGTTCAAGATGATCGTGGGGCAGGAGCCCGTGAGCTCCGGCTCGCTCGAGTTGGGCGAGACGGTGAAGCTCTCCTACGTGGACCAGAACCGCGAGGGGCTCGACCCGCAGAAGACGGTGTGGGAGGTCGTGAGCGGCGGCAACGACTACATCACCGTGGGTAAGCAGGAGATTCCGAGCCGCGCGTACGTAAGCGCGTTCGGCTTCAAGGGAACCGACCAGCAGAAGCGCGCCGGCGTGCTTTCCGGCGGCGAGAGGAACAGGCTGAACCTGGCCCTGACCCTGCGCCAGGGCGGAAACCTGGTGCTCCTTGACGAGCCGACGAACGACCTCGACACCGAGACCCTGGAGAGCCTGGAGGAGGCGCTCTTGGAGTTTCCCGGCTGCTGCGTGATTACGAGCCACGACCGCTGGTTCATGGACCGCATCTGCACGCACATCCTTGCGTGGGAGGGAACGGACGAGAACCCCGGCGCGTGGCACTGGTTCGAGGGCAACTTCGAGGACTACCAGAAGGACCGCGTGAAGCGCCTGGGACCCGACCTCTCCAAGCCGCACCGCCTGCACCGCAAGCTGACGCGCGACTAGGGGGCGCCCGCGGCGCGCCCGCTTGGGATATTGCATAGACCTGCTGTTTAGGACCTGCCTCGCAAGCACGCGCGGCAGGTCCTTCTCGTTAAATTATTTAATTTTTTCCGCTTACCGTCCGTATTGTGTCGCACGCGTTTAAGCCGCTTTACAGGAAGTTCGTACCGTGGGACGATGCATCTGCTGGTTATAACGTCTGGCGCGATGCCGTATCGTGCCACAAGAATCGGGGAGGCTTTATGAGAAGGACCCATCCAGGGTTGCTCGGTCGCTTCACGCGCTTCGGACGTGCGATGACCGTGGCCGCCGCCATCGTGATGGCAATGCCCACGGGCGCGCTTGCGTGCACCCAGATCTACATGGGCAAGGGCGTCACGGACACCGGCGACACCTACGTCGGCCGCTCGGAGGACTACGCGAACCGCCATCCCAAGGCATTCGGCATCCAGGAGCCGCGCGAGAACCCCACGTTTAAATCCGGTGAGTCAACCTTTACGTGGACATATTCGGGCGGACAGACGTTTCGTCATACGTATGTTCGTGATACCCCCAGCGGATGGGGAGATACTGACGCGTACTCCGAGGCCGGCACCAACGAGAAGGGCGTGAGCGTCTCTGCTACACTGACCACGGATTACAACGACAAGATTGCCGAAAAGGATCCTTGCGGCGCTTATTATGACGATAAGGGCAATGCCATTGCCGAAAAATCAACCGGCATCGGCGAGTACACGATTCCCGACGTCGTGCTGGGTTGCGCGGACACAGCGCGCAACGGCGTTAAGCTGCTGGGCAAGATCATCGACGAGAATGGCAGCTACGACTGCAACCAGATCATCATCGCGGACAGCGCCGAGACTTGGGTCTTCATGCAGCTCTCCGGACACCAGTGGTGCGCCGTCAACCTGACGGCCGTCGCGCCGGACAAGGTCTCCGTGAACCCGAACATGAGCAACCTGAAGTTCGACGTGGACCTTGAAAACGAGGACGTCTGCCTGCACTCTGCCGACCTGGAGAAGGTTGCGAAGGACGCCCACACCGCCGAGTACTTCGACGACGGCCGGCTGGACGTCGCCACGTCCTACGGCAAGGACGAGAGCGCCGGGCAGAACACCCGCTATGCCCAGGGCCGCGCGTACTTTGGCAACCCCCTTGCGGACGGCACGTACACGAAGGACCTCACCACTACCTCCGACTGGCAGGGCGTGACCTCGATCTCTGACCCGGAGCTGCTCTTTGCCCCGTCCGGCCAGGTGAGTCTGTTCCAGGCGCTGCGCTCCTACGCCGCCCGCGGCGAGCAGACGAGCGACCTGAACGCGAATACCAACTCCAAGCTGTATGCCATCGGCAACAACCGCACGGTCGAGACCCACATGTTCCAGATCAGGAGCGGCCTCACCTCTGACATCGCGACCGTCCAGTGGGAGGCGCTGTCCCGCGCCGAGTTCAGCGTCGCCGTGCCCGTGTACTCCGCGCTGCTGACGAAGGTGGACACGACCATCTATCCCGAGGTTGACAAGTGGGACGAGTCCCACACCGGCGACGCCCACGAGAGGGACAACGTCAAGGGCGCCCTCGATGCGTCGACCGACAACGGCTCGCTCGACTACGTGCTGATGGACATCAACACGCTTGCGTACAACAACCGCGAAAAGCTCGCCGTTCCCACCCGTGCCTACCTGGACGCCCTGCAGAAGGAGCTCATCTCGCAGCAGGCAACCGTGGACGACATCATGAAGCAGACGCCCGCCAAGGATCGCTCCGACCTTGCGAACAAGCTCTTCGAGCAGGCAAGCAAGGAGACCTACGCCAAGACGAAGGCGCTCCTGGACGAGATGCGCACCTACGTGAACGGTGGCATGAAGGGCGACTTCGTCCCGAGCGACCTCGATGCCGCTAAGGGCGACCTGAAGACCCCGATTCGCTATGCAACCGCGTTCTTCGCTCCCCAGATTAGCGAGCAGCCGCAGGGCGCCACGTACGAGAAGGGCGACAAGGCCGCCGACCTCAAGGTGACCGCCACCATCCCCGACGGCGTCGCCGGCTCCGACCAGTACCTGACCTACAAGTGGACCGCCGAGTCCGACACCGCCGACGCCTCCGCGAAGGCCACGGCAGCAGCGAAGCCGATGGCCCGCGCCGCCGCACCCGGCACGGCAAGCCAGAGCTCCACGATCCCCGTGGACACCTCCAAGGTGGGAACGACCACCTACACGTGCACCGTCACGAACAGCGTGAACGGCGAGTCCGTCACGTCCGAGGCCGCCACGATCACGGTGAAGGAGAAGCAGCCGGCGCCGAAGCCCGACGACAAGCCGAGCACGGATGACAAGGGCAACAACGCCAACGCCGGTAACGGCAACAACGCCAACGCCAACGGTGGCACCGCGCCCAGCAAGAAGAGCCCGGCCAAGGCCGCGCCTGGCAGGCTCGTCTCTACGGGCGACACCAACAACGCGATGGTTCCCGTCGCGATTGCCATCGCCGGCGTCGCGATCGTGGTCATCGCCCTCGTGGTGCGCAAGCGCAACCGCGAGTAGCGGTACGCGACAAGGGGAAGGCCTCCTGACACGGTAAGACGGCGGCCCCGGAGTTCACGCTCCGGGGCCGCTTTTGCGTGCCTCTCCGCCAGGGTTCTAGCCAAGGGGTCGCGCTCTTCTCGCCCGGCGCCAGTGCCGGCGCCAGCGGAGCCAGTCCATCGCGGGGCTAGTCCAGCGCGTCCAGGCAGGTCTCGATGGGGATGCCGCGCGACTTGTCCTCCTGGTACTGGTTGCGCACGATGAGCTTGCGCACCGCCTCCATCGCGCGCGACGTGGCCTGGGCCAGCGGCATGCCGCGCAGCACGTGGCCGATCATGACGGACGAGAATATGTCGCCCGTGCCGGGGAAGTACACGTCCACCATCTGGATGGGTAGGGCGAAGCGCTCGCCGAGCAGGTGGTCGTACCCAAGCACCATGGGGCGGCCCTCTACGAGGGCGCTTGTGATCACGACGGAGCGTGCTCCGATCTTGCGGATGCCGTCCACGAGCCGGTCCGCCTCTGGGCGAGAAACGCCGCGCTCAAGGTCGACGGGGGTATCCGTGAGCAGGCAGGCCTCGGTGTAGTTGGGCACGGTGCAGTCCGCGAGCGAGACGAGCCTGCGCATGAGGCCGATGGTGGTCTTGGGGACGCCGGCGTACAGGCGGCCTTGGTCCGCCATGATGGGGTCCACGAAGATGCGCGTGCCCTTGGCGGCGTGGCGCTCGCAGAAATCTGCGATGATGCGGGACTCCTCCTCGCTCTGGATGAAGCCGGTCGAGATCGCATCGAACGTGAAGCCAAGCTCGTCCCAGATGGGGAGCGTGTTGCGGACGTACTCCGTGCAGTCCTGGATGTAGAACTTGGGGTAGTTGAGCGTGTCCGAGACCAGCGCCGTCGGCAGGTTGTGGATGCGATATCCCATGTGGGTGAGCACGGGCAGCATGGCGGCGAGCGCCACCTTGCCGTAGCCGCACATGTCGTTGATGAGCAGGATCTGGTCTTCCACGACCGGCCCTCCCTTCGCGGGTTGCAAACTTGCACCAGCATACGGCAAGTTGGGGCGCCACGCGAAACGTTCGCAGAACGGGCAGGTTGGTGCCTGATACGGGCCGTAGCTGGTACCGAACGCCCCTCTCGTGGTGCAAAGGCGCGTCGCCGCATGTGTTGTCGGTGAGACGTTCGCCACGTGCCGTGCCCGCGCCCGGGCGTTTGTGCAAGCATGACAGGTGTTGTGCCGTCGCGTCTGCGGCCGCGGCGGCAGGTGTGTGAACCAACCAAGAGAAGCGAGGTACACATGAGCTTCAGGAACTCTAAGGTCGTAATCGTCGGCGCGGGAAACGTGGGCTCCACCACCGCGTTCAGCATCGTGAGCCAGGGGCTGTGCGAGGACGTCTGCCTGATCGACATCAACAAGGAGGTCGCCGAGGGACAGGCGCTGGACATGCAGGACGCCGTGTACTTCATGAACCGCAACATGAGGGTGCACGCGGGCGGCTACGAGGAGTGCTCCGACGCCGACATCGTGGTCATCACGGCCGCGGCGCCCATGCCGAAGGACTCCAACGACCGCCTGGAGATGCTGAGGCCCAGCCTGCACGTGGTGCGCGAGGTGGTGCAGAGCGTGATGGCCTCCGGCTTCAACGGCATCTTCGTGGTGGTGTCGAACCCCGTGGACATCATGACCTACTACACGTGGCGCGTGAGCGGGCTTCCCGCGGAGCGCGTGATCGGCTCTGGCACCAACCTGGACACGGCGCGCCTGTGCCGCGCGCTGTCGCAGATGTACGATCTGTCGCCCGCGAGCGTTGAGGCGTTCGTGCTGGGCGAGCACGGTGATTCCGAAATCGTGAGCTGGAACAGCGCGACCATAGGCGGCAAGCGCGTGGACGACGTCCTGCGCGACAACGCCCCGCGCACGCGCGGCACTACCCGCGAGGACCTGCGCAAGCGCACGGTCCAGGCCGGCTGGGACGTGTTCAGCCGCAAGGGCAACACCTGCTACGGCATCGGGGCGAGCGTGACGGCCATCGCGAAGTCCATCCTCCTGGACGAGAAGAGCATCATGCCGGTGTCCGTGCGCGTCGACGGCATGTACGGCCTCAACGGCACGTACCTCTCCGTCCCGGCGATCCTGGACCACACCGGCGTGAAGGAAATTGTGGAGATCGACCTGCAGGAGGACGAGCTGGCGGCGCTGCACAAGTCCGCCGAGCTGCTGAGCTCGTTCTACGGAAAGCTCGACGCGTAGGGCGGCGCGGGAGGGCGCTCGCGGGCGTCGCCTCGGCGCTCGCGAGCACTACTCGTTCACGTGCACGTGGGGCCGGTCGGCGTATCCGTGGAAGTCGCCCATGTACACGAAGTAGTCCGCGAGCTCGTCCGCAAGGGACTGGTCGTGCGTCGCCACCACCAGGGTCTTCCCGGCATGCTTCAGCTGCTTCAGAAACCCCAGCAGCCACTCCTGCGTGCGAGCGTCCAGCGCGGCCATCGGCTCGTCCAGGCACAGCACCTCGGGGTTCATGGCCAGTACGCTCGCGATGGCCACCTTCTTCTTCTCACCGCCGGAAAGGTTGTACGGCGCGCGCCCACGCAGGTGCCCAATGCCCAGAAGCCCCAGGCAGTCGTCCACGCGCGCAGAGACCTCCTTCGCGGAGAGCCCCATCTGCGACGGTCCAAACGCCACCTCGTCCTCCACGCTCGCCGTAAAGAGCATGCTGTCGCTGTCCTGGAAGATGAACCCCACGCGCTGGTGCAGCCGGCGGCTGAACTCCGGGTCGCGCATGGAGGCCGCGTCCACCACCCGCCCGTCAAAGCGGTACGTCCCCACCTGCGGGTGCACCAGCCCGCTCATCGCGCGCAGCAGCGTGGACTTCCCCGAGCCGTTGTCGCCCATCAGCACCACGGAGTCGCCCGCGTCGATCTCAAGGTCGATGTGGCGCAGCACGGGCACGTCGTCGTAGGCAAAGCAGAAGTCGTCAAAGCGCATGAGCGCCGGTCGCGCGCCCGCTGCGTGCGGGTGGTGGAGGCGCTGTGGGTGAACGTAGGGATGCATCTAGACCAGTCCTTGCAGATAGATGAAGAGGGCGAGAAGAACCGCCGTTCCCAGCAGCCACGCGCAGTCGACCGCGCGCTGGTGCGGACGGCGCCTCTCGGGCGCCACGTCGTAGGAGCCGTCGAAGCCGCGGCACGCCATCGCGTCCGCCGTCTCGGCCGCGGACCTGCCGGCCTTCAGCAAGAGCACGCCGCCGACGCCTCCGATGGAAGACCTCTTGTCGTGGTCGCGGCCCACGCTCCTCAGGCGCAGGGCGCACAGCACCTCCTCGGCCACGCGGCCCAGGTCCACAATGCTCCGTAGCGCAAGGTCAAGCGTCAGCACGGCCGTGGCCGGCACGCGCAGCGTGCGCAGGGCGCGCGTCAGCGCACCTGCGGGCGTGCCGAGCGTCACCTCCATGGCGATGGCGGTCGTCACCAGGGCCTTCGTGCCCAAGAGCACCGCGGAGTGCGCCTGCCCCAACAGCGTCGCCGGCAGCATGACAACAAACGTGAGCGCCGCCGCAACGCCGGCCACCGCGGCCGTGCGTCTCAGGGCCCGGGCGGGCAAGAGCGCGGCACGCACAAGGGCAAGCGCCAGCGCCACCAGCACAAAGGCGTAGTTTTGGCTGAGCGAGGTCAGCAGGATCATCGCAAGCCCCAGTACAAGCTTCAGCGGGGCGGAGGGGCTCAGTGGTCCTGCCTGACCATCGTCCAGGCGCATCCGCGCGAGTACGCCCGCCATGCCCAGCATGCTCTTCGCCACGAAGTTGCCCCGCTCCCGTGGCGGCTCGTACTCCTCGTCGCGCGTGAGCCATGTGGGAAGCCCGGCCTGCCCCGCGTCTTGCCCGTCGCCGCTAGCCATCGTGGCGCGGCCCAAAGTCAACGCGGGAAGACGCGCCCGCGCCAAGCAGCCTGAACGCAACGAGCAGAGCGCCCACGCCGATCGCGGCGCTCAGCACGTAGCCCAGCCACGACGGCAGCGCCCCCAGGGAGTAGTCAGGCATGAGCGACGCCCACTCCCATCCGTGCGCCATTCCGGCGGGGGTGTAGCCCACCTGCGCGGCAAGGTCTGCCGTGGACCACTCGCCCCAGGCGTCGCCCGTGGCCAGAAGTCCAAGCGGCGTCAGCACGGCAAGTGCCGCCACCAGTGCCAGCACGGGACGCGCCGCGCGCACCGGTGTGGCCTGCACGCCGTCGCCGGCAAGGCCTCCCAGGCCAAAGCCCGGCGCCACCCTGCGAACGAACGCCAGGATGCCAACCGTGAACACCACCTCCGCGGCGCCCCACACGGTCAGGTGCCCCACAAGCATGGCCGGAACGGACACCCACAGCGGGTACGGGCAGTACAGCGCGCGTCCCGCCGCGTCAGAAAACAGCAGCGGCTGCACGCCAAACTCGATGGCGGCGCACAGGGCGGCGGCGTTGATGCCAACGTAGGAGCCCACGCCGGCCGCAACAAGCTCCCGTCCCAGGCCTGGGCGTCCCGAGCCCGCCCTCGCGCCGGTGTGCCGTCCTTCTCGCCCGCGCACCAGGCCGTACACGGCGTACCCGCACATCGGCAGCACAAACGCCATGTTGAAGCAGTTCGCCGGAAGCGCCAGGATGCCGCCGTCGCCAAACATCACGGCCTGGATCGCCAGCGCGATGCTTATGGCAAGCGTCGCCGCCCACGGGCCAAACAGGATCGCCACCAGCGTTCCCGCCACGGCGTGGCCGGTGGTGCCGCCGGGCAGCGGGATGTTGAACATCATGGCCAGAAAGCAGAACGCGGCAGCCACGCCCACGAGCGGCATCTTCTGGCGCGGCACCTCCTCGCGCACGTGGCGCACGGCGCGCATCCATATGGGCACCATGGCAACGGCGAACACGCCGCAGGTGGATGGGCTCAGGTAGTTCTCCGGAATGTGCATGGCGCTCCTTCGGGGCGGGTGGTCGGTGGCGTGCGCTGCGTCGTGCGGCGCGTTAGGCCATTCTAGCGCGAGCGCCCGCCGCGCGGCTATCATGGGTCCAGGCACGCTCTGCCGTCGCCGCTACCTCAGCGCGCGCGTCGCGTTCAGCACGCACAGCACCATCACGCCCACGTCGCCAAAGACCGCAAGCCACATGGGGGCCAGGCCCACGGCGGCCAGCGCCAGTATCGCGACCTTCACTGCCACCGCGAACACGATGTTCTGGCGGGCAATCCGCAGCGTGCGCCGGGCGATGCGCATGGCGACTGCCACGTTCGACGGCTTGTCGTCCATCAGCACCACGTCCGCGGCCTCGATGGCGGCGTCAGACCCCATGGCGCCCATGGCAATGCCCACGTCCGCGCGGGCAAGCACGGGGGCGTCGTTTATGCCGTCGCCCACAAACGCAAGGGTCGCGTCCTCCTCGCGGGAGTCCATCAGGCCCTCCACCTGGTCGAGCTTGTCCTCGGGCAGAAGCTCAGCGTGGAACTCGTCGATGCCAAGCTCGCGCGCCACCATCTCTGCCGTCACCTCGCGGTCGCCCGTCAGCATGACGGTGCGGCGCACGCCCAGCTCCCTCAGCGCGCGGATGGCCTCCGCCGCGTCCGGCTTCACCTCGTCCGCAACGTGCACGTGCCCGGCGTACGCGCCGTCCACGGCAACGTGCACCACCGATCCGCCCAGCGTGTGGCAGGTCTCCGGCGTGGCACCCACCTCGCGCATCAGGGCTGCGTTGCCCACGGCCACGCGATGCCCGTTCACCGTCGCAACCACGCCGTGGCCGGCCTCCTCCGTCACGTCGCTCACGACGCAGTCGTCATCGTCCAGCGGAAACGCCAGTCTGAGCGCCGCCGCGATCGGGTGGGTGGAGTTCGCCTCCACGTGCGCGGCCAGGTGCAAAAGCTCCTCGTCCGTCATGTTTGACGGATGCACCTGTGTCACCTTGAACGTCCCCTTCGTGAGCGTGCCCGTCTTGTCGAACACCACGGTCTGCGCCTTCGCGAGCGCCTCCAGGTAGTTGGAGCCCTTCACCAGGATGCCGCGGCGCGACGCCCCGCCAATCCCGCCAAAGAACGTCAGCGGTACCGAAAGCACCAGCGCGCACGGGCAGCTCACCACCAAAAACGTGAGTGCGCGCAGTACCCACGTGGGAAGCGCCGCCGCAAAGTCGGGCGAGAAGATCGGCGGCACCAGCGCGACGGCCATGGCCAGGTACACCACGACCGGGGTGTACACCCGTGCAAAGCGCTTGATGAAGTTCTCGGAGCGCGACTTGCTGCGGCTCGCGTTCTGCACCAGGTCGATGATCCTGCTCGCCGTGGACTCGCCAAAGCCCCTCGTCACGCGCACGCGCAGAAGCCCCGTCAGGTTCACGCAGCCGGACGCCACGTCGTCTCCCACGCCGGCGTCGCGCGGCACGCTCTCGCCGGTCAGGGCCACGGTGTCAAGGCTCGTCTGGCCCTCGATCACAACGCCGTCCAGCGCGATCTTCTCGCCCGGGCGCACCACCATGACGTCGCCCACCGCAACGTCGCCTGGGTCTGCGGCCACTACCTCGCCGTCGCGCTCCACGTACGCCACGTCGGGGCGAATCTGCATCAGCTCGCGGATGGAGCGGCGCGAGCTCTCCTCCGCCATGCCCTCGAACAGCTCTCCCACCTGGAAGAAGAGCATCACGAACACCGCCTCCGCAAACTGTGGTTCGCCGCCCGGCACAAAGCCAATGAGCAGCGCGCCCAGCGTCGCGACGGACATGAGGAAGTCCTCGTCAAACGGGCGGCGCTCCGCGATGGACTCCGCGGCCTCGCGCAGCACGCCCCAGCCCGCCACCAGGTAGGCGGGCAGGTAGGTGACGAGCTGGGCCCACAGCGGCAGCGCGGCCGCGCGGTTTACGACGACGGCCACCACCAGAAGCACCGCGGACGCGCAGATCTTCTTCCGCAGGACGGAGGGGTCCTCGTCGTCATCATCGTCATCGCTGTCGACGTCGGCATCGCCCGAGCAGCAGCCGCACGACGCGTCGCGCTCGGCCTCGTCTTCGTCGCGGTGGCGGCAGGAATCGTCCTCTGTGGAAGAGCAGCACTTGCAGGACATGGCACATCCTTCCTCGCAGTGCGCGCGGGTGTCGCGCACAAGACTTGAACACATGAGCAGACATTCATAACTACTGGTGAAAGTGTTGCATCTACCCACTCGGTTGTCAAGTTCGGCAAGGTGAGAAACACTGTATGACGGCGCGCGGCACCGCGGGCGCTACAGGGGGAGGGAGCCGTCCTTCTCGGCCCCGAGCTCCTCCAGAAAGTCGCGCACCACGAAGTCCAGCGCCTCGCGGCACCGCCCGCAGCCCGTGCCCGCGCCCGTGGCGGCCGACACCTCTTCCGCCGTGGTGGCGCCGGCGCGCATGGCCGCCATGATGTCCGCATACGTCACGTCGCGGCAGTTGCAGAACGTCTTCGTCATCTTCATGCGGGCTCCCGTCCGTCGCGTGCCTGGCGCGCCGGGCCCCTGCGGCTGGCGCGTGGTTGGGGACATGATAGCGAACGCAGCCGCGGACGGGCGGCGGCAAATCGTGCGGAGGTATTCCGCAGGGTGGGATTCGTGTCGCCCGGCTGCGCTAGACTCATTCAGGACAAACAAGAGGCTGGAGGAGAAGTACATGCCCCAAGACGTGCAACAATCGCTCTTTTCGCTGATGGGAGGCCCTGCGGGCCAGGGCTCGCCCGCGCCTGCGCCGGAGGAGGTGCCGCTCGACGCGTACGGCGACGTGACCGCGCAGGACGGCGTTTCAGACGGCGCCGCCTGGGCACCCGCGGACTACGTTCCCGCCGACGGTCCCGCGCCCGTACCCCAGGCGCCCGCGCGCCCGAGCGTCGACCTGGACGGCCTCAACCCCGCGCAGCGCAGGGCGGCGGAGTGCACGCGCGGCCCGCTTCTGGTGCTTGCCGGCGCGGGCTCTGGTAAGACGCGCGTGCTCACGTACCGCATCGCTCACATGATCGCGGACGAGGGCGTGCGCCCGTGGCAGGTGCTGGCCATCACGTTCACCAACAAGGCTGCGGCCGAGATGCGCGAGCGCCTGGGCAAGGTGCTGCCCGGCGGCACGCGCGGCATGTGGATCTGCACGTTCCACGCCATGTGCGTGCGCATGCTGCGCGAGGACGCCGACCTTCTGGGCTACAAGCCAAACTTCACGATCTACGACGACGACGACTCGAAGCGCCTGGTCAAGAGCATCATGAGCGACCTCGACCTCGACTCGAAGCAGTGCCCGCTGCCGGCGGTGCGCTCCAAGATAAGCCAGGCGAAGAACGCCCTCGTGTCTGCGGAGGAGATGTCCTCGCAGGCGCAGTCGCCCGTGGAGCGCGCCGCGGCCCGCGTGTACGCGGAGCTCGACCGGCGCCTGGCCCGCGCGAACGCGATGGACTTCGACGACCTGCTGGTAAAGACGTTCGAGCTCCTGAGCAAGGAGCCGGAGGTGCTCGACCGCTACCAGGAGCGCTTCCGCCAGATCAGCGTGGACGAGTACCAGGATACGAACGCCGTGCAGTACGCGATCACGAACCTGCTTGCGAAGAAGTACCGCAACCTCATGGTCGTGGGCGACGACGACCAGTCCATCTATAGCTGGCGTGGCGCGGACATCAAGAACATCCTGAGCTTCCGAAAGGACTACCCGGACGCCGAGGTGGTGAAGCTTGAGCAGAACTACCGCTCGACCGGCCACATCCTGAACGCCGCGAACGCCGTGGTGCGCAACAACTCGCGCCGCGAGCAGAAGCGCCTGTTCACGGACCGCGGCGACGGCGAAAAGATCGAGGTGTTCCAGGCCGCGGACGAGCGCGACGAGGGGCGCTGGATCGGCAGCGAGATAGAGAAGCTGCACGACCGCGGCACGAGCTACGACGACGTCGCCGTGTTCTATCGCACGAACGCGCAGTCGCGCACGCTCGAGGACATGTTCCTGCGCGCGGGCGTGCCGTACAAGATCGTGGGCGGCACGCGCTTCTTCGACCGCGCGGAGATCCGCGACGTTATGGCCTACCTCAAGCTGGTCGTGAACCCGGACGACGACGTCAGCGCGCTGCGCGTCATCAACACGCCGCGCCGCGGGCTGGGGACGACGTCCGTCAACCGCATCCGCGCCTATGCCGCCGAGCGGGGTATATCGTTCTTCTCGGCCGCGGAGGCGTGCGTCACGGAGCCGGGCGTCCTGAGCGCGAAGGCCAGAAACGCGCTCGCCGGCTTCACGAACGCGATCGAGGCGGCGCGCCACTTTGACGGCGACCTGGCGGACGTGGTGCAGATGATCATCGACCGCACCGGGCTGATCCAGGCACTCGAGGCGGAGCAGACCATGGAGGCCGACGGCAGGGTAGAGAACATCAAGGAGTTCTTTGGCGTCGCGCAGGAGTTCGACGAGACGCACGAGGACGCGGCGGCGACGCTCGAGAGCCTGGAGCAGCTGCGCGAGGCCGGCGCGCTCGACGGCGGCGCAGCCGCTGCGCCGGCGGCGGGGGCAGCGGCGCAGGGCGCGGGCGGACTTCCGCCGGTGGCGGCCGAGAAGCTCCCCGCGTTCATGGAGTGGCTGGCCCTGAGGAGTGACCTCGACTCGCTTGCGGGGCAGTCGAGCGCCATCACGATGATGACGATCCACTCCGCCAAGGGCCTGGAGTTTCCCGTGGTGTTCGTGGCCGGCATGGAGGAGGGCATCTTCCCGCACCGCGCGCACGAGGGCGACGCGGAGTCCATCGAGGAGGAGCGCCGCCTTGCGTACGTGGCCATCACGCGCGCGGAGAGGCGGCTGTACCTAACGTACGCCGTGACGCGCCGCATGTTTGGCTCCGTGCAGACAAACCCGTGCAGCCGCTTTTTGAACGAGATCCCGGCCGAGGACGTGAACGCCATCGGCGTGGGGTCGTCCGGCTTCTCTGGCGTGGGATGGGAGAAGCGCGGCGACCGTCACGGCACGTACGGATCGGGCCGCGGCTCCGAGGTGTACGGGGGCCACGTGTTCGGCAGCCACACGCGCTCGACCGGCGGCGCGCGTCCGAGCGGCACCGCGGCCCCCAGCTGGCCGGGTCGCCCGATTGGCGGTGCGTCCGCGGGCATGGGGGCAGGCTCTTCTCGCCCGGCGGCAGCGCCCGTGCGCGACCGCAAGAAGGCGGAGGAGACGTTTGCTCCCGGTGACCAGGTGTCGCACAAGACGTTTGGGCCCGGCATCGTGAAGGAGGCCTCCGGCGACACCATCACCGTGTACTTCACGAGGACCGGCAAGACGAAGAAGCTTATGAAGGGCTTCGCGCCCATCGTGAAGATAGGCTAGCGGGAGGTTGCGATGGATTGGGCAACGGTTGTGTGGAAGGTCGTGTACCTGGCCGTGGCTGCCGTGGTGACGCTTGTGGTTGACCGCGGCGTCACCCGCGTGGCCAGGCGCGTGCTGGACGCGTCCTCCATACCGTCCGCGTCGATCTTCGTGAACATCATCCGCGGCGTGATCTGGGCGTTTGGGCTGCTGAGTGTGCTGGAGCCCGTGTTTGGCATCAAGGCGACGGCGTTCGTGGCCGCCTTGGGCGTCACGTCCGTCGTGCTGTCATTTGGCCTGCAGGACACGGTGTCGAACGTGTTCAGCGGGCTGGGGCTCATGCTGGGCAAGGTGGTGCAGCCGGGCGACTACGTGTCCGTTGGCGGGTTCGAGGGCTTCGTGACGGACGTGAACTGGCGCAGCACCATCGTGCACGACCGTCTGGGAAACGACCAGGTCATCCCCAACAGCGTGCTGAACAAGACCGCGTTCACGCGCAAGGGGGCCTCGTCGCTGGGCTGCTGCGGCGTGGACGTGCTGGTGCGCCCCGACGCGGACCTTACGAGCGTGAGCGAGGAGGTCAGGCGCCTGGCGACGGAGGCCTTGGGCGAGCTTGCGGACGACGCGTTCGAGGTGGGCGTGACGTTTTCCGGCTTCGACGCGTACGGCACCCGCGGCACGGTGTGGCTGCACGTGAGGCCGGACGTGGCGTTTGGTACGGCTCAGGACCGCGTCACGCGCGTGCTGCAGGGAAGGCCGTGGCTGGCGGACGCGACAGGCGCGCGGGAGTAAAAAACGAGGGCCGCGGGGCGCGCTTCGCGGCAGACGGGGAGAGAACATGAAACTTGGAATCATTGGCGCCATGGACGTCGAGGTGGAGCACCTGCGTGGCAAGGTGGTCGACCCCACGCGCGTGAAGGTGGCCGGCATGGCGTTTGACGACGGCACGATCGGCGGCACGCCGGTGACCGTGGTGAAGTGCGGCGTGGGCAAGGTGGACGCCGCGGTATGCGCCCAGGTGCTCATCGAGCGCTTTGGCGCGGAAGCCATCATCAACACCGGCGTCGCGGGATCGCTGGACGCGCGCCTGAACATAGGCGACGTGCTGGTGTCCACGGACGCCGTACACCACGACGTGGACGCGACGAACTTTGGCTACGCGCCCGGCGAGGTGCCGAGCCTGGGCATCACGTACTTTCCCGCGGACGAGCGCCTGCGCAAGGCCGCCGAGGACGCCGTGCGCGCCGTGGCGCCGGACGTGGCGTGCGTGGAGGGACGCGTGGCGTCCGGCGACCAGTTTGTGCGCACGCAGGGCGAGAAGGACCGCATCCGCACGACGTTTGGCGCGAGCTGCGTCGAGATGGAGGGTGCGAGCATCGCCCAGACCGCGTGGCTGAACGACGTGCCGTACGTGATCGTGCGCGCCATAAGCGACAAGGCGGACGGGACCGCCGAGGTGGAGTACCCCGTGTTCGAGGCGCAGGCGGCCGAGCACTGCGCGAAGATCGTGAGCCACATGGTGGCGCACCTGTCGTAGGTGCGCCGGTCGGCCCCGTGCCTTGGGGTGAGACGCTACGCGTAGTTGAGCGCGGTCTCCAGCGAGGCCTCCATCATGTTGGTGAAGCTCTTCTCGCGCTCGTCCGCGCTCAGCGACTCGCCCGTGAAGAACGTGTCCGACACGGACAGGATGGACACGGCCTTCTTGTGGCTGGTCTGGGCCTCGATGTAGAGGCCCGCCGTCTCCATCTCGACGCAAAGCAGGCCGAGGTCGCGGTAGCGTGCCGGCGCGTCCTCGCGCGGGTTGTAGAACACGTCGGAGCTCACGACCTGGCCCACCTGGTAGCCGTAGCCCAGGCGCTCGCACGCCGCGACGGCGTCGCGCAGCATGTCCCAGCTCGCGGTGGGGGCCAGCTTGACGGGGGAGTCGTACAGGCTCGCGATGGAGGAGTTCGTGGCCGCGCTCTGCGCGATCACGATGTCGCCGGCGTGGAGGTCGTCCTGCAGGCCGCCCGTGGTGCCAACGCGGACGATGGCGTCCACGCCGACCTGCGTGTACAGCTCGTGCGCGTACAGGCACATGCTGGGGATGCCCATGCCGGAGCCCATGACGCTCACGCGCCTGCCCTTGTACGTGCCCGTGTAGCCCAGCATGTTGCGGACGTCGTTGAACAGGACGGGCGCCTCGAGGTAGTGCTCGGCGATGAACTTGGCGCGCAGCGGGTCGCCGGGCATGAGGACGACCTTCGCGACGTCTTCCTTGTTGCAGCGGATGCAGGCTGATGCGGTCTCGAACATGGGGGATTCCTCTCGCTTGTGGATGTCGGTTGCGGGCTGGCCGGGCGGTCGCTACTCGAAGAGCGCCGCGAGGCTCTGGGTGTACGGGGGACGGCAGATGCCCTTCTCGGTCACGATGGCCGTGATCAGGCTGTGGTCCGTCACGTCGAACGCGGGGTTGTAGCACTTGACCTCGGGCAGCGCCTTGGGCTGTGCGTAGAACATGGTCTTGATCTCGTCCGGGTCGCGCTGCTCGATCTTGATGTCGTCGCCGGTGGGGCAGTCGCGGTCGATGGTGGACGTGGGTCCCAGCACGTAGAACGGGATGCCGTAGTGCGCGGCCAGGATCGCGACGCCCGAGGTGCCGATCTTGTTCGCGGCGTCGCCGTTCATGGCGACGCGGTCGCAGCCGACCATGCACGCCTGCACCCAGCCGTTCTTCATCACGATGGACGCCATGTTGTCGCAGATGAGCGTGACGTCGATCCCGGCGCGGCTAAGCTCGTAGCTCGTGAGGCGCGCGCCCTGCAGCAGCGGTCGCGTCTCGTCCGCAAACACGCGCACGCGCTTGCCGTGGTCGTGCGCGTAGTACAGCGGCCCCTGGCCCGTGCCATAGCCCAGGCACGCGAGCGGGCCGGCGTTGCAGTGCGTGAGCACGCCGTCCCCGTCCTTAAGCAGGCTTGCGCCCAGTCGGCTGATCTCCTCCGACATCGCGAGGTCCTCGCGGTGGATGGCGACGGCCTCGTCGCGGAGAAGGCCGACGATGCCGGCCGGGTCCTCTCCCTGGTGCGCGAGCGTCACGCCGTGCATGCGGCTGAGCGCCCACGAGAGGTTCACCGCCGTGGGGCGCGAGGAGTTGAGGTAGGCGCGCTGGCGCTCCATGGCGGAGGCGAACTCCTCGTAGCCGGCGGCGCGGGCGGCCTCCTGGCGGGCGAGCACGTAGTAGCAGTAGCCGGCGCACACGCCAATTGCCGGCGCGCCGCGCACCTTGAGCTGGAAGATGGCGTCGTACATGTCCTTCGCGTCCGCGAGCTCGAGGTACTCGAGCCTGTTGGGCAGAAGCGTCTGGTCGATTATCACGACCGCGCCCCCGTCCGCCCTCAGCTCCACCGCGTCCACGTTGGTGACGCCGCTCGTGGCGGTCTGCGTCGCAGCCGCCTCCGGCGTCGCCGGCTCTGGCCCTTCCTCTGCCATGGTTGTCACGCCCTTCTCGTCTGGTCCTTATCGTTTTGTCCCTATTGTTTGGTTCGAAATCCTATGCGTTGGCGCCCGTTGTGCCGCTGTCGCTTGCGGTCGCGTCGTCGCGATGCGCCGCGCGCTGGCGATAGAATGCGCGCAGCCGCTCCAGGTGCGCGACGTCCTCCGGCGCAAGCGGCACGCCGCCGCCCAGGTCGTGCACGGCCTTGTAGATCTTCGCGCTGTGCTCGATCGTCTCCATGAGGTCGAACGCCGCCCAGACGTCGCCGCCCCAGGCGACCGCGCCGTGGTTTGCAAGGAGCACGCCGTTGTAATCGTGGACGAACGGCATGAGGCTTTGCGGCACCTCGTCGGTGGAGAGCATCGCGAAGTCGGTCACGGGTATCTTGCCGAAGTTGAGCACGAGTTCGGGCAGGTAGGGCTCCGCGAGCTCGCGGCGGCAGATGGCGAACGCCGTGGCGAAGACCGGGTGCGCGTGGACGACGGCACGCACGTCCGGGCGGGCGCGGTACACGGCAAGGTGCATCTTGACCTCGGACGAGGGGAAGCGCCCGGACGCGTCGCCCGGAAGCACGTTGCCGTCCAGGTCGCAGCGCACGAGCATGCCCGGCTCCATGCGCCCCTTGCTCACGCCCGATGGCGTGACGACGACCTCGTTCTCGCCAACGCGCACGGAGATGTTTCCGTCGTTGGACGCGACGTAACCGCGGTCGTACAGGAGCTTTCCGACCTCGCAGATGTCTGCGCGCACGTCCTTTCCCATGGAGCCTCCCAAAGGTCTGTCGAGAAAAACGAGCGTGCCGGCGTGTGGGGGCGCCGGCACGTGTCAGCTAGAAGTCGAGTTCGGCGTTTTGCACGCCCATGCCAGCCATCTCTGGCCCAGTGTGCACCAGGAGGTCCGCGGAGAGGTCATGCCTCTGGACGCTCTCCACGTTGGGGACGGCTGCGCGCAGCTTCTGCTCGAGGGCATCGTACAGGTCGCGCGTGGTGGACGAGCAGCAGATGGCAAGACGGGCCCGCTTGTACTGGCGCGCCCTGTCCGCAACGAGCGAGACCATGGTGTCGAGCGCGCGGTCCCAGCCGCGGGCCTTCTTGGCGATGGTGTAGTAGCCCTCGTCGTCGCAGGTGAGGACCGGCTTTATGTTCAGCACGGAGCCGATGCGGTAGATGTGGCCGTTGATGCGGCCGCCCTTGTACAGGAAGTCCAACGACTTGACTGCAAAGAACACGTTGGACTGCTGCGCGACGGAATCGAGCCTGCTTAGGAGCTGCTCGAACGGTACGCCGGCTTCGACCATCTGCACGGTGCGCTCGACGACCATGCCCGCGACCATGCCGATGGAGCGCGTGTCCACCACGATGGTGGGGAAGTCCTCCATCTGGCCCGCGACCATGTGGGCGGTCTGGTTCGTGGCGGAGAGCGCGCTCGCGATGGTGACGACGACGGCCTTTTGGTAGCCGTCGGCGCGTGCCTGCTCGAGCGTCGTCTGAATCTGGTGGGGGGAGGGGAGCGACGTCTTGGGAATCTCCGTCGCGAGGCGACGGGTAACCTCGTCCGCCGTGATGTCCACGCCGCTCTGGAACGAGGTGCCGTCCGCATAGTTGATGTGCAGCGGCATGACCCTCACGTCGTGCTCGCGGCAGAACTCCGCCGGGGTGTCCGTGCCAGAGTCGGTGATGACTGCGATGCGCTGGTCGTTCATGGTTTCCTCCGACATCTGGCGCAAATGCGCCCCCGTCTGGCCCCCTCGCGCGGGCCCTCCCGTGCGCCGCGCCGCGTCCTCGCGATGTGCGGCGTGCGTGCACCTACTATAGTTCCCGTTTCCGTCCGCGTGCAAACAACGTCCCGGGAACTGCCATGGGAACGCGCCCTTCTCGCCCGGCGCACACGCGCGTGCGCCTCTGCCCAAGTTCGCGTCGCATGGCATGTCGCTTGCGGAAAGCCTTGGAGGAGCTTTGTTATCGGGGGGCGACCGGCGAGGGGACGGTTGCGGGTAACGTATCTTTATGTATGTGTCCCGCGAGGCGCGGGCCGCGACCGTTAACGTCGACCTCGAAGAGAAAGCGAACATGGTGCAGAGCAAAGCATCCAGGCCCGGCCAGAAGACGAGTGACGCGAAGGGGAGGAGGGGACGCGTGGTCCGCAAGAGCGTGATAATCCGCGAGCCCGCGGTCGTGCGACGGCGCGACCAGAAGAACGCGCTCGAGAAGGTGACGTCGAACGGCACGATCGCCGCCGCCGTCATGGTTGGCGCTGCCCTGCTTGCCGTGATCGTCGCGAACTCCGGGGCGTACGAGGCGGTGCATCACTTCCTCGGGACGCCGCTCGAGCTCAGGATCGGCCCCGTCGTTGCGGGAATCTCGTTCGAGGGGTTCGTGAACGACTTCCTGATGGCACTGTTCTTCCTGCTCGTGGGCATAGAGCTGAAGTACGAGATGACCGTGGGACAGCTGCGCAGGCCCCGCCAGGCGATGCTTCCCATGCTGGCCGCGGTGGGTGGCGTCGCGTTTCCCGCTATCATCTACCTGGCGTTCAACCATGCGGGCGCCCCGCACGGATGGGCGATTCCCATTGCGACGGACATCGCGTTCGCGCTGGGCGTGATGTCGCTTCTGGGTGACCGCGTCGCCCCGGAGACGAAGGTGTTCTTCCAGACGCTCGCCATCGCGGACGACATCCTCGCGATCGTGGTGCTTGCGCTGTTCTACGGGCAGACGCCGGACATCGCGTGGATCGCGGCCTCGCTCATCGCGGTGATGCTGCTTGCGACGCTGTCCCGAGCCCGCGTGTACTCGGTCAAGCCGTACATGGTGGTGGGCCTGCTGCTGTGGGTGTGCATGTACAACAGCGGCATCCACGCGACGCTTGCCGGTGTCATCCTGGCGTTCTTCCTGCCCGCGAAGTCCGACATCCGTCTCTCTAACCTGGGGGACTGGCTGCAGGAGAAGGCCGCGATGCTGGACGACGACTACGACGACGGCACGCACGTCCTGGGCCAGCACGACTTCACGGCGTCCGCGAACCGCGTGGAGAAGATCATCCACCACGTGACCCCGCCCCTGCAGCGCGTGGAGCGCAACCTCTCCACGACGGTGAACTTCCTGATCCTGCCGCTCTTCGCGTTTACGAACGCGCAGGTGAGGCTGGTGGGCGTCGACCTGGGCAGCATCGTGCTCGATCCCGTTACCCAGGGCGCCTACCTGGGCGCCGTGCTCGGAAAGCCGCTCGGCATCATCCTGGTGACGCTCCTGCTCGTGAAGATCGGCTTCGCGAAGCTTCCCCACAACGTGACGTGGGACCAGATAATTGCCGTCGGCATCATGGGCGGCATGGGGTTCACCATGTCCATCCTCATCGCGGGCCTGGCGTTTCCGCAGGCGCACGAGATCCTTGCGGCCAAGTGTGCGATTCTCGCCGGGTCCATTACGTCGGGCGTGCTGGGCATCGTCTTCGTGAGGGTGCACGACGCCGTCGTCAACGGGACGCTGCTTGGCTCGGACGACGAGGACGACGCCGAGAGCGAGATGGAGGACCAGGTGGAGGACATCAACTAACCGCCGAGAAGCGCATGGCTTTCTTGTGGAAGCCACATGCTGGGATGAGGCGCCCACCGGCTTGCGCATGCCGGTGGGCGCCCTTCTCTCAAGATGGGTGCCTAGGGGCGAGGGCTTCCGCAGTTGCCGCAGAACCGGCCGGTGTTCTGGGCACCGCACGAGCAGGTCCACGGCCCGCCTTCAGGCTGCGGCCTTGGGCTGCCGCAGTTGCCGCAGAAGCGCCCCGTGTTCTGGGCGCCACACGAGCAGGTCCAGGTGCCTTGGGCCGCTCCAGCTGCGGCGCCCGTCGCCACGCCGGGGGCCTGCCCGCCTGCCTGCGGCGGCATTCCGCCTGCCGGCCTGCCTCCGGAGCCCATCCCGTAGAGGTCCTGCATGCTCACGCCCCCACCCATGGCGTTGGCCATCCCCATGCCCATGAAGCCGACGGCCGCGCCCGCGCCGTTGGACGCCGCCATGCGCATGGCGTCCGCCTGCGATGCCGCGAGGTTCGCCGCCGCCATCGTGGGGTCTCTCATCACCGCGGCCCTCTGCAGCTCCTTGATCATGGCCTCGTCCTCGGGCGACGCCGCGATGGAGTTCACGCCAAACGCCGCCACCTCGATGCCGCGCATCTGCCCCCATGACTCGGACAGCTCCGCGTTGAGCGCCTGGGCCAGCTCCCTCGTGTGCGCAGGTACCGCCGAGTAGCGCACGCCCATGGCGGATATGCGCGCGAACGCCGGCTGCAGTGCCGTGAGCAGCTCGCTCTTGAGCTGAGAGTCGATGTTGTTGCGCAGGTACGGCTCCTCGACGTTGCCGCACACGTTCTTGTAGAACATGAGCGGGTCGACGATCCGGTACGAGTACTCGCCGTTGCAGCGCACGGCGATGTCCACGTCCAGCCCGATGTTGTTGTCGACCACGCGGAAGGGCACGGGCGTCGCCGTCCCGTACTTGTTGCCCACGATCTCCTTGGAGTTGAAGAAGTAGACGCGCTGGTCCTTGCCCGTGTCACCGCCAAACGAGAAGCGCGTGCCCACGCGCTCGAACGACGCTCGTATCCGCTCGCCGAGCGTGCCCCCCTCGCCAAAGAACAGGCTCGGCTCCGTCGAGCTGTCGAACACGAACTCTCCTGGCTCGCCGCACGCCTCCACCACGGCGCCCTGCTCCACGATGATCATGTACTGTCCCTCGTTCACGGCGATGACGGAGCCGTTCGAGATGATGTTGTCCTCGCCGAGGGTGTTTGACGAGCGTCCCTGGGAGGACGTCCTCTTGTGTCCCTTTGCCACAAGGGTGTTCGCGTCAAGCGAGTCGCAGTAGAAGTACTCACGCCAGGAATCGGCAAGAACCCCACCCGCGGCACCCATTCCAGCCCTTAGCAGTCCCATGGTCCACGCTCCTTCGTCGTCGTGCTCGTCGGGCGCGCATGCCCTCACCATCAGGGTGATTCGTACGTCCCAACTGCGGAACCACCGAACGTCCCAAAACGCCTGTCGAACGTTGGCCGCGTGACCCAAAGCGCCGAGCGCGGCGCAACTAGAATGAGCGTATGGACTGCCGTTGGAGGTGCGAGCGAGAGGGGACGCCCGCTTGAGCAGGTCTGACGACACGCAGGTGCGAAAGGTCGTCGCCGGCGCGTGCGCCGGTGGCGCCGTCCTGTGCCTCGCCCTTCTCGCCATGCAGGCGTTTGGCAGCGCGCCCCCGCCCGAGCCGGGCAGCGCCAGGTTCACGCTCGGGCCGCTCTTTTGGCCATCGGGCGCCTACAACGTGGTGCCATCCTCCACCTCGGGACTCATGATCCTCATGGCTCCTGCCGCGGCTGCCTGGGGCTTCTCGGTCCACGTGCGGTGCTCTGACGCGCAGATTCGCCACTGCCTCAAGGGCGTTGCCCTGCTCGTTGGCCTGTGGATGCTGAACGTGATCCTCAAGTACCGCTATCCCATCGACGACCCCCAGCTCATAGCCCTCCTCTGGTACCTCTACTACGTGCCGATGACGCTTATCCCGCTGCTGTGCCTGCTGTGCGCCCTGCGCGCGTCCGCTCTGGACGCCAGGCCCTGGGCACGCCTCCTCAGGCGCGCTGCCTGGGCACTAAGCATCGCGATCATCGCCCTGGTGCTTACGAACAGCGTCCACCTGCAGGTCTTCTCGCTCGACATCTCAAGGCCAGACTGGCAGGATGCCTACGCCTACAACTGGGGATACTGTCTGGCGGTCGCGGTCTACGTTGCGGAGTACCTGGGATTTTTCGCCTTTCTCTTCGTTGCGTCGCGCCGGAGGCTGCACGGGGCCATCGCGCTCCTCCTTATGGCGGCGCTTCCGTTTGGCGCCTACTGCCTCATGTACGTCCTGCGCCACGAGTTCGCCGTCAGGACGAACTTCTCGCTCAACTACTGTCTGGTAGTCGTGGCGCTCCTTGAGCTTGCACTGGACTTTGGCCTCCTGCCGTCGTACTCGTGGTACGACGAGGCGTTCTCGCGTCTGCCCCTCGACCTCAAGGTCCTTGCGAGGGACGGCTCGGTCGCCTTCGCGACAAACGTGGCGGGTCCGATGCCCGCCCCCGTGCTCGACCTTGCGCTGCGGGTCGCGCGGTCGCAGGTGCGAGAGAGGGTCACGAGAGTCAGGACCTCCGCCATCCCGCACGCGCTGTTCAAGGTCTACGGCGTAAGCGGCGGGGCGGCGCTTCTCACCGAGGACGTGGCGCCCCTGGACGAGCGGCACCGCGTGCTTGCCGAGCGCCAGGAGCGCCTGCGCAGAAGCAACGAGGTCCTTCGGCACGAGAGCAGCCTCCGCCACGAGCTGTGGCGCCTCGAGAGCGAGCGGCGCCTGCTCGCGAGCGTGGAGGGGTCCATCTCGGACAAGGTCGGCCGCATGCGCGAGCTCCTTGCCACGCTGCCAAAGGGAGGCGATGCGGCTGACCGCGCGCGAAGGAGGGATATGCTCACCGAGGTCAAGCTTCTCGTCGCCTACTGCAAGCGGAAGGGCGCGCTCGTGCTCTCCGAAAGGAGCGACCCGGAGTTCGACCGCGACCGCCTGCAGCTCGTCTTTAACGAGACGGCCTCCGACCTGCGCTCCATCGGTGTCGACTGCGCGGCGGCGGTCAGCCTGGAGAGCGAACTTCCGGCCACCGTGGTGAGCGTGCTCTACGACTGCCTGTACGACGTGGCGTCCGTCGCCCTCTTTGCCATCGACCCCATCCTCATGATCTTCGTGAGTGGGGACGAGAAGGGCGTGGGCATGCGGGCGGCGCTCGATGCGGCATGGGTGGATGCGGCGCGTCTGGAGGCCGCGGCGTCGAGCCTGCGAGAAGACCTTGCTGACTCTGGCGGAAGCCTCTCCCTCCAGCTGTCCCCAACCTCGCTGAACGCGGCAGTTCGCGTTCGCGTGGGTGGCGTCGTCCGGCAGGGAGGTGGTGCGTCGTGAGCCATCTCTTCTTGATGAGGGCGTCCACGCTCATGGTGGTCTGCGGGGTCTCGTACCTCCTTGCCGCCGGTCAGACCATCCACACGTGCTTTGCCACGGTGCGGCGGGACGGCAGGTTGCGCTGGCTCCGCGTCTGGTACGAGGCCATGCTCGCCGTCCACCTGCTCTTCGTGTGCGCCGTCTCGAACTCTGCCATGGAGAACCAGGGGGCAATCCTCCTGTGGCTGCATCCCGTGCTCCTTGGCGTGGAGTCGCTGCTCTGGGCAAACGCCCTCGCCGCCGTGCTGGGAGCCGTCTGCGCCGCCTGCCTGCGTCGCCCCTGGATGCTTGCGGAGGTGGCGCTTCTCGCCTGCTGCACGCCGCCGGCCATCGCGGCCGTGGGGGAGGGCGCTTCGCTGCTGCTGATAGCCGACGTGTCGTTCTTCACGGCGCGCGTCCTGGCGGTGCTGGTGCTCGACGAGCGCAAAAGCAGGGCATCGGTCACGCGGCTCTCCCTCATCGATGCGCTGGACGCCCTGCCCGACGGCGTTATGTGGATGAACCAGGGGTGCGAGGTGCTCTTCATGAACGACGCCATGCGCGAGGTCCTGAAGCGCATGGGGTTGTCGACGGACCTCGCGGACGCCCACGGCCTGTGGCAGAGCCTCGAGGGGCGGGCGCGGGAGGTGGCGGACGACCGGCTGCTTGTCGACGTGGATAGCGGGATGACCTGCCTCTTCGTGCGCGACAGGGCACGGCTGCGCAGGACGCCGTGCGATCGCGTGATGGCGCTCGACGTGACGGAGGAAGTGGCGACCAACGCTCGCTTGGAGAGCGTCAACCGGCTCCTCGAGGCTGCGAACGAAGAGTTGCGTGCGTCGATGCTGCAGGTGCGCAAGGTGGCGGAGGCGGAGGTGCTCATGCGGATGAGGGCGCGCGTCCACGACACCATCGGCTCGCGCCTCTCGATACTCCATCGATACCTGGAGGACGACCGCGACGACCCGGAGGCGCTTGAGAGGATAACCGGGCTTCTGAACGGGATCGTGGACGACCTTGCCGAGAAGGACCTGCCCTCCGCACGTGCGGGCCTGGAGTCCATCCGCAGCGCGTTCTCGCTCGTGGGCGTGGAGGTGCGACTCGTGGGCGAGCTTCCGGAGGACGAGGCCGTTGCCCGCGCGTTCGTCGAGATAGCCCTCGAGGCGGTGACCAACGCCGCGAAGCACGCCCAGGCGCGGCGCGTGGACGTGAGGATCTGTCGGGGTCCCGGTGGCGCGGCGTCGCTGGCCGTGACCAACGACGGCTGCGTGCCGGAGGGGATCGTCGAGGGGACGGGCATCCCCGGCATGAGGCGGGTGGCGGCCGCCGTTGGCGCCACGCTTGCCGTGAGCGTCGGGCCGCCCTTCTCCGTCGAGGTAACACTTCTGCCGAGCGGAGCCGGCGCGGGGTCGGTGGGGCAAGACGCCGCATTCGCCATTGAAACCAAGGATGAAGGGGGGCGCGCATGATTCGCATCGTGCTCGTGGAGGACCAGGCGATGCTTCGGGACTCGCTCGTCTGCACCATCAACGCGCAGCAGGACATGGAGGTCGTGGCGGCTTTCGCCAACGCCGCGGACGCCCTGGAGGCGACGCGTCGCACCGGCGCCACCTGCGCACTTCTCGACGTGTGCACCGAGAACGACTCGAGCGGCATCGTGGCGGCCCGCCTCATCAAGGAGGAGATGCCGGACGTGCGGGTGGTCATCATGACCGGCCTTCCGGAGATCACCTTCGTGGATGGTGCGCGAAAGGCGGGCGTGGACAGCTTCGTGTACAAGAACGTTGGGACCGGCGAGCTCCTTGGCATCATTCGGTCGACCATGGAGGGCTACTCGACCTTCCCCTGGCGAAGCAGCGCATCATCCCCGACGGCGTGGAGCTTTCCCAAGTCGAGATAGACATCCTGCGCCTGGTGTGCGAGTCCAAGACCAGAAAGGAGATAGCTGCGGAGCTCTACCTGAGCGAGGGGACGGTCAAGCGGCACATCTCCGAGATTCTTGCCAAGACCGGCTACGACAACATCCTGCGCCTTGCGGTGCACGCCGTCTCGAACGGCCTGATTGTTCCCGGCATGAAGGGATGAGGGGAGGGCGAGACCCCGCGACGTTTGGACTTCGCGTCGTGCCCCGTGGCTCTGGATGGGCCGCGGGGCACTTCTGTGCGAGGCGTGCTCGCGACACAATCTGTGATGACAGGTGTAGGGGCGAGAAACCCCAGGGGGATGGAAGGGAGCGGCGACCATGGGACTGTTCGGGAAGATGTTCGAGAAGAAGACCTGCAGCATCTGCGGTGGCGAGATTGGGCTACTCGGTAATCGCAAGCTCGAGGACGGCAACCTCTGCAAAGAGTGCGCAAGGAAGCTCTCGCCGTTCTTCAGCGACAGGCGGCGCTCCACGGTCGAGCAGATACGCGAGCAGCTGGACTGGCGCGAGGCAAACAGGGAGCGCGTATCCGCCTTCAACGTCACGCGCACGCTTGGCTGCGACACGAAGGTGCTCCTGGACGAGGACGCAAGTCGCTTCCTGGTGACATCGGCCTCGCGCTGGCGCGAGGCAAATCCGGACGTGCTGGACTTCTCGCAGGTGACGGGCTGTGACACCGAGACGCGCGAGACCCGCACCGAGCTCCGCCGGAAGGACAAGGACGGCACGGAGCACAGCTACGACCCGCCTCGCTACGACGTGGACTACGACGTGTACGTGACCATACACGTGAACGTGCCCTACTACGACTCGATCACGTTCAAGGTGAACGACTACCGGATCGAGGAGCGCAACTCGGTGGAGTTCCGCGAGGCCGAGCGACAGGCAAGCGAGATTCGCGAGGCGCTTACGCAGCTGCGCGAGGGCGAGCGCGAGAAGGTCGCTGCGGCCTCGGCGCCAAAGACGGCGCGTACCTGCCCGTTCTGCGGTGCGACGACCATTCCGGACGCGAACGGCCGCTGCGAGTACTGCGGCGGCGCGATGGGCGCATAGGCGTTGCGGTTGTGAGGAACGGCGCCGAGATGCCTCGGGCGCCGTTCAAGAGACTCGCAGGAGGCTCTGTAGGAACACGTGAGGGGAAACAAGGCCGAAAGTGGCTCTACCAAAACCGACGGAGGCTCCTCAAGCAGCTAGTCGCGCCGATTGTCTGAGTGTTCAGGCCGCGCTCCAACAGATGCGATCCTGAGTGCGGCAAAGGGGTTCCCTTGCGTCGCCCCGGGTTAGCGTGCACCGCTACGCACGCGCCCGGGGTGACGTGCCTCACGAGCGGGGCCTACGATACGGTGCCGTGGGTGTATCCCCATCCATGCGCGGTGAGTATGGAGTTCAGCTGGTTGCAGAGTGCGTGACGGCCATACCTGCCACCGGGCAGGAGGTCTATCACCTCGAGCAGGTCCTCGCTCAGATCGTCTATCTGCGCGCGCTCGATGGCGTCGAGCTTGCCCACCATGCGCGCGGGCTCGTTCTCGAAGAGCTCGTCGACCAGTCTCTGCAAGTCCCCGAACTCGGGTGCCTGGGTGCCGCCGGGCCACGTCTGTTCGCTCTTCTCCAAGGTCTCCGCCTCCGGTTGTCGGTGTCCTTCGCGACGCCCATAGGGTGAATGTGTCTTGCCATATTATTACTGTATATGACCGCGCGCGCACACGGGGATATACTCTCCTGTTAGTTGCACACCTGAACCTAGGAGCCACCATGGCAAACATCTACCAGCAAATGGAATCAGAAGAGCTAGACGCCACCATCGAGGAGCTCGAGCGCGAGGCGGCAGACCTCAAGGCACAGAACCTGGCACTCGACATGGCCCGCGGCAAGCCCTCGCCGGAGCAGACGGCGCTCGCTCGCCCGATGCTGGACGTCCTCAACTCGTCCACGCCGCTCGTCGACGGAAACGCGATCGTGGACAACTACGGCACGCCGGAGGGCCTGCCCTCCGCCCGTCGCCTTGCCGCAGAGATCCTCGGCGTCGATGCGGAGAACGTCGTCGTCAACGGATCCTCGAGCCTGAACCTCATGCATGACCTCGTGACGCACGGCTTCACGAACGGCGTCGCGGGCAACAAGCCCTTCTACCAGCAGGGCGAGGTCAAGTGGCTCTGCCCGGCCCCCGGCTACGACCGCCACTTCAGCGTCACCGCGCACCTCGGCATCAAGAACGTCCCCATCCCCATGCTCGAGGATGGGCCGGACATGGACATGGTCCAGCGCCTCGTCGAGGGCGACCCCTCCGTCAAGGGCATCTGGTGCGTGCCAAAGTACGCTAACCCCACGGGCATCACGTACTCCGACGAGGTCGTCCGCCGCTTCGCGCAGCTCCAGCCCGCGGCGCCCGACTTCCGCATCTACTGGGACAACGCCTACTGCGTGCACGCCTTTGGCGAGAAGGACGACAACCTCCTCAACATCTTCGACGCGCTCAAGGAGGCCGGCAACACCGACCTCGTCTACGAGTTCGGCTCAACGGCGAAGGTCACCTTCCCCAGCTCGGGCATCGCGTTCGTCGCGGCCAGCAAGGCCGACATCACGGAGATCCGCAAGGCGTTCGCGGTCGAGCGCGTGAGCTCCGAGAAGTTCTCCCAGCTTGCGCACGTGCTCTTCCTGAAGGACCTCGACGGCGTCAAGGCCCACATGCGCAAGCACGCCGCGATCGTCGGCCCCCGCTTCGCGCTTGTGGAGCAGAAGCTGACGGACGGCCTTGGCCAGACCGGCGTCGCCACGTGGACCCACCCGCACGGCGGGTACTTCGTCTCGTTCGACGGCCCGAAGGGCTCGGCGCGCAAGACCGTCGCGCTCATGGCCGAGCTCGGCGTGAAGCTCACGCCGGCCGGTGCCACCTGGCCGTACGGAGACGACCCGAACGACTCCAACATCCGCATCGCGCCGACCTACCCCTCGCTCGAGGACCTCGGCAAGGCGCTGGACGTCTTCGTGGTCGCGGTGAAGCTCGTGTCCGCAAGGCTCGCGCGCGAGTCGCGCGCCTAGCGGCGCAACTCGCGTCTCTCGCACACAGAACAGTCATTAGTTTCTGTAGAATGGGCAATTGCGTCCGCCCACGGGCGTTGGTTTGTCTCGCCCGCGCCTTGCGGCGTGGTTGTCGAAAGGGTTCGTTCGATGTCTAGCTCGGGAAAGCACAACAGCAAGCGCCTCGCACGCGCAAAGGTCAAGCCGACGGAGGGCTCCGCCACGGGTGAGAAGGACTCCCGTCCCGCCCCCAAGAAGAAGACCCCGGCGCAGGTCAGGGCCGATCGCAAGAAGCGCGTCACGAGCATCGTGATCATCGTGTTCGCGGTCATCATGGCCGTTTCCATGATGATGCCGTCCTGTTCGGCAATCGTCGGCAACAACCAGGCGAGCGAGAGCGCCAAGAAGGAGAGCACCTCGTCTAATAAGGACGACTCCTCCAGCTCTTCCCAAAAGGACGACTCCAGCTCCTCGAGCTCCAAGACCGCCTCGACGTCGGACTCCCTCAAGAAGCTCGACTCATCGTACGAGGAGTCGCTCGCCTCCCTCCAGAGGCGCCTCAAGAAGAACCCCAAGGACCTCGCCGCCCTGCTGAACCTCGGCAACGGCTACATGTCGTGGGGCTACCAGGCAGCGTCGCTCGCAACGACCGACGCCGACAAGACGCACGTGAATGACATCCTTGGCAAGGCGATCGACTACTTCGACCAGTACCTCGAGTTGAACGATTCCGATACGGTGAAGGTGAACCGCGCGCTCTGCCAGTTCTACCAGGGCGACACCGATGCCGCGCTCCAAGCGCTGCAGAAGGTGACCGAGGACTCGCCCAAGTTCCCGCTTGGCTGGGCGAACCTGGGCATGGTGTACGAGTCAAAGGGTCAGACGGGCAACGCGCAGGCGGCGTACAAGAAGGCCGAGAAGACGGACCCGAAGGACAGCTACGGCGCAAAGTCGTTCGCGGAGCAGCGCCTCTCTGCCATCGAGTCCGCGGCGAGCTCCTCTGCCAACGGAGCGAGCTCCACGACGGGAACCACCTCAGGAACCTCGGGCCAGGGACTCTCCGGCGCACTCGGAGGCATCGGGCTCTCCGGCTCGGGCAACTAAGAGAAGGAAACGAATCACATGGAAATCTTGACTACCCAGGCCGAAAACGGCCGCAGGCTGCAGGTCACGGGCGAGGTGGACGTGTCGAACGCCTCGAAGCTCCGCGACGCCATCGACGAGCTCCTTAACCAGGGGGTGCCGTCCATCGACGTCGACCTCTCTCAGGTGAGCTACATCGACTCGACCGGCATCGGCGTCCTCGTGGGCGCGGTGCACCGTGCGTCTGACGCTGGCCTCTCGCTTACCGCCTCGAACCCGCAGCGCAACGTCGCCCGCGTGCTCGACATGCTGGGCGTCAGTGGCGAGCTCGGTATAGGGGCCTAGTTCTTCTCGTCCGCGACGACGCACTTGGAGGTGTGCTTGCGTGTTTGGTATTGGTGAGACAGAGCTCGCCCTGATCTTGATCTTCGCGTTCCTGATCTTTGGGCCCGACAAGCTCCCTGGCATGGGCAGGACCATCGGTCGCATGCTCAGGCAGTTCCGCGAGGCCCAGGAGGGATTCACCGAGGTCGTCCAGACCGAGGTCATGGACCCGCTCAACAACGCGATGAACGAGCCGCAGACCGAGGACGAGAAGAAGCGCAGCTCCGCGCGGGCGGCCGCGATGGACGAGGACGCGGACATCGAGTCCGGCGTAGACGGTGCGGCTCCCCGGCGCGAGACGTTCGCCGAGCGCCGCGAGCGCCTGGCGCGCGAGCGTGCCGCCGCAGAGCAGGAGGCCGCGACGGCCGCAGACTCCGCGGGCGAGAAGGACGTGGACTCCGATTCCGACGTGGACTCCGACGCGGATGTCGACGCGCCCCAGGCTTCCGCCGGCGAGAAGGACGAGGAGCCTTCCTCCGAGTCCGCCGCCCCTGCAAGGAGCGTCGCGTCGCTGTACGCCATGAAGGGCACGCGCAAGGCGAAGCCCGTCGCGAGGCCCGCGGACGAGGACGCCGACGGCGATGCCGACGCGAGCGTCGACTCTGACGCCGACGTCACCGCGAAGCCCGCCGCGAAGGGAGGGGAGGACTAATGCCCATCGGACCAGCGCGCATGCCGCTCATGGACCACCTCGGCGAGCTCAGGCGCCGCCTCACCATCATCGTCGTCTCGCTTGTGATTACGGCCATCGTGCTCTACAACGCGACGCCCGTCCTCATCGACTTCATCATGAACCCCATTCGCGAGGCGCTCCCGCATGGCTCCAAGCTCACGATTCTCACGGTGCTGGGCGGATTCACCATCCGCTTCAAGGTGGCGGTCTTCTTTGGCGCCATCGTATGCTCGCCCATCATCATCTGGGAGGTCATGGCGTTCTTCCTGCCCGCGCTCAAGAAGAACGAGCGCAAGTGGGTCATTCCGACGGTCGCGGCCATGGTCATCCTGTTCTACCTGGGCATGGCCTTCTGCTACCTCATCATCCAGAACGCGGCGGTCGGCTGGATGATCGACCAGTCGCGCGACTTCGCCAACATCGTGGCCAACGCGGAGGACTACATCAACATCATGATGCTGCTGGAGATCGGCTTCGGCATCGCGTTCCAGCTGCCGCTTGCGATCTTCTACCTCTCCGTGCTGCACCTCGTGCCGTATAAGACGTTCCGCGCGCAGTGGCGCTACATCTACGTCGGCCTCATGGTGCTCTCGGCCGTCGTGACGCCCGATGCCTCGCCCGTCACGATGGTCCTCATGTTCGCGGCACTCATCGGCTTGTACGAGGTTGCGCTCGCCATCGCCCGCTACGTGCTTGTTGCCCGCGACGGCAAGGAGTCCCTCAAGTGGACGCGCGAGGAGTACCAGGAGCACAAGTACGAGGAAGAGATGTCGAAGCTTTAGCGCCCGCCGCGCACAACGGCTCGCTAAGCGCTGATAATCTAGTGTTTTGCCACTACTGACCGACCGATGGGCGCCGCAAGGCGCCTTTCGGGTATAACGGCAAGACGCATGCCCCGCGCGCACGCGCGGTCGCACCGCAAGACGAAGACTCGAAACCGGGGGATAGATTGAAGCTCGTTGTTACCGAGAAGAACGATGCCGCCCAGCAGATAGCCCGCTTGCTCTCCACCGTGGGCAAGCCGGAGGCCGGCAAGGTGTACGACACTCCCGTCTACCGCTTCAAGCACGACGGGGAGGAGTGGGTCACCATAGGCCTGCGCGGTCACATCATGGCGCCCGACTTCGCCCACGAGCTGCACTACAGCAAGAAGGAGGGCTGGTGGGCCGTCACGGCGGAGGGCGAGGTCATCCCCGCGCACATTCCGGACGACCTTCCGCGCCCCCCGTATGAGACCAAGCGCAAGCCGTTTTTGAAGGACGGAATCGACATCAAGGGCTGGAAGGTGCCGAGCCTGCCGTACCTCGTGTGGGCCCCCATCGAAAAGGTCCCCGCCGAGAAGGGCATCATCCGCTCGCTCAAGAACCTCGCCGCGAAGGCGGACTCCATCGTGATCGGCACGGACTTCGACCGCGAGGGCGAGCTCATCGGCTCTGATGCGCTGCGCCAGATGCGCGAGGTCGCGCCCGACACGCCGGTGTCGCGTGCCCGCTACTCCGCGTTCACGAAGGCCGAGATCGACCATGCGTTCGCGAACCTCGTCGACCTCGACCAGGACCTTGCGGACGCTGGCGAGTCGCGCCAGTACATCGACCTCATCTGGGGCGCCGTGCTCACGCGCTACCTCACGATGGCGCGCTTCAGCGGCCTGGGCCACGTGCGCTCCGCCGGTCGCGTCCAGACCCCCACGCTCGCCCTTGTGGTGCAGAAGGAGCGCGAGCGCCAGGCGTTCGTGCCGGAGGACTACTGGGTGATTTCGGGCAGGATGGCGCCCGCGGGCGACTCGGACGAGTCCCACTCGTTCAAGACGACCCACGCCACGGCCCGCTTCAAGGAGAAGGCCGCGGCGGACCTTGCCTGGAGCCACGTCCGGGACGCCACCACGGCCACGGTCACGAACGTGGAGCGCAAGAGCCGCACCACGAGGCCGCCTGCACCGTTCAACACCACGTCGCTTCAGACGGCCGCCGCGGCGGAGGGCATCAGCCCGGCGCGCGCCATGCGCCTCGCGGAGTCGCTGTACATGGACGGCCTCATCTCGTATCCGCGCGTCGACAACACGGTGTACCCCAAGTCGCTCGACCTGCGCGACTGCGTGAGGACGCTCGCCCAGGTGCCAAACTACCGCCCGGTATGCAACGATCTTCTCGCCCTTCCCAAGCTCACGGCCACGCGCGGCAAGCAGGAGACCACGGACCACCCGCCCATCTATCCCACGGCGGCGGCCGACCCCGACCGCCTGGACGGCGCCGCGTGGAAGCTGTACAACCTCATCGCGCGGCGCTTCCTTGCGACGCTCATGGAGCCGTCCGTGAGCGAGAGCACCAAGTTCAGCTTCGACGTGAACGGCGAGCCGTTTGTCGCGTCCGGCACGGTGCTGGTGAAGCCGGGCTTCCGCCGCGCCTACCCGTTTGGCCTGCGCAAGGACGAGCAGCTGCCGCAGCTTGCCGTGGGCGACTCGTGCGACGTGAGCGACATGGCGCTCGAGGCGAAGCAGACGGAGCCGCCGGCGCGCTACAGCCAGGGCCGCCTGATCCAGGAGATGGAGAAGTGCAACCTGGGCACCAAGTCCACGCGCGCGAGCATCATCCAGCGCCTGTACGACGTGAAGTACCTGAAGAACGACCCCGTGGAGCCCAGCCAGCTTGGCATCGCCGTCATCGAGGCGCTCACGGAGTACGCGCCGCACATCACGAGCCCGGACATGACGGCCGAGCTCGAGAGCGACATGACGGAGGTCGCGCGCGGCGAGGAGACCCAGACCGAGGTCGTGGACCACTCGCGCGCGCTTCTGGCGAGCATGGTGGGGCCGCTCATCGAGCACAAGGACGATCTGGGCGAGGCTATCGCGGACGCGGTCACGGCCGACGCGAAGGTGGGCGTCTGTCCCAAGTGCGGCAAGGACCTCGTCATGAAGACCTCCGCGAAGAACCACTCTAGCTTCATAGGCTGCATGGGCTGGCCGGACTGCGACGTGACGTACCCGGTGCCCAAGGGCCGCGTGCAGGCCATAGAGGGCGAGAAGGGCGTGTGCCCCGTGTGCCACGCCCCGCGCGTAAAGGTGCAGCCGTTCCGCCAGCGCGCGTACGAGATCTGCGTGAACCCGGCGTGCCCCACGAACCGCGAGCCGGACGTGGTGGTGGGCGAGTGCGCGGCGTGCGCCGCGGCCGGCCGTCACGGCGACCTGGTGGCCCACAAGAGCGAGCGCACCGGCAAGCGCTTCATACGTTGCACCAACTACGAGGAGTGCGGCACGAGCTACCCGCTGCCCCAGCGCGGCGAGCTACACGCGACGGGCGAGGTGTGCCCGGAGTGCGGCGCCCCCATCGTGGAGGTGGTGACGCAGCGCGGCCCGTGGCGCATCTGCGTGAACATGGACTGCCCCGGCAGGAAGAAGAAGGAGGAGTCGAAGGCCGCGCGCGGTACGAAGCGCTCTGGCGCGAAGAAGGCGACCGCGAAGAAGACTGCCGCCAGGAAGACTACCGCGAAGAAGTCCACGGCGAAGAAGTCCACCGCGAGGAAGGCGCCTGCTAAGAAGACGACCGCCGCGGACTCCGAGGACTAGGGGTGCGGAGCATGGCTGACGTCCGGACCATGGCTGCGCCCGCAGGTCGGCGCGGCACGTTCATCTCGCTCGAGGGAATCGACGGCTGCGGAAAGTCCACGCAGGCGACGCTTCTGGCCGATCGCCTGGAGGCGGCGGGGCACGAGGTGGTGCGCCTGCGCGAGCCGGGAGGCACCGCCATAGGCGAGAAGATCAGGAAGATTCTGCTTGACCCCCAGAACGGGGCCATGGCAGACGAGTGCGAGCTGCTGCTGTACGAGGCCAGCCGCGCGCAGCTGGTGCGCGAGGTGGTCGCGCCGGCGCTCGCGCGCGGGGCCGTCGTGGTGTGCGACCGCTACCTGGACTCCACGTACGCCTATCAGGCGGGAGGACGCGGGCTCGATGCGTCGCTCGTCTCGCGCTGCAACGAGCTTGGCTCGTGCGGCGTGCTGCCGGATCGCACCTTGGTGCTGGACCTTGGCTGCGAGGACGCCCTTGCGCGCGCCACGGCCGGAGGGGCGGACCGCCTGGAGCAGGAGGGCATGCGCTTTCAGGAGCGCGTGCGCGCGGCGTACCTGCGGCTTGCGAAGGCGGAGCCCGCGCGCGTGCGCGTGGTGGACGCCGTCGGCTCGGTCGAGGACGTCGCGGGGCGCGTGGATGCGGCGCTTCGGGACGTGGTTGTGCCGTGCCGGTGCGGGGATGCGGGGGTCGCGCATGAGTAGCGGCCCCGCAAGACCGGGCGCACCGGCCGTGCCGAAGGTGCTGGCGGGACTTGCCCAGCAGCCGAGGGTGCAGGAGTTTCTCGCCGCGGCGATAGACGAGGGCAGGCTGAGTCACGCGTACCTGTTTCTGGGCGCGCCGGGCTCGGGCATGCTCGAGGCTGCGTATGCCGTGGCCCAGGCGCGCGTCTGCCCCAACGGGGGCGACGGCACGTGCGACGAGTGCATCCGCGTGGCGCACCGCACGCACCCGGACGTGCACTACCTGAGTCCGCAGAGCGTGACGGGCTACCTCGTGGGGCAGATCCGCGAGCTCATCGCGGACGTGGCGCTCGCGCCCATCCGCGCGGCTGGCAAGGTCTACATTCTGGACAACGCGGGGCTCCTGCGCGGAGCCGCGGCAAACGCGCTGCTCAAGACCCTCGAGGAGCCGCCCGACGGCGTCATGTTCATCCTCATTGCGCGCTCGGCGGCGTCCGTTCTGCCAACCATCGTCTCGCGCTGCCAGCAGATTCCGTTCCAGATCGTGAGCCCGGGCGCGGCGGAGCACGCGGTGGAGCTCATGAGCGGCATCGGCGGGGCGGAGGCGCGCATCGCACTGGCCGTGACCCACACGCCGGAGGCGGCGGCGCAGTTTCTGGCGTCCTCGGGCCGGCGCGAGGCGCGTCGCCTGGTGGTGCGCACGCTAGGCGAGCTTGCGCGCGACGACTCGTGGGACGTGCTGACGTCCGCCCGGCGGATCGTGGAGGCGGCCCGTGCGCCGCTTGCGGACGTGAAGAGTGAGCAGGAGGCGGCGCTGGGCGAGAGCGCGGACTACCTTGGCAAGGCGGCCATGCGTCAGGTGGAGGACTCCAACAAGCGCGAGCTCACCGCGCGCGAGCGTTCGGGTATGATGGAGACGATCGCCGCGGCGGACTCGCTCCTGAGGGACGTGCTGCTGCGCTGCGAGGGCGTCGGCGAGCCCATCGTGAACGAGGACGCCGCCGACATCGTGGACCGGCTTGCCGCCGGCACCACCACCGAGGGGGTCGTGCGCGCGCTTGCTGCAACCAGCCGCGCCGCGGACGACATATCCCATAACGTGACACCCCAGCTGGCCATCGAGGTCATGCTGCTTGGCGTGAAGGAGGCACTCTCATGCCCACCGTACTAGCGGTGAAGTTCAAATATGCGGCCCACGACCTGTGGTTTGATCCGGGAAGGACCGGCGCCCAGGAGGGCGACCACGTCATCTGCACCACGGAGCGCGGCCAGGAGATCGGCCTTGCGACCATGGATGCGCAGGAGGTCACCCCAGAGCGCCTGCGCGAGGTTATTGGCGAGGCCGGCAGGCTCCAGCCCGTGGTGCGCGTCGCGACCGACCAGGACCTCGCGCGCGCGGACATGCTGGCGCAGCGCGGGGACGAGGCCTTCCCCACGTTCAGCAGGCTTGCGCACGAGTCCGGTCTCGACATGAAGCCCGTGGGCGTCGAGTACCTGTTTGGCGGCGGCAAGGTCGTGTGCTACTTCTCGGCGGAGGACCGCGTAGACTTCCGCCAGCTGGTGCGCGACCTCTCGCGCGAGCTGCACGAGCGCGTGGACATGCGCCAGATAGGCGTACGCGAGGAGGCCGCCATCGTGGGCGGCTTTGGCCACTGCGGCCAGGAGCTGTGCTGCACGCGCTTTGGCAGGCGCTTCGAGCCGGTCTCGATCCGCATGGCAAAGGAGCAGGACCTGCCCCTCAACTCGTCCAAGATCTCCGGCGCGTGCGGACGGCTCATGTGCTGCCTGCGCTACGAGTTCGAGGCGTACCGCGACTTCAAGAGCCGCGCGCCCAAGCGCAACGCCGTGATCGACACGCCCCTGGGCAAGGCGAAGATCGTGGAGTACGACACCCCGAAGGAGCAGCTCTGCCTGCGCCTTGAGAACGGCAAGCAGGTCCGCGTCGCCCTTGCGGACATGGAGGCGTCACCGGCCGCGCACAAGAAGAGCGAGGAGCTGGGCTGCGCCTGCCGCCCCGACACCGTGACCCGCTCCGCGCTGGAGAAGCTGCAGTCCCCCGAGGTGCAGATGGCCCTGGCCGAGCTCGACCGCAAGAACGGCGTCGCCCCCGCGGAGACCTACGACGACTCCGACATCTTCGTCGAGTCGCGCCCGCGCAGGCGCCGCCGCTCCGGCGGACAGGCGCAGGACCCCGCGGCCGATGCCGCCCAGCGTCCGCGTCCCAAGCACGCGAAGTCCGCGCCGGAGGCCTCCGCTGACGGCGCCTCCGCCGACAAGGCGCCGCGCCGTCGCCGCCGCAAGAAGTCGGCGGAGGGAGAGGCACAGCCCCAGGACCGCACTCCGAAGAACGAGCGTCGCCAGGGCGAGAAGGACGCGGCCTCCCAGCCCCCGACCCGCTCGGGCGGCATGCATCGCCGTCGTCACCACCGCACGGCCGAGGGCGACGCCCCCTCCCAGGACGGGAGGACGCAGTCTCGTGCGGACGGCCAGGCTCGTCCCCAGAGGCAGAGGGGAGGGGCGCCAAGGCCTGAGGGCGGCAAGCGCCGCCGTCACCCTGGCGACCGCGGCGGCCAGCAGCCCGGCGACGGTGCCGGCAGTCAGCGCCCGCCTCGCGCGAAGGGCACGTCCCCGTCATCGGCCGAGGGCTCTGACAAGCCCAAGCGCCGCCGTCGCCATCGCGGCGGAGGCAAGCCGGGCGGAGACTCCTCCGCAAGGCCCTCCGACAACGGTCCCAAGCCGTCCTCAGAGTAGAGATGCAACCCCGCGAGCCCCTTCGTCCGCGGGGTTCTTCGTGTTCCGGACGCCACGTCCTTCTCGACAAAAACAGCACAAGTGTTCTATTTATCCACGCGAACGCGCCTACCTGTGCCTGGACTGCTCCGCGTCTTGTCCTGAAGGCCCGCGGACGCGCAATGGCGGAATTAATGTCCACTGGCCCTTCCAAACTACGAACAGATGTTCTTAAATGGATGTTGTCGGAGGGGGAACGGTGGACACGTCGCGCAAGATCCTGCACTGTGACATGAACGCCTTCTATGCGAGCGTCGAGCAGGCGGAACGGCCGGAGCTCAGGGGTCGCCCGCTTGTCGTGGGCGGAAACGAGGAGCTCAGGCACGGCATCGTGCTGACAGCGAGCTACGAGGCCAAGCGTCGCGGCGTCAAGACGGCCATGGCGCTCTGGCAGGCGCGCCAGGCCTGCCCGGACGCGGTGATCGTCCCGCCGCGCTACGAGCTCTACCGTCGCTACTCGAACGCGGCACGTCGCATCTACTACAACTATACGGACCTCGTGGAGCCCTTTGGTCCCGATGAGGCGTGGCTCGACCTCACGGGCTCCATCCACCTGTGGGGAGGCGACGTCCGCTCCGTTGCGGCCTCCATCTCCAACCGCA
Organism: Parafannyhessea umbonata; assembly: GCF_900105025.1. Classification (GTDB taxonomy): domain Bacteria; phylum Actinomycetota; class Coriobacteriia; order Coriobacteriales; family Atopobiaceae; genus Parafannyhessea; species Parafannyhessea umbonata. The sequence continues at coordinate 1,617,200 of NZ_LT629759.1, read as the reverse complement.
TAAAGCATGAGCTTGGCATAACGTGCTCCATCGGGTACTCGTGGAACAAGATCTTCGCCAAGTTCGGAAGCGACCACGACAAGCCGGACGGCTACATGGAGGTGCTTCCGGACAACGCCTGCGACCTCGTGTGGAAGGCTCCGGTGGGAGACCTCCTCTACGTGGGGCCTGCCACGGAGCACAAGCTCAACCACTTTGGCATCTGGACCATAGGCCAGCTTGCCCGTGCGGACCCCGCCTTCGTCAGACGAGCGCTCGGCAAGCCCGGCCTCGTCGTCCAGGCCTTCGCCCAAGGCAGAGACGCGAGTCCCGTCCGGCCGCTCGACCTTGCCATTACGGACACGGAGCGGGAGGTGAAGAGCGTGGGCAACGGCATAACCTGCCCTTTCGACGTGGAGGACGCGCGCACGGCCAGACAGGTGGTCTGGCTCATGGGCGAGTCCGTTTCCCAGAGGCTCAGGCAGCTTGGTCTCATGGCGCGCACCGTATCGGCAACGGGCCGCGACTTCCGCACGCTTGCCTGCCACAGCCACCAGGCTCGGCTCGACCGTCCCAGCAACATCACGACCGAGATATGCTCCCTCGCCGCGAGCCTCCTCGTGTCGGACTGGGACTTCAGGTACGAGAAGATCCGCGCAATCGGGGTTCGAGCATCGAACCTGGTTCCTGCGATGCGTCCCGTGCAGCTTGACATCGAGGGTGTGGAGGAGAGGCGCCTGCGGCAGCGTGCGCTCGACGAGTCGATGGACGAGCTCAGACACCGCTTCGGCAACCATGCGGTTAGGCGTGCGTCGGAGCTGCTCGATCCACGGCTCTCTGACCTCGACCCCGAGCGCGATCACTTTACCCATCCCGTCTCGTACTTTGCGTGAGGTGAGCCCTTGTGGACGGCATAATCGACAGGAGGAAGCACTATGTTGAGGTCCTTTCCGAGACGGACGTGGAGGGGCGGGTCAAGCCCCTCGAGGTCATATGGGACGACGGGACGCGCTATAAGATCGACCGCGTACTCGATCGACGGCAGGCGCACTCGCTCCGCACGGGAGGGACGGGAATGCGCTACACCGTTCGCGTTGCGGGAAGGGATACCTTCCTCTACTACGAGGGACCGCGCTGGTTCGTCGAGGCGAAGGTGCCGCCGTCGTATCTTGGCTAGGCATGGTGGCGAGAACGAAAGACGCCATTGTGCACCTTGTGTCCAGTGGAGCGGTTATACTCAAAAATAAAGGTCGTAGCTGCGATGATTGGGGATTCATGTCTGACAGGGCATTGCATGGGGTCAACCTCTCCGGCTGGCTTACGCTCGAGCCGTGGGTCTCTCCGGTCCTGTTCGCGGACTCTGGGGCCCTGGACGAGGAGAGCCTCGTTCGCTCGCTAGGCAAGCGTCACTATCGCGACCTCGTGAGCGAGCACAGGGCCGACTTCATAAAGCAGGCGGACTTCGTCCATATCGCCGCGCGCGGTTTCAACGCTGTCCGCCTTCCCGTTCCCTGGTACGTCTTCGGGGACGACGGTCCCGAGGCCGGTCCGTTCCTCGGCTGCATCGACAAGGTGGACAAGGCCTTCGACTGGGCGGACGAGATAAGCCTCAACCTCGTGCTCGTGCTAGACATCGCGCCAGGTTCCGCGAGCGACCAGACGTCGCTCGTGCGCAACCACGACGACTTCTCCCACTACCGCAATGACATGGTTTCCGTCCTTGGCATGCTCGCCAAGCGCTATGCCACCCGCGCGTCATTCGCGGGCATCGAGGTGGCGGACTCTCCCGCCGTACAGGTGAGACATGGCCTCACGCTCACCGATGGCGTTCCGATTCACAGGCTCCGGAACTACTATCGCGATGCCTACGACACCATCCGCCAGGAGGCGGGAGACGACGTCAGGGTCATCATCCCCGACGCCGGCGAGCCGGCCTCATGGCGTCACTTCATGGCGCACGACCGCTACAAGAACGTATGGCTCGACTGCCATCTCTACCACTATACGGACGGCGTCAAGACGGCCGGCCCGTCAGGCGTCAGGAGCCTGGTCAACAAGTCCCAGAAGTCGCTTCGCGCCGCAAGGAGGAGCGGCCTTCCCGTCATGGTCGGAAAGTGGTCTGCGGCCCTGCCGTTCTCGGACTCCATGACCACCCCGGAGGGGCGCATCGCCCTCGAGCGCGTCTACATCTCCGAGCAGCTCAATGCCTTCAAGAACTGCGACGGGTGGTTCTATCAGACGTGGAAGACCGACGGCAAGCTCTCAAGCTGGGACGCGAGGATCTCCCTCGCATCCTTCGAGCGAAGGATGCTGGCGTGAGCGCGGCGGCATCGGGCGTGCTCAGCGTCGTGGGCACCCCCATAGGAAATCTCTCCGACGTATCGCCGAGGGTCGTCCAGACCCTGAAGTCCGCAGACCTCCTGCTCTGCGAGGATACGCGCGTGACGAGCAAGCTCCTCGCACGCTTCGACGTGCACGTCCCGTTGCAGCGGGCGGACGAGAACGTGTTGGACCAGAGGGTGGAGCCGACGCTCGAGCGCATAGAGGCGGGGGACCGTGTCGCCTTTGTCTCGGACGCCGGCATGCCGGGCGTCTCCGACCCTGGCCAGAGGCTGGTGGATGCGGCACTCGACAGGGGGCTGCGCGTGGAGGTCATTCCGGGGCCGTCTGCGGCCATCTGCGCGCTTGTCGCCTCCGGCCTTCCCATGGAGCACTTCTTTTTCGAGGGCTTCCTGCCGCGCAAGGCGGGCGCCATGCGCGCTAGGCTCGAGGAGCTGTCCGTCGTGCCCGGCGCGCTCGTGGTGTACGAGTCGCCGCATCGTGTCGCGACGACGCTGGCGCGCATTGCGGAGGTGCTCCCAGACCGCGAGGTCGCCCTCGTACGCGAGCTCACGAAGGTGCACGAGGAGTGCCTCCGGGGCCACGCTCCCGAGCTCGCGGCTCTTGTCGCGGAGAGGGACGAGGTCAAGGGCGAGTGCGTCGTCGTGATCGGCGCCCCCACGGAGGAGGAGCTCTTGGGAAGGCGCGACGCGGCAAGTCAGGGGACCCAGTCGCTCGAGGAGGCGATACGCGCCGGCCTCGAGGAGGGCGAGCCCAAGACTAAGCTCGCGAAGCGCCTCGCGAAGTCCTTCTCGCTCGCGAAGGCCGAGGTCTACGACGCGATCCTGCGGGAGATCGAGAAATAGCGTCAGGACACCAACTATGGCGCGGCGCGCAAGTGTCGTGGCGTGCCCATGCATCCCCCTGCGGACAGGTGGAGCAGATGTGCGCCCTCAACCTGCGCGAACCGTGTAGATGCACCTGAGTTACAATTGTCCATCGCGAACGTCACGGCGACATGCGCCGTCGGCAAGCCAACCATTCCGTCATTAGGAGACCAGCACCATGGCAGACAAGCCCTCGTTCTTCATCACTACGCCAATTTACTACGTCAATGCCAAGCCGCACCTGGGAACTGCGTACTCCACGGTCCTGTGCGACGTGCAGGCGCGCTACCGTCGCGCCAAGGGCTACGACGTCAAGTTCCTGACCGGCATGGACGAGCACGGCGAGAAGGTCGAGGAGGCCGCACGCGAGCACGGCATGGAGCCGCAGGAGTGGTGCGACAGCCAGGCGCCGTACTTCAAGGAGCTCTGGAAGACCCTCGAGATCTCGAACGACGACTTCATCCGCACGACTGAGCCGCGTCAGACCCGCGCCGTCCAGTATCTGTGGGAGCGCATGCGCGAGTCCGGCTACATCTACAAGGGCTCCTACGACGGCTGGTACTGCGTGCCCGAGGAGACCTACTTTACCGAGACACAAGTCGCCCACGCGGACGAGGAGCGCCACACCGAGGGTCAGCACCTCTGCCCCGACTGCGGTCGCCCCTTGGAGCGCGTGCAGGAGGAGTCCTGGTTCTTCAAGCTCTCCGCCTTCCAGGACAAGCTGCTCAAGCTCTACGACGAGCATCCCGACTTCGTGCAGCCCTCCTTCCGCATGAACGAGGTTCGCACCTTCGTCGAGGGCGGCCTTCAGGACCTGTCCGTGTCCCGCACGAGCTTCGACTGGGGCATCAAGCTCCCGTTCGACGAGAAGCACGTCACCTACGTGTGGTTCGACGCCCTGCTCAACTACATGACCGCCGTGGGCTACGGTAACCCCAGCGAAGCCGCGAAGAAGGAGCTCGCTTTCCGCTGGCCCGCGCAGTACCACGTCGTGGGCAAGGACATCATCCGCTTCCACTGTGTCATCTGGCCCGCGATGCTCATGGCCATCGGCGAGGCTCTGCCCGAGCACGTCTTCGCGCACGGCTTCCTCATGGTTAAGAACGAGGAGACCGGCCAGGGCGAGAAGATGAGCAAGTCCCGCGGCAACGCCATCGCGCCGCAGGAGGTCATCGACCTTCTGGGCGTCGAGGGCTACCGCTACTACTTCATGACCGACGTCAAGCCCGGCGAGGACGGCGCCATCAGCTTCAGCCGCATGGAGCAGGTCTATAACGCCGACCTGGCCAACAGCTGGGGCAACCTCGTGAGCCGCGCCCTCAACATGAGCGTGAAGTACTTCGATGGCAAGAGCCCCGAGGTTCCGGAGGGCTGGGCAGACCGTCCGAACCCGCTCAGGGACGTGGCGCTCGGCATCGAGGGCCGCTATGCCGCGCACATGGACAAGATCGAGTACGATGACGCAAAGGACGTCGTGATGGAGCTGGTCCACGCGGCGAACCACTACATCGAGGACTCCGAGCCCTGGAACGTGGCGAAGGACCCTGCCCGTGCGGGCGAGCTGCAGGACATCATCCTGAATCTGCTGGAGACCATCCGCATCTGCGCGCACCTGCTTGCGCCGTTCATGCCCGAGACCTCCGCAGAGGCGCTGCGCCGCATGAGCCACGGCGACGAGGCGGCGACCGACGACCTTGCGGCCGCATGCGAGTGGGGCCAGCTCAAGGGCGGCCTTCCTGTGACCAAGGGCGACGCACTCTTCCCCCGTCTGGCCAAGAAGTAGCCCATGGCCCAGACGCTGCACTCATGGCTTGCCAACCCGTCCAGGACGCGTGAGGTCCTGGACGGCTTCGGCCTCTACACCAAGCACCGCCTCGGGCAGAACTTCCTGGTGAACGACTCCGTCATAGGACGCATCCTCGACTTGGCGGAGTTGGGCGAGAAGGACGTGGTCTTCGAGGTCGGTCCTGGCATCGGAACGCTCACCGTTGCCATGCTGCCGCATGCCGGGGCGGTGTGCTCCGTCGAGGCGGACAGGACCCTGCCTCCCGTGCTCGCAGAGACCTGCGCGCGTGACTCCGAGCGCTTTGCGCTGCTCGAGGGCGATGCCCTCGGGGTCGACGCGGGCATGTTGGCGGACGCCGTTCGCGAGCTCGGGATCGAGGGCCTCGACCCTGCCCCCACGAAGCTCGTCTCGAACCTTCCCTACCAGGTGGCGGCAACAATCATCCTAAAGACGTTCGAGCAGATGCCCACGATCGGGCGCGCCGTCGTCATGGTCCAGGCGGAGGTCGCCGACCGCATCGCCGCCAAGCCCGGTAGCAGGGCATACGGTGCCTACACGGCGAAGCTCTCGCTCTTGGGGACGGTGACCGGGCGTTTCGAAGTGGGGCCCGGCAACTTCATGCCGCCTCCGCATGTCGACTCGGCCGTCGTGAGAATCGACCGAGACCCCGCGTGCGACCCCGCAACGGGAGAGCCCCTCACCCCGTCGCAGCTCGACGCTACGAGGAGCGTGATCGAGGCCGCGTTCGCCCAGCGTCGCAAGACAATACGAAATTCCATGTCTTCTGCAGGCTACGCAAAGGAAGAGCTGGACGAGGCTCTCTCTGCAACCGGCATCGCGCCCACGGTGCGCGCGGAGACCCTTTCGACGGGAGACTTCGTCCGACTTGCGGACGCGCTGTCCCAGGTGGGGGAGGGGTAGACGTGCCGCAGGAGATGCTGGGCATGGACGCCCTCACGCTCAAGGACGGAAAGCTCTTCCACGACCGAAAGGGCCGCGCGAAGCCTCTGCCCGCGCCGCTCGCCCCCATCGCGGACAGCCACGGCCACCTGACAAGCTTCCGCAGGCACGACGCCTCCATAGCCATCTGCCGCGCCGCGCTGGCGGGCGTCCGCCTGCTGGTGGTGCCCGTCGACCCCGTGGACGAGGTGCCGCGAAAGTTCCCCACGGCGCAGGCTTTGCTCTCGTGGCTGGACGAGCAGGTGGGGCGTGCCGCCGAGCGTCTGGACGAGTGCGCCGAGCACGGTCTCCTGCCGCCGGAGTTTCCCGGGTGGGACGTGCCCGACCTCGTGGACAACGTGCACATCGTCGCGGGGGCTCATCCCTACGGCGCGGCGGAGCTGACGGACGAGGCGCTGGTCAGGCTCGACGTTCTTCTCGACAGCCCACGCTGCGTGGGCGTGGGGGAGATAGGCCTCGACTTCGGGCCGTACAACGAGCTTCCCGCGGACGTGCAGGAGGCGGCGTTTCGGGCGCAGCTGCGCATAGCGCACGAACGCGACCTACCCGTTGAGCTGCACATTCGCGACAACCCGGACGACCCTCATGCCCAGGCTCACGTGCTGGCCGCACGGGTGCTTGCGGAGGAGGGGGTGCCCGAGCGCGGCTGCGACCTGCACTGCTTCACGCAGGGGCCGGATGTGATGGCCCCGTTCGTCGAGCTGGGCTGTCACGTGGCGTTTGGCGGCGCGATGACGTTCAACCGCTCGGACGACATCCGCGAGGCGGCAGCGCTGTGCCCGGAGGAGCGGCTCCTGTGCGAGACGGACGCCCCCTACATGGCGCCCGTGCCGTTGCGTGGCGAGGAGTGCGAACCGGCGATGGTCGCGTTCACGCTCGCGAGGCTCGCGGAGGTGCGCGAGGCCGGCGGGTGCGCTCGGCAGTCCACATACGACGCCTGCTGGAGAAACGCGCTCAGACTCTTCTCGCTGTAGCCTCGGCGTGGTAGCATGGCGCAAACCGACGACCCCCCGCGCGCAAGCGTTGGGGGGTCGTGTGCATGTGGGGCGTAACTGACGGCGCGTTGCGGGACCTTGCGGGTGGCATGGCGGAGCTGCTATGGCCAACGCGCTGCGTGGGCTGCGACATGCCAGGCGAGCTTCTGTGCGCGGACTGTCGCGCCGCGCTGCCGTGGATAGACCAGCGCTGGGCGTGCCCGGTGTGCGGCGCCCCGTTCGGCTGGCTTACGTGCACGGAGTGCGCGCGCGACTGGGAGCTGGCCGCAACCGTGTGCTGCCTGCCGTTTGCGGGGCTCGCAGCGCGCATGATCACCTGCTATAAGGACGAGGGCGAGAAGCGCTTGGCACCGGTGATTGCGGCGGCCATGCTGACCTCGCTCGACGAGGCGTCCTCGTGGCCGGGGGTGGACGGAGGCCCCCGCTTCGACCCGTGTGCTCTCGACGGCGTGTGCTTCGTGCCCGCGACGGCCGAGGCGTACGCCAGGCGCGGGTTTGACCACATGGAGCGCGTGGCAGCGCTTCTCGCCCGCGGCGTGGGGCTGCCGCTTGCGGACGTGCTGGTGAGGCGCTCGGCCCGCGACCAGCGCGAGCTGGGCCGCGACGAGCGCGCCGCGAACCTCGCGGGCACGGTCGACGTGGTGGAGGACGTGCGGGGACTCAGGCTGCTTCTGGTGGACGACGTGATCACGACCGGGGCGACGGTGCGCGAGGCAGCGCGTGCCCTGCTGGCTCGCGGCGCGCTGGCCGTAAGTGCGTGCGCGCTCGCACGCGTGTGGTGAGGGCGTTGCGAAAGTGCTGGTATACTATGCAATCGTTCCATCCAGGTCTGTGGTTGCGGGGCGTAGCCCCTAGTCCATGGCAGACGAGGCCAAAGGGATCCACGTAAGCTCGGGCGTGCGCGGCCGAGCGAGCATGGCTCGTCCTAGAAGTCAGTCGCACCGCCCGTAATCCTTCGAGGCATCCGGCCTCCCGGGCGAGAGGGCCAACAGTGGGGGGCCGAGCAGCCCCGAAGCGACGGCCCCGGTGCGCGAGTGTGGGGTCAAATACCAGGTCAGCTGGGTGGGACGCGTTCGAAGTCGCACGAGGAGAGGTCCTGGCATGAGCAAACCCACCCACCGCAACACCGTAGCCGCCGCGGCGGCGCTCGCAGCCTGCGTCGCGCTAGCGGGCTGCTCTGGCCCCCTGTCCGCAATCGCGGGGCCAGAGGCCAGCGTGGGTGAGGCGCTTGCCGCGAAGACCGCCGCGTTCTCGCCAAAGGTGGAGTCGACCATAAGCAAGGGCGTGCTCACCGTGGGGATCGACACGCAGGACGGCATGGTGCCGCTGTACGTGGGCTCGGACTCGGGCAGGGCGTATGGCATGGACGTGGACCTCGCGAGCGCGCTTGCGGACGAGCTCGGCCTGAAGGTGCGCTTCGTGAGCGTGGACGATGCGAACCCAGGCTTGGGCACCACGTGCGACGTGCTGATGGGCGCCGTGGACGGCCAGGTGGGCGCAACGACGGTCGTGGGCGACTACGCGGAGCAGGCCTCGGCGTTCTTCCACAAGGGCGACACGGGCATCGCGAAGGTGGACGACCTCTCGTCCAAGTCCGTCGGCGTGCAGACGGGCTCCGTGTCGCAGACCGCGCTCTCCAAGACCGGCCTCATGATGTCGGTCAAGACGTATGACAACTTGAACGCGGCGTTCGACGCGCTTGAGTCCGGCGGCGTGGACTACGTGCTGTGCGACGCGTACAGCGGCGCGTACCTCTCCGCCCGCTACGAGGAGGTGTGCCTCGCCGGCACGCTCGATGCGCCCAAGGCCCAGGGCATCGCGGTCTCCTCCCAGAACGCCGAGCTCGCGGACGCCGTGAAGGCCGCATACGACGCGGTCGAGAAGAACGGCCTCATGGGGCTGGTGCGCAGGCGCTGGGTCGCGGGCATGGACCCGCTTTCGGCCTCGTCGCAGGTGCAGGACGTTCCGGCCGGCTCGCCCACCGCGGCGGGGGAGACCACCGCGACGGACGGTAGCTCCGGCAGCGCGAACCAGGCGTCGCTTGCGGCTGCGCCCGCAAGCCACGAGGCTGGCTCGAACGCGGCCACGGTGTAGGGGCCAGGCGTGCGGGACGGGCAATCCTACCGAATGTCGAATGCAAGGGGCTTTTGTCGGCACCATTGGGTATTAATAGGGTACGCAAGTGCTCCAAAAGAGCAGAAAACGCGATAGTGGGAGGCACTGATGGCTGATATCAAGATTTCCGGGCGCAAGGTCTCCGTGTCCGATTCCATGCGTGAGCACGTGAACAGCAAGGTTGGCGAAGCGCTCAAGGTGTTCGATATCAAGCCCATGAGCTGCGACGTCGTGCTTCGCGTCGACAAGAACCCCTCTAACCCCGATCGCAAGATGTGCGAGGTCACGGTATTCGTGCGCGACTACGTCGTGCGCGTGGAGGCAAGCAGCTCTGACATGTATGCCGCCATCGACGAGGCCGCCGAGAAGGTCACGCGCCAGCTGCGCAAGTACAAGACCCGCGTAATCGACAGGAAGCAGCGTGCCGCCGTCGCGGTCCCGGAGCACGTCGACGACCTTGCGGAGCTCATCGAGCCGACGGACGACGACGATGACGACGTGCTCGTGCGCGAGAAGTACGTCGACCTGAAGCCGATGACCGAGGAGCAGGCGCTGGTGCAGACTGACCTCTTGGGACACGACTTCTACGTGTTTGAAAATGCTGCGACCGGGCTGGTGAACGTCATCTACCACCGTCATAATGGAGGATACGGAATCATCAAACCGCGCCTCGAACCAGAGGACGACCAGGCTTAGCGAGGTAAGCAGCAGATGGGTCAGCAGGCACATGCCATAACTGACGCTCCTGATGTTCCGGCCGGCGTGAAGAGCGCCGGCCGCGCCTATCATCAGAGGCGTAACGTCAAGATCATAGTGGACTCCACGGCGGACTTCGCGCCTGGTGTCGTGGAGCAGCTCGGCGTGGAGGTCATCCCGTTCACGTACGTGGGGCCCGACGGCGAGCACGTGGACGACATGTGGGCCGAAAGCGACCCGCACGAGTTCTACGAGAACATGCGCAAGCACCCGGACGTGCACTACACCACGGCGGCCGTCACGCCCGGCAGGTACTACGAGGTCTTCAAGCGCGCCGCACAGGAGGGCATGCCCACGCTGTACATGGGCCTGACCGAGGGGCTCTCCTCCTCCATCAACTCTGCCCGCCAGGCCGCGGAGATGGTGCAGAGGGAGTACCCGGACTTCGAGATCTACGTGCTGGACAACAAGTGCGACTCCGCGGCCGGCGAGCTTCTGGCCATCGAGGTGGTGCGCCAGGCCTCCAACGGGCTTTCCGCAAAGGAGCTCTTCGAGTGGGCGAGCGACGCGCGCTACTTCGTGCACGGCTACTTCACCCTCGACAGCTTCGACGCGCTGGCCGCAGGCGGCCGCATCCCGCCTGCCGCGGCGAACGTGGGCGGCAAGCTCGACATCAAGCCGGAGCTCTCGTACGACACGAACGGTGCCCTCACGCTGCGCGGCATGTGCCGCGGCCGCAAGAAGGCCCTGCGTGCCATCCTGCAGGACTTCCGCGACAACTACGCGCACGACACCACGCTGCCCCTGGCCATCGTGTCTACGGACGCGCAGAAGGACGCGGACTGGCTCGAGCGCGAGGTTCGTAAGGAGAAGGGCTGCGAGGACGTCGCGATCATCCACAGCAGCGTATCTCCCATCCTGGGCTCCCACGTGGGTCCCGGCATGGTGGCGCTCGTGTTCTGGGGGACGGACCGCAGGGAGAAGATGTCGCTTACGGACCGTATCGCCCGCAAGGTGAAGAGGGGCGGCTCCGCCCAGTAGGCGGGTGCCGCACGCAAGAAGGGAATCGAATGGCACTCGTGCGCGTACGCAGGGTGGCGTTTGTGGGCTGCGGAATCATGGGCGCCCCAATCGCCTCCAGGATCATGGACGCCGGCTTCGACGTGACGGTCCACAACAGGACCAAGGAGAAGGCCGAGGGCCTTCTGCAGAAGGGGGCCCATTGGGCGGAGAGCCCGGCCGAGGCCGCGCGCGACGCGGACGTGACGTTCACCATGGTGGGATATCCCAGCGACGTGGAGGACGTCTACCTGGGGAAGGACGGCATCCTGGACGCTGCGCGCAAGGGGTCGTGGATGGTGGACCTCACCACGAGCTCGCCCACGCTCGCGCGCGAGCTGCATGACGCGGCTGCCGTGATGGACAAGCACGCCGTCGACTGCCCGGTCACGGGCGGGCAGCAGGGTGCCGAGGACGGCACGCTCACGCTCATGATGGGCGCCACGGAGGACGAGGCGAAGGTTCTTCTCCCCGTGCTGCAGGCGTTTGGCAAGAGCGTCCACTATCTGGGACGCGCCGGCAACGGCCAGGCGTGCAAGCTGTGCAACCAGGTGGCGCTCGCGTCGTGCATGGTGGGCTACGCGGACGCGCTTGCGCTGGCGCAGGAGTCCGGCCTCGACCCCGACCAGGTGATCGACGTGCTCAGTGGCGGCATGGCGGATTCCGCGGCGCTGGAGCGCCTGGCGCCGAAGTCCGTGGTGGGCGACTTCGCCCCCGGCTTCCTGAGCGAGCACATGCGCAAGGACATCGCGCTGGCGCTGCGCCAGGCGGAGGACGTGGACGTGACGCTGCCCGGCGCGGACACCGCGTTCAACCTGTATGACGTGCTGTGCCAGATTGGCGGCTCAAAGCTGGGCACGCAGGCGCTCACGCTGCTGTACGCGGACGAGGCCACCGGCACGGCCGCGGGGCTCGACTGGTCGCTTCTGGACGCGGACCCGTACGCGGACGCGTCCGCGGCGGCCTCCCAGGGCGCGCAGGGCGAGAAGGGCGCGCCGTCCGCGACCGACGCCGTGACGGGTGACGCGAAGGTTCGCCTGGTCAGCCGCACGCGCAGGGCGAGCCAGAACGGGGAGGCCTAGCTTGGGCGCGTTTGCGCTGGCGATAGTCGCCATCATGCTCATGCTGCTGGGCATCGTCATCGGGGCACGCATCGGCAGCGAACTTGCGCGCGGCTGCGTCACGAGGCGCGAGTACTGGATGGCGAACCTCAAGATCGTCCTCGTGGGCGTGCTCGCGTCCGCGGTCATCGGGTTCACGCGGCTCATCCTGCTCGCCGGCATCCCCATTGGCGCCATGGCGGGTGCCATCGCCACGCTGAAGATGGACTTTGGCGAGAGCGTGGGCCCGTGGAAGTTTCACGACCGGGTGCTTGGGGTAAATAAGGACCAACTGCGCCGTGCGGAAAGCGGCAACGCGGAGGCCGTGCGTCGCGCACGTCGCGACGGAACCCCCATGCCAGAGGTCATCAGCGTGTCACAAAAGGACGCGGACGACCCCAAGGGCACGTCTGGGGCAAAGGCCCCCGCTCTTCTCACAAGAGTTCGAAAGGCAAGTGATACATGAACGAATCCAGCCAGAGCTCCCTGGCGGTTCTCATCGACTACGAGAACCTCGCGCTGGGGACTGGCAAGCGCAAGAAGAACGGGCACCAGGAGCCCGGACCCAGGCCCGACGTCAAGCGCATCCTGGAGCGCCTGGTTGACAAGGGCCGCATCACGGCAAAGCGCGCGTACTGCGACTGGCAGCGCTTCGACGACGCCATCACGCCCCTGCACGAGCTGGGCATAGAGCTGATAGAGATCCCGGACCGGGCGTACACCGGCAAGAACTCCGCGGACATCAGGCTCTCGGTCGACGCGATGGAGATGTGCCTCACGAAGGACCACATAGACACGTTCGCCATCCTGTCCGGCGACTCGGACTTCTCGCCGTTGGTGACGAAGCTGAAGGAGTTTGGCAAGACGGTCATCGGCGTGGGCATGAAGCAGTCCACGAGCCCGCTTCTGGCAGAAGTCTGCGACGAGTTCCTGTTTTACGAGGACATCGTGCACGCAAGTGGCGTGCCGGACTTCCAGACGAAGGTGTCCAAGGACAAGCACCCCTGCTACCAGCTGCTGTTCGAGACGATCGACGCGCTGCAGGCGGAAAGCGACAGCGCGATTCTGGCATCGCGCCTGAAGGACACCATGAAGCGCAAGCGCCCGCAGTTTTCGGAGCGAAGCTACGGCTACCGCTCGTTCTCGACGCTGCTGCGCGAGGCGTCCAAGCTGGGCTTTATCGAGATTCATCAGGACAGCAAGAGCGGCACCGTCATGGTGGACGGTTTTCGCGAGTAGACGGGAAGGAAGCGGCCCAAATGGCAGAAGAAGCAAAGACGGCGGACGAGAAGAGCCTGGAGCTGCTGATTGCGCAGCTCGGCGGGTCGCATCGCCGTGGCAGGCAGGAGGCGTCGCGCATCGTTGCGGCCATCGCGAAGGCGAGCCCCGACGCCGTGCTGCCGTATGCGGACGACCTGGTGGACGCGCTCGACCGTCCGGAGGCCCAGACGCGCTGGCAGGTGCTCGAGGCGCTCGCGGCGCTTTCGGCCGTGGACGCGCAGGCGGCTGCCGCGGCGCTCGACGGCGCGGAGGCGTCGCTGTTTGACGAGGACTCGCCCATAGTGCGTCTGGCGGCGTTCAAGTTCCTGGCGGCTCTTGGCGCGCGCTCCAAGAGGCTTTCCGCCTCTGTCTGGCCGCTCCTGGACGAGGCCGTGCAGTGCTACCACGGCGACCCGGAGTACCGCGACATGCTGGTGGCGCTGGGCGAGTTCGCGCGCGGCGACGTGTCCGACGAGGTGAAGGCGGCTCTTGTGGCACGTGTGAGCTTCGACGCGAAGAGTGGCCGCGACTACGTGAAGACCATGTCGCAGGAGATCATCGACGCCGTGAAGGAGTAGCGGGAGAGGGGCCACGCGCTTCTCGCCTGGCGCGTCGCGCGCATGCGTTGCATGGAGCTTGCGTTAAGCTTTCGCGCAGGCGTGTGGGTAAAGCGCACGTGTGGGCGCCGCGTGGGCGTGCGGACGACCGGTCGTGGTACAGTTTGACGCGTATGTCGCAAGGAGCCGGCCCAGCCGGCCGAGCATGGAGGTTGAAATGACGGAGTCCACTCCCAAGGACAAGTCGGAAGAGAAGGACAAGAAGGCCGAGAAGGCCACCAAGGAAACGGCACCCAAGGCCAAGAAGCAGCTGCCGAAGTTCGTGGTGCCGCTGGTGTGCGCCGTGGTGGCGCTTGCCGTGGGCCTTTGCGCGGGCTACTTTGCGTTCGGCGGCGCCCAGGGCGGCGCGAGCGGGTCTCTTTCCGGCAAGACGACCGTGAAGAAGGCCGAGCTCGACTCCACGATCGCCACGTACACCTACAAGGGCAAGACGTACAAGGTCTCGGCGCGCGACGTCATCAACAGCACGTCCTCGCTCAGCTCGCAGAAGCAGGACGACGGCACGTACAAGCTGCCGTCCGTCGACGGCGTGCTCTCTTACGCGCGCTCCGCCATCATCCAGCAGGAGGCGGAGGCCAAGGGCATCAAGGTGAGCGAGAAGGACATGAAGTCCTACGCGCAGTCCACCCTTGGCTCCAGCGACTACTCGAGCATCGCCTCGAGCTACGGCATGAGCAAGTCCACCGTGAAGGCCCTCGTGAAGCAGTCCGCCGAGATGCAGAAGCTTCGCGACAAGGTCGTGAAGACGAAGGCCGGCACCGCCCCCACCGCGCCGACCGAGCCCTCCGACGGCAACACCCAGACCGCGAGCGCCGACTATGCGAAGTACATCATCAACCTCGCCGGCGACGAGTGGGACGCCCAGAAGGGCACCTGGAGCGGCAAGGGCGGCTCGTACGAGACCGCGCTGAAGAGCTACACGGTCACGGCCGACTCCGCGACGTACGAGGCTGCGCAGGCCGCGTACTACGTTGCCTACCAGGAGTACAGCCAGAAGCAGACCAAGGTGAGCGAGGAGTGGACCGAGTACGTGAACGGCCTGCTCTGCAACGCCACGGTGAGCATCTCGAGCCTGATCGCCTAGCTCTTCTCGCCCTGCGTTAAGGACATGCGCATTGCGCGGCATTGCGCGACAACGTAGCGTTACGAATGGCTCCCTCGAGCGCAGCTGCGCCGGGGGAGCCAACTTGTGCCGCGCCAGCCTGGTGGCGTGGCATAATCAGGTGACGGACGTATGGCGCACGTGGAGGAGGCGGCATGAGGGTCATCGTGAGCGAGTGCCTGCGCGGCACCGCATGCAGGTACGACGGGGGAGCGAAGCCGAACTCGGCCGTGGAGGAGCTGTGCTCCAAGGTGGACGTCGTGGGCGTCTGCCCCGAGACGGCGAGCCAGCTTCCGGTGCCGCGCCCTCCCGCGGAGCAGCGCAACGGACGCGTGATGCTGAAGGATGGCACGGACGTGACGGAGGACTTCGAGCGCGGCGCGCGGATATCCTTCGCGAAGGCAAAGTCAAGTCGGGCGCCACTTGCGGTTCTGAAGGCAAAGAGCCCCTCGTGCGGGGTCGGAGTCATTTACGATGGTACATATTCGGGAAGTCTGACCGAGGGAGACGGCGTGTTTGCGCGCCTCCTCGAGGAAGAAGGTATCTGCGTGGTTACGGAAGACACTGTCGAGAGCTGCAAGCCGTCCGTCGAGCATCCCGTCGCCATCGTGCTGGGGTCGGGTCTTGGTCACCTTGCTCAGCTGGTTAAGCCCGTCCGCCGCATCGACTACCACGACATCGACGGGTTCCCCCAGGAGGCCCGCCCCATAAGCGGCCACAAGTTCGAGGCCACCATCGGCACGATTGACGATGTTCCCGTGGTCGTGTACCCCGGGCGCGTCCACCTGTACCAGGGCTACAGCGCGGCCGAGGTCACGTCCCTCGTGCGCCATGCCCACCACCTGGGCTGCCGGGACATCATCTTCGCGTGCGCGACGGGCTGCATCCCCGGCAACGCCCACAAGGGGCTGGGCATCCTGACGGACCAAATCAACCTGACGGGCAGGAACCCGCTTGCGGAGTGGGACCACGTGCGCGAGCTGGACACGCCGTTCGTGGGCATGACGGACGCCTACACGCCGTACCTGCGCACGCTTGCGCGCGGCGTGGCGGACGACGCCGGCATCACGGTGGAGGAGGGCGTGTACGCGGGCATGCTTGGCCCCACGTTCGAGACCCCGGCCGAGGTCGCGATGCTCAAGGGCCTTGGTGTGAGCTACGTGGGCATGTCCACCGTGTGCGAGGTCATCATGGCACACGCGCTGGGCATGAACGTGCTTGGCCTGACGCTTGCGGCAAACGAGAGCGGCGACTCCTCCGTCACGCACCAGAGCGTGCTGGAGGAGGCCGACCGCCACGCGGCGGACTTCGAGAGCCTGGTGCGCGGAGTGCTGCGCCTTCTGTAGCGCAAGCGGCCGGTGCTGCAGGTCTGGGTGCCTCACTATCTGACACGTGTGCGATCTGTCAGATAGTGAGGCGCTTTTGCTTGAAAATCGGCGGTTTGTGCCCTCCGACGTGCCCACTTTCTGACAGAAGCGCGAACTGTCAGATTATGAGGCCTTGGAAGTCCTCACTTTTCGACAGAAGTGCGACCTGTCAGATTGTGAGGCTTCGGGAACCATCACTATCTGACACGAGTGCGATCTGTCAGATAGTAAGGACCTAGGCTTCTGCTTGTTCCATCACTTTCTGACAGAAGTGAGGCCTGCCTGGCAGTTGGAGACTCCGGACAGAGCGGCCTGATTGGCATTGGCGGTCTTGGCGGTTTTGTGCGCCCTGAGAATTGGCAAAACTCGTGCTTGCATCATTTGGCAGCGTCCGTATAATTGGTATTCGCTGCTAAGGCAGCAAGAGGTTGCCAGCTTAGCTCAGTTGGTAGAGCACCGCTCTCGTAAAGCGGGGGTCATCAGTTCGAGTCTGATAGCTGGCTCCATCTAAAACAGCAGGCCAGGGGGTATACCCTCTGGCCTTTTGTTTTAGCGTGATTCGCAGCAGACCCTGCGCATACGGTACGCGTACGAATCTGCACATGTTTACGCTCAGTTTACGGTCAGTCTACGAACAAGCCTGTCAGCTCTCCGTCGCTCGCCGACGGCGTGCTCGCCGGGCGAGAAGAGCCTCCCGCTTTCTTGCACTTCTCGCCCAGGCGTTTGTTCTTGCGAACAGTAAGACGTGTTACCTTGGCACTCTAATCTGGACGCGTGACTGTATGAAGCGCGGCTCTTTCCCCCCATAATTTACGCGTCAATCAAAATGGGATTCGTGTGGCCCGCGTGCGGCGCGGCCGGCTGGAGGGGTGATCATGGCAGAAAAGAGCCAGTCGAAGGCGAGTCTGTACGCGCTCTGCTTTCTGGTGGGAGGAGCGTACGGCCTCATTGGCCAGCTCATAGGTGTCGCGCTCGAGCCTGTTGTTGGTCCGGCGTTTGCCGCCCCGTGCACCCTGCTTTGCCTGGGCGTCCTCGCAGTCGTCCTGTACGTTCCCGGCATCCACCAGAGGATCGCGGCCGTCAGCGGATTTGGCTCCATCCTCCCGTTTAACGGATTTGCCTGTGGCATTGCAGATGCCTTTCAGGCTGGTCACGCAAACGGAGGTGGATTTGCGGGCGGCATCAGGAGCGTTGGCCGACTCTTCCTTCACGTTATCGTCCTCAGCTCCGTGGTGAACATGCTTGCGGGCGCCCTGGCCGCGTTCGTCACGCTGCCTAAGCTGCCCGTGCCGCAAGCGCCTGCCATGCCGCTGGCGTTGCTTGCGGGCTTTGTCGTCGCGGGCCTCGTTTGCATCGCGTTTCAGGCCGTGACCGACGCCGGCGGCTTCCAGGTGCCAAACGTGCTGTTGGTGGGGCAGTCGCTCGGCGGCGTGCTCACGCTGTTTGGCGTTACGGACGTCCTTGCGGCAGTCGGCGGGTACTCGTTCAAGATTCTGGTCATGGGCGCCGGCCAGGCTGTCATGGCCACGACGACGCTCGCGTTTGCGGGAAACGCCCTCATGCTGCTCGTCACCTGGGGAACGTTCTTCGCGCTTGCGTTGTTTGGCATCGTGGCGGCGCTGCTGAACCTCAGGCTTCGCTCCAGGTAGGTCGCGCGCCCAGTGCATCGTGCGCGGTGCGCCGCGTCCGTCGGGCTGCGTCGTCGGGCAAGAAGGACTTCCCTGCGTTGCAGAAACCTTCCGCCACGTTCGCCCCTGGCGCTTCAACAACTTATGAGCTTCTCCCGAGGCCCGGTGTCTGCGTGCAGGCATCGGGCTTCTCGCATGCGCGCCCTGACCGTTCGCGACCGCTTTACACCTGACCGTTCGCGACCGCTTTGCACCTGACCGTTCGCGGCTGCATTTCAACCGTACAGTCAAAAACAATCATCGTAAGTGACTGAAAATGATTGTAAATGACGGAAACCTGGTGCATACTGCTTGGTAGTGAAAGGGAGGTGCCAGACGATGCTTGCCACGGAACGTCACGACCTCATACTGCGCCTCGTCGCGGAGCGGGGGAGCGTCACCACGCCCGAGCTCATGTCCGCGCTCGACGCGTCGGAGTCGACCGTTCGTCGCGACCTGGATGCGCTCAGCAGCCAGCGCAAGATCGTCCGCGTGCACGGCGGCGCCTGCGCACCAAAGCGGCGCCTCGTGGTGCAGGATTCGCCCGTCGCCCAGAAGCGCGCCCAGAACCTGCCCGCGAAGGAGCGCATCGCCGCGTACGCGGCCGCCCTCGTGGGTCCGGACGACTTTGTGTACGTCGATGCGGGCTCGTCCACCATGCTTCTTGTGGAGCACCTGACCGAGACCCGCGCGACGTTCGTCACCAACTCGCTGCCGCATGCCCAGGCGCTGCTCGCAAAGGGTGCGAAGACCTACCTCCTTGGCGGGATGGTGAAGCCGGTGACCGAGGCCGTCGTGGGGTCGGACGCCATCGCGGCCCTGGCGCGCATGCACTTTACCGTAGGGTTCTGGGGCACAAACGGCATCTCGCCCGACGCGGGCTTCACTACGCCGGAGCTCGAGGAGGCAAGGGTGAAGGAGGCCAGCCTGCGCCAGGCGCAAACTGCGTACGTGCTGGCAGACTCAAGCAAGTTCGGCCAGGTCTCGCTCGTGACGTTTGCGCAGTTTGACCAGGCGACCGTCATCACGGACCACGTCGATCCGGATGGCACCTATGGCAACGCCCCCAACATCGTGGACCTAGAGGAGGAGCACCAATGATCTACACCGTCACCTTCAACCCCTCGATCGACTACATCGTGAGGATGCCCCGGCTGGAGCCCGGCGCCATCAACCGCGTGACGTACGAGGACATCCTGCCGGGTGGCAAGGGCATTAACGTGAGCATCGTGCTCTCGAACCTGGGGCACGAGTCCTGCGCCCTCGGCTTCGTCGCGGGCTTCACGGGCGCAGAGATCGTCCGCCTCATGCAGACGTCCGGCGCCAAGAGCGACTTCATCCAGGTCGCGGAGGGCATGTCCCGCATCAACATGAAGATCAAGGCCGCCGAGGAGACCGAGATCAACGGCATCGGCCCCAAGATCTTGGATTCAGACATCGAGGCGCTCTACGCCAGGCTCGACGCGCTCAAGCCGGGTGACACCCTCGTGATCGCGGGTTCCGTCCCCTCGATGCTCCCGTCCGACATGTACGAGCGCATCATGGGCAGGCTCGACGGGCGCGGCATCAACATCGTGGTCGACGCGGAGCGCGACCTGCTCGTGAAGGTCCTGGGCTACCACCCGTTCCTCATCAAGCCCAACAACCACGAGCTGGGCGCCATCTTTGGCGTGGAGCTCGCCACGCGCGACGAGGTCGTGCCCTACGCGCGCAAACTACAGGAGAAGGGCGCGCGCAACGTGCTGATATCCATGGCGGGGGAGGGCGCGGTCCTCGTGCCCGAGTCCGGGGACGTCATCATGAGCGAGGCCCCAAAGGGCACGGTCGTCAACTCCGTCGGCGCGGGCGACTCCATGGTCGCCGGCTTCCTGGCGGGCTACCAGGAGAGCGACGGCGACTATGCCACCGCGTTCAAGATGGGCGTCGCGACCGGCTCTGCGAGCGCCTTCTCTGCAAAGCTTGCGACGCGTCCCGAGGTCGAGGCGCTGCTCAAGACCCTTTAGCGCTTCTCGACCGCTTTCATTGCATGGCATGCCGGCCCCACACGGGGGCAGGCTCCGTTGGGCGCACCGGGTGCGCCCGTACGTAAGAGAGGAGAGTCAGACGTGAAGATCACGGACCTGCTCAAACCCGAGGGAATCAAGGTGGGCGCCACGGCCAAGAGCCAGGACGACGCCATCGACCAGCTGATCGCCCTCCAGGACGCTTCGGGCAACATCAGCGACACCGTTGCGTACAAGAAGGCGATCCTGGCCAGGGAGGCGGAGTTCTCCACCGCCGTCGGCGACGGCATCGCGATTCCGCACGCAAAGACCTCGGCCGTCAAGCGGCCGGGACTCGCGGCCATGACCGTGCCGGCCGGCGTGGAGTGGAACGCCCCCGACGACGCGCCCGCGGACCTCATGTTCATGATCGCCGCGCCCGAGGGCCAGAACAACACCCACCTCGAGATGCTCGCCCAGCTGTCGAAGCTCCTCATGCACCAGGAGTTCGCGGACGCCCTGCGCGCCGCCAAGACGCCGGAGGAGTTCTGCTCCGTCATCGACCGCGCGGAGGCCGAGCGCGAGGCCGCCGATGCCGCGAAGGCAGCGCCCGAGGCGGTGGCGGCCGCCGGATACCCCGAGGTCCTCGCAATCACGGCCTGCCCCACCGGCATCGCCCACACCTACATGGCGGCCGAGAACCTGGAGAAGAAGGCCAAGGAGATGGGCGTCACGCTCAAGGCCGAGACCCAGGGCTCCGCGGGCGCGAAGAACGTCCTGACCGCAGACGAGATCGCCCACGCCAAGGGCATCATCATCGCCGCGGACAAGAACGTCGACCGTGCGCGCTTCGGTGGCAAGCAGGTCCTCTCCACCAACGTCTCCGCGGGCATCAACGAGCCCCAGAAGCTCATCCAGACCATCCTCGACGGCAAGGCACCCGTCCAGGAGGGCACCACGGTCACGGCCGCAGAGACCGCGGGCGAGAAGGACTCGGCCTGGCACGTGATATACAAGCACCTCATGAACGGCGTCAGCCACATGCTGCCCTTCGTGATCGGCGGCGGCATCCTCACGGCGATAGCGTTTCTCGTCGACCAGCCGGGCCTCGGCACGGCGGCGTACGGCTCCTCGATTCCCGCCGCGGCCTTCTTCAAGACCATCGGCGGCGAGGCGTTCGGCATGATGCTCCCGATCCTGGCGGGCTTCATCGCCATGTCCATCGCGGACAGGCCCGGCCTCGCCCCCGGCTTCGTCGGCGGCCTGTTCGCCAAGACCGGCTATAGCCTCACCTACCTCACGCTCATGAACTCCGACGCCAAGGCGGCTGCCGCGTCGTGCGTCTCCGGCGGCTTCATCGCGGCGCTGTTCGCAGGCTTCGCGGCGGGCTACATGGTCCTCGGGATCGAGAAGCTCTGCGACCACATGCCCGATTCCCTCGAGGGCATCAAGCCCATGCTCATCTACCCGCTTCTGGGCACCCTCGCCATCGGAGCCGTCATGTTCCTGCTCAACCCGCTGTTCGGCGCCATTAACACCGCGCTCAACAACGGCCTCAACAGCATGGGCACCACCAACGTCATCCTGCTCGGCGCCGTCGTCGGCGGCATGATGTCCATCGACATGGGCGGCCCGTTCAACAAGGCGGCCTACGTCTTCGGCACCGGCGCCCTCACCGCGGGCACCACCTCCGGCCAGCTCGTCATGGCATCCGTCATGGTCGGTGGCATGGTTCCGCCTCTGGCCATCGCCCTCTCCACGACCCTCTTCAAGAGCAAGTGGTCCAAGGCAGATCGCGACGCCGGCATCGTGAACTACATCATGGGCCTGTCGTTCATCACCGAGGGCGCCATCCCCTTCGCCGCGGCCGACCCCGGCCACGTCCTTCCGTCCTGCATTATCGGCTCCGCGCTTGCCGGCGCACTCTCGGCGGCGTTCGGCTGCACCAGCCCCGCCCCGCACGGCGGCGCCTGGGTAATCGCCGTCATCGGCAACCCCATCGGCTACCTTGCGGCCCTTGCCATCGGCTCTATCGTGGCGTGCCTGATTCTCTCGCTCTGGAAGAAGCCGTACCAGGAGGCCTAGTGCCAGGAGGCCAACTCTTTCACACAACGTAGCGTCCCCCAAGAGGCGGCGGTCCATCGTGGCCGCCGCCTCTTCGCATGGTCGCGCGTTGCCATTCGCCTCCGCTTCTCTATTCGCCCCCGTCCCACCGCACCGACTGCCGCGCCTCGGGGAATACTTTCCCCAAGACCAACGTGCGCCGTCGGCGCGACGTCAAAGCAATCCGGAAGGGGAGGGGGAGGCATGGGTTTTCGCTGGCCGTGGAGGCGCAAGGCAACAGCGTCCGTGCCGGACGAGATGGCCGCCGCAAAGCATGCCGGCGCGCTCGCCCAGGACATCGCCCGCGCGGGAGGCGGTGCCCCCCAACGGCTTCGCCTGCGCTACGCGGGCAAGGTCCAGGCCGTGGGCTTCCGCTTCCAGGCGCAGATGCTTGCCAAGAGCACGGGCTGCGTCGGCTGGGTCCAGAACCTCGACGACGGCGACGTGCTCGTCGAGGTCCAGGGCACGCCCTCCCAGCTCAAGGCGTTCCGGCGCGGCATCCAGGACCTCTCTGACAGCCCCGACACCTGGATCTCCTGCCGCCTTGCGTCGCAAACTACGGTGCCGCTGGCGCAGGGCGAGAAGGACTTTCGCGTTCGGTATTAGGGAGCGGCCTTAGACCAAGCCTGCTGCCTGCAGAAAGGTTACAGCTCGTGCCTCTCGACGCGCACGTCCTTACCGTCTATCACCATCGTCATGAACGTGCAGCGCCCCGATCCCGGCTTCGGCATGAGCGTGCCGGAGTTCACCACGAGCGCGTCCGCGGGTCCTCCCGTATCAACCTGCCAGCGGTGCGAGTGCCCGTAGATCACCACGTCCGCGTCGAGTGTCGCCGCGCGCTGCCGCAGCCGTACCAGGCGAGGGGCGCGGTACGTGTGCCCGTGCGTCACCATGATGCGGTGCGTCACGTCACCTCCGCGCTCCGGTGCTCCCTGGTGGTAGCCAAGCGCCCGCACGCCCGCGATACCGTCCGCAGCAACGTCAATCACGAGCTCGTCCGCCGGATGTATGGGTTCAAGTGCGGCGTCATTGTTGCCGTGCACAAGATAGATGGGCTCGGGAAGGTTCAGCTCGTCGATGGTGGCCATCGGCATCTGCAGGTCGCCGGCAATCAGGATGGCGTCCACGGGGCCACCGGCCCGCGCGGCCACCACCGCGTCCTGAAAGTGCCCGACCTTCGTGTGTATGTCAGAGCAGACCATGAGCCTGACCATGCGGCCTCCAACCCTCAAACCCAAGCGTGGTTACAGTGTAGGCGCGAAGCATGCCGCAGGGATGGCAGGCCATATCAAGACGAGAAGAGCGACACGTCGTGGTCGATGGTCCTTCTCATCCAGAAGCTCTTGTACGTGTGACGTGCTGACCTATCCCTGCGTCAGCCAAGCCAGAAGAGCGGCCTGAACAATGAGCATGGCGGGAACCCCAAGGTAAAACAGGGGCTTGCGTGTCTTGTGGTGCGCAACCCTCATACCCAGAAGACCTCCCGCAGCGCCGCCAACTGCGGAGCAGCCAAGCAAAACCTTCTCGGGGATGCGCCACGCACCTCTGACGGCTCTTGCCTTGTCCAGGCAGAAAAGCGCAAAGGTGATGGCGTTGATTGCGGCGAGGTATGCCAGAAGGGTGTCCGAGCCCCATGCGGTAAGCGTGTCCATGCGCAAGATTGTATCGCACACACCAGCTGTGGCCCATCACGCCCATCCCCTTATCGCTTGCCGTTTGTGGTCGCCGCTGTGCATGCGAAGATATTCAAGTTGGCAAAATGGTATCAATTAGAGTTATCTTGTATGTATCGACTTACAATGTCAGTCTCGGTTGATGGGAGGGACACATGTCGCTCTTTGGGAAGTCTGCCAAGCAACGCCTGGAACAGTCAGGCTTTACGATTACGAAGACTCTCTTCGAGGCACCGCGGCTTTCCATGGTGCCGTCTCTGTACATGGACGAGAATCACCGCAAATGGGCCATAGTGCTGCATGGCATGGAGCCCGCCATTCACGACTACGAGGATATTCTCGACTGCAAGGTGATAGAAAACGAGGAAGTCGACGTCCGAAAGGACATGAGTCGTCGCGACCTCTTTGAGAGCGTGCTCGAAAACCCCGCCGCGGTGGCGCGGGCGAACGCAAGCAGAGGAGGCAAGTACTGCACGCGCATGGACGTCGCACTGACGGTAAGGGGAACGCCTGGACAGGAGTCCACCATCGGCATACCCCTTATCGGCAGGGAGGTCCTGCGTAGTTCGAAGACCTATGTGCTTCTTCGTCAGGGGGCGGATAAACTGTGTGAGGACGTGCTGCGCATGAGGGATGCGAGCAAGGTTTCGTCGTAGGAGAGTACGTTGGTCCGCGGGAAGATTCCGCCGGCAGATGCTGCGGTCGAGAACATTCGAAACTACATTAATGTAAACGGCCTCTCTGAGGGAGAAAAGCTGCCCTCGGAACGAGACATGTGCGAGATGTGGGGGATATCGCGCTCTGCGTTGCGGAGTGCTATACGACACCTGACGACTATGCACGTTCTCGAGAGCCGTCAGGGATCGGGTACCTACGTCGCGCCCGCGCGCCCCATTTCATACTCGGGCGTCGGGAAGGTCATGGGCTTTAGTGACAACGTCCGTAGCAGTGGACATACGCCAAGCTCTCTGGTGGTGAGCCAGGGGACGTGCGATGCGGACGCCCACGTTGCGAAGAAGATGGGCATCGACGTCGACCATGCCGTCTTCAAGCTCGTCCGTCTGCGCCGTGTGGATGGTCTTCCATGCATGTTAGAAACCTCGATGGTTAACACTGACGTCTGTCCTGGTATTGCCTCGCATGACTTCTCAAGGGAATCTCTCTTTGACGTGATTCGGGATGGCTATTGTCTGGATATCGCCCATGGCTGGGACAGCCTCTCGATTTCTAGGCTAGACGAGTGGGAGGCGGACTTGCTAGGGGGAAAACCTGGTGCATCTGTGTTCTTTCAACAGGGTGTGAGCAGAGATGGCGACGGTAGATGCATCGAGTATTACAAGTCCGTCATTCGGCCAGATAGGTATACGTTCGTCAGTCTCTGCGGATGGCCCGTTGACTCTCAGAAGGCACTTTGGTGACATGATGGAAAACTTGGACACGGATAAGCCAAAGTACATACAGATTCGCGAAATCATACGTGATGAGATCGAAGATGGCCTCTACGAGCCCGGTAGCGCCATTCCCTCGGAGAACGATCTCGCGGAGCGGTTTGGGACGACGCGCCTGACGGTAAGAAATGCCATAGATGCACTCGTTGCCGGCGGACTGTTGCGCCGTGTCCAGGGTAAGGGCGTTTACGTTATGTCGGAGCGACTCGGTGAGGCCGATGCGCTCGAGCTTGTGGGCTTTCGTGAAAGCGTCAGGGAGAAGAACGCGGTGCCGTCCGTCAAAGTTCTCTCTAAGGCTCGGCGTCCTGCAGGGGGCTTCTTCTCACATCTCTTCGAGATTGGCGAGAATGATGACATTCTCGCGATCAAGCGCGTGAATTACGTGGATGACGTGCCCCTGATGATAGAGCGGACGTTTATTCCAATCTCCCTCTTTCCGAAAATCGAGTCCGTTGACGTTGGCGTTTTCTCTCTTTACCAAGTCTATGGCATGTTTGGGCATACCGTCGCATCGGCTGTCGAGCACCTCGATATGGTCGAGCTGGGAACGCGCGATGCACACCTGCTAGGAATCGAGGAGGGCTCTGCCGTCATTTCCTACGAGTGCGTGAGCTATGACGAAGACGGCACCGCGTTGGAGTTCGCGTCCTCGTATCGTCGCGGAGACCTTGGCGGGTACTCAGTAACGTATTAATACGTTAGCTATACCACTTAACAACAATTAAATACCATTCATCCTAAATGAGCGTGATTAGCCCATAAATGGTTCTAAATATCGCTAAGTTATCAATCAAATGGTTACAAAAAGTGCGCACATGTAATCAATAGATACCAAAGGTGAACGAGTGAGGGCGGAGGACAGCTTATGAAGGAGACCGAGAAGGTCGAGATTGTTTACTTCGACCAGGAGGGCTATCTCGAGGATGGCAAGGAGCTCTACAAAATCGGCAAGCAGGTGAAGCAGTTCGCGGATGAAGTTTGTGACGAGGGGTTCGACCACCTCTTCCTGATGGGCGTCGGTGGCACTTGGGATGAGTTTCTGCGCATGCAGTATGTCATGAACAAGTATGCCGACGCAGACCATCAGGTAACGCTCCTCCATGCTGCAGAGTTCAACGTGATGGGCAGCAAGTCCATGACGAGCAATTCTGTGGTGCTCACCTCGTCCGAGTCGGGAACCACCCCAGAGGTCCTGCAGGCGGTAAAGACGCTCAAACAGATGGGCGTGCGGGTCTATGCGATGACGAAGGCAGACGGCCCCATCGGACAGGCAGTGGGAGCCGATCACTGTGTTGCCATGAAGAACGATCATGGTAGCGGCGGATGCGAGAAGGGCTACTATCTCGCGGACTGCTTCGGTCTGAGGATTCTCAACCGTCAGGGCTTCTTCCCGAAGTATGACGAGTTCATTGAGCAGAGCAAGGGTTTCTGGCCGGCGCTCCTCGACATTCGCAAGCAGTTCGAGCCAAAGGCGGAGGCGTTCGCGAAGAAGTATGCGCTTGCGCCTTACACGATGTTCATCGGCTCTGGCGCACTCTGGGGAGAGACCATCCTGTTTGCCATGTGCCTACTCGAGGAAATGCAGTGGAAGCACACCCGCTACATCAGCTCTGCGGACTTCTTCCACGGAACGCTCGAGCTCGTGGAGCCCGGCATTCCCGTTGTCCTCTTCAAGGGCGAGGATGAGTGTCGTGCGCTCGACGACCGTGTCGACGCATTCCTCAAGAGCGGGCGTACCGGGGATACGGACGTGACCGTCATTGACACGAAAGAGTATGCAATTCCCGGGCTCGACAGCGACTTCCGCATGATTCTCTCTACCTACATCATCTCTGTGCTTACTACTGATCGCATGTCAAGGCACTACGAGCTCGTCACGAAGCACAACCTCAACTACCGTCGCTACTACCACCAGTTCGATTACTAAGACGGGTCCTGATCGCATGACGTTGCATCAGAGGTTCCGGGCGGCTGCTACGAACTGTGCCTACAGGTTCTACTCGCTTGAGTATTTTTTCTCCTCCTCCCAAAGGGAGGGCTTCGATGCCGTCGAGCTCTGGTGCGGTCCCATGCACTTCTTTATGGACTATGCTGCAAACGATTCCGTGAGCCACATTGCCGCATTGTCAAAAAAGAGCGGTCTTCCCATCTGCGCCATCTGCCCCGAGCAAAACAACCCCAAACCCTCGAACGTTGCCGCACGTGGAGATGATGCGATTCGGAGAAGTCGGCAGTATTTCAAGCGGGCAATAGATGTGGCGGCGGACTTGGGTGCTGGAATGGTCTCCATTACGTCTGGTTGGGGATTCCTGGACGAGTCTCGAGAGGCGGCATGGGATCGAAGCGTGCGAATGCTGTCGACACTGGGGTCTTATGCCGGCGAGAGGGGCGTGACGCTTGCGCTTGAGGCGCTTCAGCCAGAGGAGTCAAACCTGTGCAATTGCGTGCGGGACCTTCGGACGATGCTCGAGGATGTGGGGAGTGCGCACCTCAAGGTGCTACTCGACACGGGTGCGATGTGGCGTGCGGGAGAGAGCGTGCGAGACTACATGGACGCATTCGGTAAGGATGTCGTGCATTGTCATTTTACCGATGCGAGAGAGACGTCTCACCTCGCGTGGGGCGACGGAGTACGGGATATGAGGGGCGATCTTCTCGCCCTTGCGGAAGCCGGTTATTCGGGATGCCTGACGTTTGAAAGTGTTGACCCGCGCTATTTTGTGGATCCAGCCGCTGCGGACCGACAGTCGCTGGCGGCACTAAAGAGGAATCTGGAGGAATTTGATACATGAGCAGGCAGTACATCATCGCTTCTCATGCGCACTTTGCGGAGGGCATCTTTGAGAGTGTGAAGCTCCTGGCGGGCGACCGGGATGACGTGAGTGTGCTGAATGCGTTCGTCGACGGGAACGACGACGTGGAGGCGGCGTCGAGGAGTCTTGTCGAGTCCATGCCTGACGACACGGATGTCGTTGTGCTCACCGATCTCATGGGAGGGAGCGTGAACAACGAGTTCACAAAGCTCATGCTGGCGAGGCCGAATGTCTACCTCGTCACGAACATGAACCTGCCACTCCTGCTCACGCTCTTTCTCTCCGATGAAGACGAGGACACGGAATCCTTGCTGAGGCAGCTTGTCTCGAGTGACGAGGTAAGGCCGAGGTTCGTGAATGACGACTCAGCCATCGAAGAAGACGAGGACTTCTAGGCTCACAACTGAAACAAGGGGGTTCGAACATGATTCTGCTGACCAGGGTTGACCACAGGCTGTTGCATGGCCAGGTCGCCGTCTCGTGGGTGCAGGGTTTGCAGGCAAATTGCATCTTCTGTGTGGGAGACCACGTGGCGAACGATCCCGTTTGGAAAATGACCCTCAAGATGGGCAAGCCAGCGGGATGCAAGCTCGTGATAAAGGATATGGCCCATGCAATCGAAGCCATCAATTCCGGAGTCACCGACAAGTATCGGATGCTCATCTGCGTGCAGACCATCGCGGAGGCGAAGCAGCTCATCGACGGATGCCCTCAGATAAAGAGCCTGAACCTCGGAAACACCAAAGGGAGTCCTACGACGCGTGAGGTGGCGCGCCAGGTCTTCCTTGAGCCAGAGGAGGAGAAGATTATTCGCGAGCTGCTGGACAAGGGGGTGGAGGTGGAGATTCGTCCTCTTGCGGACGATCCGAAGGTTGAAATCCAAGACGTACTCTAGCGGTCGTAAGAATCTCGCAGCAACATTTGATTAGGAGGAGAGCATGCTTGTTAAGGCGATACTGATTTCGCTTGTGGCGGCATTCGCCATGTTTGATTATCAGCTCGGCACGCTCTACGCGTTCAGACCGATTGTGACCTGCCCGCTCGTAGGTCTCATCCTGGGTAATCTGCCGGCAGGTCTCGCCATTGGCGCGAGCTTGGAGCTTCTGTTCATGGGAAACATCTCCATTGGAGCCTACGTTCCGCCTGACGAGAAGGTGGGCAGTATCCTTGCGTGCGCCTTTGCCATAACGCTGGGCAAGGGTACCGAGGCTGCCCTCGCGCTCGCCATGCCCATCGCAACCATCTCTCTTGCCATCAGCAACGTCATCAATGGCCTCATGCCCGTTATAGTCGACAAGGCGGACGTTGCGGCGGCGAAGGGCGACCTGAAGGGTGTGTATGCGGCACACTGGGCTATCGGACTCGTCGGGGTGGTAAAGGACGTCCTTCTCGTCGGATTTGCCTACTACCTGGGCGCCAATGCGGTTCAGGGCATCTTGGACTGGATTCCCTCCTTCATCATGGACGGCTTCGGAATCGCTGCCAACATTCTTCCCGCAATGGGCTTCGCAATGCTCGGCCGGCTGGTGCTCAAGCGTGAGGTCATGCCGTTCTTCTTCCTCGGCTTCCTGCTTGCCTCTTACATGAACGTGCCATCGCTTGGCGTCGCTCTCATTGCGATCATCATCGGAATCGAGAAGTTTGGCCTTTTGAATCCTCAGGCCAACACCGACAGTCCACAGCTCGCGGCGGAAGGAGATGATGACGATGACTTCTAATGAGGCCATGGTTGCGGGACAGGGCGTTTCACAGGAGGAGAATCCCTACAAGATTACGAAGAAGGACCTAATTAGGTCTTCCCTTAACTTAGGTGCTCTGGGCATGGAGTTCTCCTGGACCTACTACAAGCAGATGAACCTTGCATTTTGCCTGATGGTGGCGGGAATGCTCAAGAAGATCTATCACGGCAGACCTGATGACTACGCGGCGGCCCTGCATCGCCATGCGGCGTTCTTCAACATCACGGTGCAGTTTGCGCCGTTCGTGGGTGGCATCGCGATGGCAATGGAGGAGCGTGTAGCCCGCGGGGAGATTGAACCTGAGTCCGTCAACGACGTCAAGGCTGCTCTCATGGGACCGCTCTCCGGCATCGGCGACGCAATCTTCCTCACCACGATTCGCGTTATCGCCGCTGCTGTCGGCATCTCGCTCTGCCAGGCGGGCAATGCCGCCGGGCCTATCGTCTTCCTGCTCATCTATAACATCCCTGCCTTCTGGCTTCGCGTTTGGGGTGTTCAGAAGGGCTATTCGATGGGTGTGAGCTTTCTCGAGAAAGCGTCTGAGAACGGGCTCATGACCAAGGTGATGGCTGCCATTGGCATCGTTGGTGCCATGGTTATTGGCGGTATGACCAAGGACATGTTCTGGGCGACCATTCCCGTACAGATTGGTGAGGCGGTTAAGGGCAAAGACCCGACTACCATCCAGAGTGTTCTGGATGGAATCATGCCTGGCATTGTTGGCATGTGCGCCTTCTGGATCTACTACTGGCTGCTCTCCAAGAAGATTAACCCGATGTGGCTCATCCTCGGTACCATGGTGCTCGGCGTGGTCGGCGCGTTCTTCGGTTTCTTGGGATAGAAGTGTCTACTCTACGCTGCCGCTCGTTCACTGATTATGGCAGCATAGACGTAGGACGAGAAGGGCTTCCCCCTTATTGCCGCGAGCGTTCGTGGTGACGGTGGGAAGCCCTATTCCTTATATGCGTTTAGAGATGCTGCTTCATGCCGAGGCGGATGGGGTGTCGAACCCTGCTCTTCTCCCTAGAAGTCCTCTTCCTCGAGCTTCTCTAGGGCGAAGTCGCGCCATCCCGGCAGCTCGAAACCAACCTTGCCACGTCCGCGCTCCCCGATGACTCCTTCCTCGAGGAGACGTCTTCTGTACTGCGCCGCATAGCCCGTGCTCTTGCCCATGCGATTTGCAATGTCGGCGGTCAAGCTTACATCCTTGTCTGGGAGCATCGCTTTCACGAAGGCGAGGTCGCCATCGGAAAGCTCCATGTAGGTGGTCTCCAGTATATTGGACCGCATCTCGTACCTTGCCGCCTCGATGCCCCTTTTGGCGGCGTTGAGGTCAATGCGGTTGCCGTTGCTCTTTGGCCACATACGGTATCCCACCAGCTGCATCATGAAAGGGAAGCCGTCGATTGCGCGTGTTGCGGCAAACAGCGCCTCGTCAGTTATCTGCTTGCCTCCCGCTTCGATGGTCTCTTTGAGTGCGACGCGGATGTCGCTGTCGGGAATGCGCGTAAGCTGATGGCGAGCCGCTCTTCTGAGGAAGGATATTGACTTGTCGTTAAGCACGCGCGACACCTGGTAGGGAAGACCGGCTGCAAGGAGCGAGATTCTTCTGCCCTCTGCAATGAGGTGCTGGTAGACGGAGGCGAGCTGCACCATCTCGTCGAACTCGGATTGAAGTTCGTCGATTGTGATGACAAGGCCGACACCGTGTGGCTCCAGCTCGTCCAAAAGTGAGGTCAGGCGGGACCTCCAGTTTTTACCTGCATTATTGCGGTCGGCGTACTCCCATCCCAAGGATGCAACGCCACCGATGCCGATAGAGTTGATTCGCGCCTTCTGCTCCTGCGCAAGAAGGTGCGAGCCAGATCTGGCAGCTTGTTGAAGGATATCCTCGAGCATGCCGGGGACCGATGAGACGCGCGCGGTAATCCACCCACGCTCCTCCGCCTCGTCTGCAAGAAGGGTGAGAAGTGTGGTTTTTCCAGTACCTCTGGCACCGGTGAAGATGGTCGTCAGGTTGGGGTCGCCGGGTCCGTTTACGAATGCGTCCTCGATGTTCTCTATTACGTAACGGCGACCTGCCATGAAGGGTGGCACTTGTCCGAATCCGGGCGTGAACGGGTTATCGAGAGTGGCCATGTGTCCCCCAATCGCAAATTCTATAGTGTTTCGGTCTACCTATATGGTATCCGGCTCCCTTGATTTCTTTTGCAACTTTTGGGAATTTTGGCAAATTTGGTATTTTTGGTAATCCGTTTGCGCAGGTAGATATACATATCTGTTGCGCATGAGCCGGCTGCGGAGCGTCGGTGGCTCTTCTCGCCCGCCCACTCGGCGCGTTCCCGGAAACAAGGTGCGATCTTGGGGTAAGAGGAGAAGTACGAATATCTCAAGGTTTGGAGCTCGCCATGGCGGACATCAACGACGTGTACAGGTTCTTCAAGAGCGAGTCGCCCACGTACTTCCTCGCGACGGAGGAGGGCGGGCAGCCGCGCGTTCGCCCGTTTGGCACGGTCGACCTCTTTGAGGGCAGGCTCTACATCCAGACCGGCAAGAAGAAGGACGTCTACCGCCAGCTGCTGGCCAACCCCAGGGCGGAGATCTGCGGCGTCAAGGGCGGAGACTGGTGGCGCGTCTCGGGCGAGCTCGTGCCGGACGATCGCGTGGAGGCCAAGCGCCACATGCTGGACGCCTACCCGGCGCTGCGCAAGATGTATGACGAGAACGACGACAACACCATCGTCCTGTACTTCAAGAACGCGACAGCCCGCTTTAGCTCCATGGTGGGAAGGCCTGCGGAGACCGTGGAGTTCTAGGGGCTGCAACGGGGCTGCGACGCCCACGTGCGATGCCTGCGTGGGGGGGAAGCATGAGCTCACAGGGACAGGACCCAATGGAGGCCCTCGTTGGGCTGGCGCTTCGCGTGCTGGTCGCGGCCGTGGTGCTGGGGGTGGCGTTCCAGGTGTGCGAGCTCATGGGTCCCGTTGCGCGTGCGATCGCGTGTGCGTGCGGCGTCGCGGTCATGGTGTCGCTCCCGCTCATGACCGCGCGCATGCTCCTTGGTCCCGACGTACGGCTTGACGACCGCGCAAAGGCGACGCTTGGGGTGTTGTTCGTTACCCTTGCGGTCCCCCTTGTGGCGCTTGGCATGGGAGGGAGCCTTAACGGCGACAGCGCGGCGGTCATGGTGCTTGTGCCGGAGGTGGCGTTTCTCGCCTCGCTCGGCAGTCGCCCCGGCGCGCAATAGCCGACTCCAGACAAGGTAAAGATCTAACTCCAGACAAGGTAAAGATTCGCGCCCACAGCGTTGTGTGTCGCGGGGCGAGAAGTACGTGCTGCCACGGTGGTCGCGTCCTTCTCGCCCCGCGTTTTGTGACTTGCGGCACTGGCGGACGGTGCGGCGCGAGGAGCGTGCCCAAGCGGAGTCGGGTACGACGTGCGACGTCCGAGGCTTCTCCATTGACAATAGCGTATATATACGATATATACAGTATACCCGCTTGAGTACAATGGTTGCGACCCTGTGGGGTCGCGTGGGAGCTTGGGCGGAAGTTTCGTGAAAGAGGGGAGGCGCGCGTGCAGATTGTCATATCGAACTCTTCGGACAAGCCGATTTACGAGCAGGTGGCGTCGCAAGTTCGCTCGCTCATCATGTCTGGCGAGCTTGTGGCCGGCCAACAGCTGCCATCAATCCGCGCACTGGCAGCAGAGCTGCGCATAAGCGCAATCACCACAAAGCGTGCGTATGCGGACCTTGAGGCCCAGGGTTTCATCTGTACCGTGCCCGGCAAGGGGAGTTACGTGGCGGGGGACAACCTTGAGCTGCTGCGCGAGGAGCGCCTGCGGCAGGTTGAGGCGTCGCTCGCGAAGGCCGTGGAGGACGCACGCCTGGCAGGCATCGGGAAGGAAGAGCTGCACGAGATGCTCGACCTCGAGCTGGAGGAGGAGCGATGGGCGCGGTAACGAAGGAACGCGAGGCGACCATGGGGCGTCCGTACCGCACCATGGAGCCGTCCGGCGAACCCGCAGCGTTGGAGCTGCGCCACGTTGCAAAAGGCTTTGACGACTTTGCCGTGCGGGATGTCTGCCTTTCGGTTCCCTGCGGCTCAGTCGTGGGACTCGTGGGAAGAAACGGTGCCGGCAAGACGACGCTCATGCGCCTGGCACTTGGCACGGCGAGGCCTGACAGGGGCTCTGTTGTGCTGTTTGGACAAGACGTGACTGCGGCGGGGCAGGAGGCGCACGCTCGGGCGCGCATGCGTACGGCCACGGTCGCGGCCGTGTGCCCGTATCCCGGCTATCTCACGATTGGCGAGGTAGCGACCGTGTACACGCTTTCGTACCCGACGTTCGACCACGCCGCGTTCGAGGCTCTTCTCGACCGCATGGACATCATGCACCAACCCGAGGGCGCGCACCGGCCGGTCTCGGCGGGGTTGCGCGTGGGCGACCTCTCGCGCGGGCAAGGCATGAAGCTGCAGCTTGCGGCATGTCTTGCCACGGGTGCGGACCTGCTGGTACTGGATGAGCCCACGGCTGGCCTTGACCCCATCGTTCGCGACGAGCTGCTGCAGATGCTGCGCGAGCACATGGCCGCGCATCCGGATTGCTCCGTGTTGGTGTCGTCTCACATCACGGGCGATTTGGAGCGCCTGGCAGATTACATCGTGATTGTGGACGAGGGACAGGTAATCCTTTCGGCCGAGAAGGATGAGCTTACCGACGTGATGGGCGTGGCGCGGCTGCTGCCCGCCCAACTGGAGCGCGTGCTGGACGAGGGGATTGTGCCGCGCGGGGAACTGCGCGTGCGCGAAGACGGGCTTGCCGGTGCGAGCGAGGTGCTGGTGCCCGACCGCGCTGCGTTCGTTCGCGCGTACCCCGACATGGTGTGCGACCGTGCTGCGATAGAAGACGTGATGCGGCTGGTCGTCCTGGGAAGGAGCCTGTGATGAGCAAGGCGTATCTGTACTGCGACTGGTGCTACATGAGGTCAAACCTTCGTGCCAGCCTCAAGTCCATGCTGCTGGTGATGCTGATTGTGTCGATACCGGTGGTCCTGGGATCCGCAGACGGCGTTCGTAACCTTGATGCCACCATGCTCGTGAACACGTTCGCGTGCATGGCGCCGGGAATTCTGGCGGTAGGCGGCATGACGGGGCTCTTTTACGCTGATGAGGCCGACGGCTGGCAGGAGGCCCGGCTGTGCCTGCCCGCAACGCGGGCGCAGCTGGTGGGTTCGCGCTTTCTCCTGGCTGCGGTTATGGTGCCGGTAGCCACTCTTGCGGGCGCACTCGTGGGCGTGGCGGTTACGGCCCTCACGCGCCTTGCGCCACAGGCGTTTGGCACGTGGCGCCTGAGCTCGGACCTTGTGGTGGGCGTGTGCCTTGATGCGATGGTCATGCTTGTGGTAACGGGCTTCCAGATGGCGGTCTACTTCGCCATGGGCGCGCGCCGTGGCCGTGTTATGGGGCTTGTACCAGCGCTTATGGTGGTTATCGCGCTAGTGGGGCTTACGGGATCCGGCGTCGCCATGATGGATGCGAATGGTGGCCCCGCCATGCCCAGCCCATTTGCCACGGCGCTGTTTGTACTAGCGTGGCTTGCGGGGAGCGTTTGTGCGTACCTGCTGGCGCTT
This sequence comes from Parafannyhessea umbonata, assembly GCF_900105025.1. Classification (GTDB taxonomy): domain Bacteria; phylum Actinomycetota; class Coriobacteriia; order Coriobacteriales; family Atopobiaceae; genus Parafannyhessea; species Parafannyhessea umbonata. The sequence continues at coordinate 1,581,898 of NZ_LT629759.1, read as the reverse complement.
GTGGTGGCGCGTCGCGCGTTCGCCCGTCGCGAACTGTAGGCGGGTCCAACTCCGCCTGACATTACCCTCGCGCGCATGCAAGAAAGGCGGGTCCCGTACTGGGACCCGCCAGAGGCGAACGCCGTATCAGCTGCAGTTTGCCGTGCGAGGAGACCTTCGCTCCTGTACCGCTGTCGTTTCCTAGGCGGCGATCAGCTTGCCATCCTCCATCCGGAAGACCCTGTCCACCAGGTCGAGCACGCGCTGGTCGTGCGTCACCATGACGGCGGCCTTGTTGCGCTGGTGCGTCTCTTGCCGGATCATCTGCACCACCTGCCTGCCCCTTTCGGAGTCGAGGGAGGCCGTGGGCTCGTCTGCCAGAATGAGCCTCGCGTTGGTGGCGAAGGCACGGGCGATTGCAACGCGCTGCCTTTCTCCACCAGATAGCTGCGCGGGGTGCTTTGTGGCGACGTTGGCGATGCCCAGCTCCCCAAAGAGCTCGCGTGTGGCGTTGCGATCTGCCCCTAGCATCACGGTGAGCTGCTCCTCTGCCGTGAGGTAGGGTAGGAGCTGGTGGTTCTGGAAGATGAAGCCGATCTGCTCGCGGCGTAGCTTCGTCCACGCGCGCTGCGGCAGGTGCGAGACGGCGCGTCCGCAGATGGCGACGTCACCCTCGTCCGGGGAAAGCATCATGCCCGCGATGTTGAGCAGGGTGGACTTGCCGCTTCCCGAAGGTCCCACTATGGCTACGAGCTCGCCTGCGCCAACGCTTAGATCAACGTGGTCTAGCACGCACCGCTGCTCTTCTCCGTCGGCATACGACTTCACGATGCCGCTCATGCCCAGTATCGTCTCGCTCACTAGAAATCACCCCCGATGACCTTGGCCGGGTCAATTCGCGTCACGCGGGCGACGGATGCCAGGCTGCTTAGGATCGAAATCGCCACAAATGCCACCAGCACAACGGCCACTTGGGCGGGTACGAGGTAGAACGGCATGGAGGCCGGTAGCGCCGCGCTCATGGCGGTGGCGAGGCCGCAAGCGATGGCTGCGCCGAGCGCCGCGATCAGGAACACCTGGCTCACGATGGTGCAAGAGATCTTGGCTGTGCTGGTGCCGATGGCTTTCATTACGCCAAACTCTTGCTCTTTCTGCATGTTGATCACGAAGAAGAACACGCCGATGATCACGGCGGTTATGGCCACGAGCAGCCACTCGACCATGGTGATGGTCATCTGCTCCGCCTTGTAGCCGGGAAGTGCCTCCACGATCTGCGCCTTGGTGTAGCTTTCGGTTCCCTTTACGTGGGCCGCGAGCCTGCCGCTGATCGCGACGGCGTGCACGGCCTTCTGGTACATGGGGTTGCCCTTCTCGCCCATGGCGTCGAACGTATCCACAGAGACGTACGCCACAGATACGTGTCCGTACATCTTGTCCTTCGTGAACCCGACGACCTTAAGCTTCACGCCCGAGGACGAGTCCTCGACGGTGTCGCCCAGCTTGATGCCCTTATCCTGGAAGGCGTCGTCGAGAATGACCTCGCCCTTTCCTGCGGAGAGGCCCTTGCCCGCGTACGTCTTGGGCGCAAGGAACCCCGCGGGGTCGATGCCAAAGTACGTGACGTCGATCTTCTTGTCGCTGGACGCCTTCTGCAGGTAGGCGCGCTGGATGTCAAGCGGCGTCTGCCGACTTCCGTACTCGTCCTGCAGCTTCTTGTACTGGGCGTCCGTCAGGCTCGATACGGTGATGAGCCTCTCGGAATCCTTGCCCAGCACGAAGGCGCTGGCGTCCATGCTCTCGATTCCGGAGGACACCGCCCTTCCCAGGCCGCTCACGAGTCCAGAAAGGAAGAGCACCATGAACGTCATCAGGATTACGATGACCTCTACCAGCAGGTACTTCTTCCAGTTGTATGTCAGTTCCTTCCACGCAAGTCTCACTGCATGCCCCGTTCCAATCGACTATGCCGTGCTTGATGCATAGCGAACAATCAAATAGCGCGCAATAATAATAGCGCTTGCGCACCCGATGCGACCGTCACGACCGAAGGCGGTCCTTCTCCCCATGAAAAGGACATTGGAAGTATGCTGTTGTCTGGCAACGCATGGAGGTAGATTGCGAGGTAGCGGATGTCGCTGGCGCCGTCAGTCATCGTGGACGTGCCCTTTCGCGAAGAGGGCGGCCTCGTGGAGGAGGCGCTCGACGGAGTAGATTCCCAAATTGATGACCGGGAGCTCACTCCCGAAGGCCGCGAGCTGCTCAAGACGTACCCCACGGTCTACATCATCAGGCGTCAGGTGCGACATCAGACAAAGCACGAGGTCCGTGAGGAGTACCTCCTGTACGTTGGCGAGACCAACTCCATCGCGCGGAGGACCAGGGAGCATTATTCGGACGAGAAGACCTATCGCTCGGAGGCGGCGCGCAACGCCTGGCGCCAGCTTAACGAGGGCGACTCGAGGATGCTGGTCATCGGGCAAGACCACTTCAACAAGTCGCTTACGCTCGACCTCGAGAACACCTTCCTGAGCTACCTGCTTGCCTCGGGCGCGAAGCACATCACGCTGGTCAACGGGCGGGGCAATCCGCAGGATGACTATTACACCAAGGCCGACCTGCCCGCGATCACCTCCGGCGTGTGGCGGCGACTCAACAGGTACCGGCCGCAGCTCTTTCTTGCGGAGGCGGCCATCAGGGACTCCGCCATCTTCAAGGCGTCACCGTTTCACGCCCTGGGACCGGAGCAGCTTGTGGTGGAGGGCAAGATAATCGCGCGCCTCGGGCAGACGCTGCAAGACGCGCGTCCCACTGGGGACGTCGCGGGCAACAATGGCGAGCCTGCGGTGCGGAAGGGCGAGCTCATGATCGTGGAGGGGCTGGCTGGCACCGGCAAGACCGTGCTCCTGAGCCACCTGTTCCTGCGAATCATGAACGAGCTGGGTTCTGATGGCCATCCCATCAGTGCGAGTCTGATCGTCAACCACGACGAGCAGCTTACCGTCTACAACCAGATCATGGTGCGGCTCGGCCTTCAGAACAAGCCTGGCAAGATCGTCTTCAAGCCGGCATCGTTCATAAACACCCACAGCAAGGGCGGGTACGGGAAGGGCCTCGACAGGCAGGACCATCCCGCGGATCCCGTGGACGTGGCGCTGATAGACGAGGCGCACCTGCTGCTCAACCAGGGCAGCCAGGCGTACCGCGGCTCGCGCAACATGCTGGTGGACATCATGCGTAGGGCCCGCGTGGTCATAGCGGTGTACGACCTGGAGCAGGTGCTTCGCAAGTCCCAGGAGCTTGCCCCCGCCATGCGGGCGGCGCTGTTTCCCAGTGGTCGCTTTGCCGATGGCTTGGCGGAGTGCCCGCGCAGGGATGCCCGTCTGTGCGGCTTCGACCTCCACGTGACAAACCTGCTGCTGCGACAGCAGTTCAGGATCGACGCCTGCGACGAGGTGGTCCGGTGGATCGACGACTTCGCAAACGGTCGCGGCATCGGGCGCATCCCCACGGACCCGCCGCGCGAGGGGCATGAGCCCTACCAGATAAAGGTGTTCGAAACCCCCTTTGAGCTGCAGTCCGCCATACAAGAGAAGGCGCTCACGTTTGACGAGGGGAGCGGCAAGATCGTGGATGCCGAGTCCCACGGGCTCTCGCGCGTGCTGGCCACGTACGACTGGCCGTTCTCGAGCAAGAGGAAGCCGAAGTCCGGGGCGTGGGAGGTCCAGATCTTCCGCGAGCACAGCGAGTGGGTTGCCTTTGGGGAGGATGACGGGTCGCTTCCGCCCGAGGTGCAGGCTGCCGTCGCCTCCGGCGGGGCCGGCGACTACTTCCATATGCCTTGGAACTACCAGACGGAGCCCCACGACGCTCGGGAGGCGGCGGGCGAGAAGGGCAAGGCGTGGGCGGAGCAGCCCCACACGCTTAACGAATGCGGCTCCATCTACACCATCCAGGGCTTCGACCTCAACTTTGCGGGCGTGATCATTGGGCCTTCGGTCTGCTGGCGTGACGGGCACCTGGAGTTCGACCCCTCCAAGAGCCGCAACTACCAGGCCGTCGACGGCAGCGATGCGCCCAAGGAAAACCTGCGGCACGAGCTCAACGTCCTTCTCAAGCGCGGCGTGCACGGCCTCTACCTCTTTGCGGTCGACCGTCAGCTTGAGGAGCACCTGCTCAGGATGCGGGAGGCGTGAGGCCATTTCGGCCTGCCGAAATGGCGCCGTGGCCGCGGCGGTCGTAGTGGGAGAGCGACGCGGGCGCGACAAGAGGTGGCTTTCGTGCGAGCCTGTCGATGACGGGCGCGTTGGGAAAGATATATGTACCTGACAGACTCCCAAAATATTTGTTGCAAATATAATATGAACACGATAATATAACGAAACCTTAATTAATGGGGGAGAAGAACCAGCCTGCGTGCCCCCAACGTAAATCGTTTGTGACCCCGTTAGGAGCTGCCCTTGGGATTTGGTGCGTTCGCCTCTGCCGCCGCAGCCGGCCTACTTTCGTTCTTCTCGCCCTGCGTGCTTCCGCTTCTGCCCGTCTACGTGGGAATACTCACCACTGACGCCGGCGAGTCCATGTCGCTGGGCAAGCGCGTGGCCAACACGGTCGCGTTTGTGCTTGGCATCTCGTTCGTGTTCGTGATGCTGGGGCTTGGGGCGGCATCGTTTGGTGCGGTCACCAGCAACCCGTACGTGAACATCGCGCTCGGCCTCTTGATCTTCGTGTTCGGCCTGTACCTTGCCGGTGTTCTGCGCATTCCGTTCCTGATGCGCGAGCGTCGCGCGAACATGACGAACATCAAGGTAAAGGGCGTTGCGAGTGCGTTTGTGCTTGGTCTTGCGTTCTCGTTTGGCTGGACCCCGTGCGTCGGCCCCATCCTGGGAAGCATCCTCGCGCTTGCCGCCGACCAGGGCAACGTCGCCGCAGGTGGCGCGCTGCTGTTGACGTACTCGCTGGGCATGTGCATCCCGTTTGTGGTCATCACGCTTGCGTCCGACTTTGCCCTGAGGCACTTGCGCAAGCTCAACAAGTACACCCCCGTCATCCAGAAGATAGGTGGCGCCCTGATTGCCGTCATGGGCCTGTGGATGATCCTGAACCAGGTCACCGGCCTTGTGAACGCGAACAAGGCCGCACGGGTGCAGAGCGCCCAGGATGACGCGGCCCTTGTGGCAGACGCCCAGGGAACCGCGAAGGCGGGAGATGCCGACGTGAGCGACGTTTCGACCGCGTGGAAGAACGTGGTCCTGACCGATCTTGACGGCAACAAGGTGCGCCTGAGCGACTACAAGGGCGAGCCCGTCTACTTCGAGTTCTGGGGCAGCTGGTGCACGAGCTGCGTGCAGGACCTTGGGCAGCTGACCAAGGTCTACAAGGAGCACGAGAAGAAGGGCGACGTGAAGGTCGTGTCCGTGGTGGTGCCGGGCTTCTATGGAGAGAGGAGCCCCGAGGACTTCGTGAAGTGGGCGAAGGAGAACGACGTGCAGATTCCCGTCCTCATGGACACGAACGGCTCGCTCAGCAACTACATCGGCGTGTCGGGATTCCCGACGTCGGTCTTCATCACGAAGGAGGGCGACCTCCACAAGGTCCGCGTTGGCGCGATCGACGTGAAGACGCTGGAGAGCCTGATCTCGGAGATCGCGGAGTAGCTTTTCTCGCCAGTGCTCGCGCATGTCGTTCTGCGCGCAAATAGGGACGACGCATGTTCATGCTTTGAACGTTCCGAGAGGGACGTGTCATAGAGAGTTGCCAAACAGTGTCTGTAGCAAGGTAAGGAGAGGAAATGAAGAAGACGAAGAGCCCGATGAGGGTTGCTGCGATCATGGGCGTCTCGGCGCTTGCCATCGCGGCGTGCGTCGGCTGCGGCAAGACCGCGGACAAGAAGGGGGACGACTCGAGCAGCTCCTCCAAGGCCACGGTTGCCGCGAAGGCGGAGAAGGTCAACACGACCTCCGGCACCGTCACCACCACCGTCGACATGAGCAAGTACGACGCTGGCAAGGTGGTCCGCGTGTGGCTGCCCGTCGCTCAGGACTACGACTATCAGAAGGTCACGGACGTCAAGTTCAACGCCCCTGGTGCGAAGACCGCCAAGATCAACAAGGACTCCTTTGGCAACAAGATGCTCTACATCGAGTGGGCTTCGGATGCTGACCCCTCCACGCGCAAGGCCGACCTTTCGTTCCACGCCACCCGCGAGGAGGTCACGCGCCCGAAGCTGAAGGAGGACGACGGCGCCAAGCTGCCGAAGGACGCGAAGGAGGCTCTGAAGGGCTCCAAGCTCGTTCCCGTGAACGACCAGGTGAAGGATGCCGCCAACAAGATCGTCAAGGGCAAGAAGACCGATCTTGAGAAGGCACGCGCCATCTACGACTGGATCATCGCCAACATGAACCGCGACGAGTCCGTTGCAGGCTGCGGCAAGGGCGACGTCTGCGCGCTGCTCTCCACGAAGGGTGGCAAGTGCACCGACATCAACTCCGTGTTCGTCGGTCTCTGCCGCGCCGTGGGCATCCCTGCTCGCGAGCAGTTTGGCATCCGCATGAACGACGCAGACATCACCAAGAACCAGCACTGCTGGGCCGAGTTCTACCTCAAGGGCACCGGCTGGGTCGCCGCCGATCCCGCTGACGTCCTGAAGGCCGTCCTCAAGAACGGTTGGACCAAGGACCAGGCCGAGACCAAGGAGAAGGCCGAGTACTACTGGGGAGGCTATGACTCTGAGCGCGTCCAGCTCTCCGAAGGTCGCGACGTCACGCTGAACCCCGCGCAGTCCGGTCCCGCCCTCAACTACTTTGGCTATCCTTACGCCGAGGTCGATGGCGACGCGGTGGACTACTACGATCCCGCGAACTTCACCTACAGCGTTGCCTTCCAGGCTGACAACAAGTAGCGTCCGCACGTCGGGCACGAACATTTGAGCGTCTCTGAGCCAAGAGGCCAAAGAGAGGGGCACTCCACGACAAGCGCGTGGGTGCCCCTCTCGTCCTCCGCGCCTGCGTGCCCATTGCTGCCGCTTATGGATTAGATTATGCCATCTTAAATTAACGCGATAACATTACCGAGTTGGATGAAATCCCGCAGGCGGATGGGCAACCACCGGTTTGAGCTGGCTTGATGGGCGGCGCCCGGTGGGTCATGCCCGATGGGTCCAAGAGGGGATTTTTAGGCAGTTTCGCAAGCAAAAGGAGAAGAACGATGGCGGAAGAGATCGACTATCACCCTATGTGGAAGGACCTCGGCATGGACGTCGAGGCCCACGACGGGCTGCTCGCGGCCGTGGGCGGCATGTACCAGGACGTCTTCCTGACGCAGGAGAACCGTCCAAAGAGCACGGAGTACCTGGACAACGTGGTCATGAACATCCACTCCGGGCGCATCAAGGAGATGGTGGACCACAAGGCGTCTGACGGGCAGAAGGTCGTCGGGTCATTCTGCCTGTACGTTCCCGAGGAGATCGTGCGCGCGGCGAACGGAATCCCCGTGGGGCTCTGCTCTGGCGCCGACTGGGCGACCGACAAGGTCGAGGAGCACCTGCCGCGCAACACCTGCCCGCTCATCAAGAGCTTCACGGGGTTCAAGCTCGGCAAGGTGTGCCCGTACATCGAGTCCAGCGACCTGGTGGTGGGCGAGAACACCTGCGACGGCAAGAAGAAGGCCTACGAGTACTTTGGCACCCAGAAGCCGATGCACATCATGGACGTGCCTAACGTCAAGAACGATGGCACCATGGCGAACTGGAAGGCGGAGATCCGCAGGCTTGCCGAGCGCGTGGAGCAGGAGACCGGCACCAAGATCACGGCAGAGTCCCTGAAGGAGGCCATCAGGGTCACGAACGACAAGCGCCGCGCCCTCCAGAGGCTCTCGGCGACCCGTGCCGCGGACCCAGTGCCAATCAGCGGTCGCGACAGCCTCCTTACCGTCCAGGCTGCGTTCATGGACGACGCCGAGCGTCTTACGGGTGCCATCAACGCCATGGCAGACGAGTGCGAGCAGCGCGTACGTGACGGCGTCGGCGTCGCACCGAAGGGCACGAAGCGCATCCTCTACACCGGCACGCCCATGGCAGTGCCGTTCTGGAAGCTCTTCTCGCTCATCGAGAAGGCAGGTGCCGTCATAGTGGGGGAGGAGTGCTGCACGGGCTACCGCTATTACAAGGACCTGGTGGACGAGTCCGGAAAGACCGTCGACGAGATGCTCGACGCGATCGCGGAGCGCTACTTCAACATCAACTGCGCCATCTTCACCCCGAACCCCGGGCGCATCGAGGACGTTATGCGTCTGGCGAAGGAGCTGCATGCGGACGGCATCATCGATTGCTCGTTGCAGTTCTGCACCCTGTACGACATGGAGTCCTTCACGCTCGAGAAGGCCGCCAAGGAGGCCGGCATACCGTACATGCACATCTCGACGGACTACTCCAACGAGGACGCGGGCCAGCTGAGCACGCGCGTCGAGGCGTTCGTGGAGATGATCTAGCCTCGTATTGGCATTTTGACCAGATAGAGTCGCCTGTTTGATCGAGCTGCGGCCAGGGGTTCGTATAGGGCCCCTGGCCGTGGCGCCATGACGGGCCTTGTGCTCACGTCGTCGCTCGCGCGGGCGCGCGTGAGGCTAAACCTCATCAGCGGGAGAAGGGACCCACGTCAAGTGAACGGTTATGAAGCAATGGCTCATGAGCTGCCCAGGTCTTTCGATGCGTACAACGACGTTCGGAAGGCCAACTTCCTGAAGGTGAAGGAGTACAAGCAGTCTGGTGGGAGAATAGCTGGCTACCTGTGCTCCTACGCACCCCTGGAGGTAATTGACGCGGCGGGGGTCGCGGCGGTGGGGCTCTGCGGTACGAGCGACGAGACCGTGAGTGCGGCGGAGGCCGTCCTGCCTCGCGGCCTCTGTCCGCTCATCAAGTCGACCTTTGGGTTTGCCATCACCGAGAAGTGCCCGTACACGTACTTCAGCGATCTGATCGTGGGGGAGACCACCTGCGACGGCAAGAAGAAGATGTTCGAGCTCCTGAACGATACCAAGCCGACGTATGTGCTCAGGCTACCCAACGGGCATGACCGACCGTACGAGTTCGATGCCTGGTACGAGGAGGTCCGCCTTTTCAAGGAGCACCTAGAGAGCCTGTTTGACGTTCGCATCACGGATGAAAAGCTTCGCGACGCGGTGCGAGTCCGCAATCGCCTTCGTCAGGCGCGCCTTGACCTGGCCGCCCTGCAGGCATCACGTCCGGCGATGGCAAGGGGGACGGAGATAATGAGCACGCTCCTGTCGGGCACGTTCTTCTTCGACCCAATCGAGTTCGCGCAGAGGATCGAAAGCCAGGTCACCGAGTATAGAAAGGCGTACGAGGACGGCGCAAGGCCGGTCTCGCCTTCGGCAAAGCGGATTCTCTTCACCGGCTGTCCCTCCGGGGGCCTGACGAAGAAGGTCGGCGAGACCGTAGAGAGCAACGGCGGGTCGATCGTGTGCCTCGACGATTGCACGGGCGAGCGCACGAACCGGATGATGATCGACCCGGAGGCGCCAGACATCCTCAGGGCGATATCCGACCGGTACCTCAGGATAAACTGCTCCGTCATGACGCCGAACGCCGGCCGGTTCGAGGACTTGAGAGAGATGGTCAAGAAGTACGAGGTCGACGGGGTGATAGACAACGTGCTTACGGGATGCCACACCTTCGACGTGGAGGCCAGTCTCGTGGAACGCGCCTGCAACGAGATGGGGGTTCCCTACCTCAAGTTGAATACAGACTACTCCACGGGCGACACGGGGCAGCTGTCCACTCGCATATCGGCCTTCATCGAGATGCTCTAGGGCGTCGCCGTCCAACCGACTACAAAGAGCAGGGGACATATCTGCCCCCTGCTTGCCTTCATCCTCTATTCGGCGGGACTTACGGTCTGGGTGGCGTATGTGGTCCGCCCACTTCGCCTATTCTCGCAAGCGCCCTTGAGGTCATGGTGTTGGCGAGGCCAAGCGCATCGCTTTCAAGCGGAGTGGATTTGGTAACTATCGACACGAATATTCCCGCACTGATTGCGGCCCCGCAACTGCCCCGCATCCCACATATCCCTCCGGGAACCTGCCTTCCCCGAAGCAGCGTCGTGTCTAGCGCGTCGGACAGGTCAATCTTTCCCCGGCGTTGCGATGGGCAGTGAGCAATGCGGCTCCCACGATGGTGTGATGCTCCGGACCATGCATGTGGCAGAAGGGCTGGCTCGTCAGCTCCTCGAGCACCTCCATTGGATTCCGGGAGGTATTTGAGAGGCATACGCCGACGATGGCGTCCATCCCCCTCGTGTGGCACTCGTCGGTTTTGAGGGCGGCACGTATGTCAGACTCCCTTTTTAGCTTTGTTCCGTTCGGGCATCTCCCGTCTGCGAGAATTGCTTTCGTGCGTTGATGGCGGCTCCTAACGCGCCTGCATATCTGGCCTCGGGGCAAGTCGTAACCCTCGACCCAAGGTGCTGAGAAAGCCGGCCCACGATGTAGTCGTTCTCACAGAGCCCGCCCGTTAGGAAGTACGGTGCTCCCGCTCCCTGCTGAGCAAGCGAACACACCCTGTTGACGACGGACTCGATAACGCCATTCGCGATGTTTTCCCGGGGCTCGTTGCGACCCACGAGTGAAATAACCTCTGATTCCGCAAAGACCGTGCACATGCTCGAGATCTTCGTCTCCTTGCCCCTGGACGCCAGCTCGGATAGCTCGTCTTGCGTAATGCCAAGCCGGTCAGACATCACCTCGAGGAAACGCCCCGTTCCGGCAGCGCACTTGTCGTTCATGAGAAACTTTACGACGCGACCATTCTCGAGGACGATGACCTTGGTGTCTTGTCCTCCGACGTCGATTACGGTTCCCTTGTCCTGGAAAAGGCTTGCGGCGCCCAGTCCGTGGCAGGTGATTTCGGTCACCGTCTTGTCTGCGTAGGGAACGGCAACGCGTCCATAACCCGTCGCTACGACATACGTGTCCTCGTTCTCCACGTCATAGCCGTAATCAAGGAGCTTCTCCCTGACCTTGTTGGCGGTCTCGACACTGCTGAAGCCAGTCGGCAGGAGCAGTGAACGCTCGATTTCGCGATCGTGGCCGATGACGACGACCTTAGTGGCGGTGGACCCAATGTCGATGCCGATAAAGTGAGCCATTCTAATTCCATTTCATGAGGGTAGGGCAGTGCCGCCCGCGAAGGTACGGGTACGGTAACCACGATTAATGAACGAGATTACATTTTATACGTGCGGAGAAGAGCTTGAAGTGAGGACGCTTGATAGAAGGCAGATTATCGGCGAGGGTGTCATGTCACGCGTCAAGGACGGCGTGAGTACCGAGAAGGTCAGCTCCCTCATCGAGGACGAGGGCGCACTCGGCCTTTACCTCGACGGCAAGCTGGTTTGCTGCTGCAAGCGCTCGCACGAGATAGGCAACAACCTCTCCGCCGAGCACATGCTCGAGAACCTCGCCCCGCAGGTGAACGAGGCCAAGGCTCGCGAGCTGCTGAAGGGCGCGGGTTACATAGGGTAGCCCTCTGAGAAGAAGGTGTACTATCAGGTGGAAGACACTTCATGGAGGTGTCTTCCACTTTGTTGATTGGTATTACTAATCACGATATATTTATCGTATGCAACATGATGGAGGGGGGCGCCAGACGTGAGCGCAAAGAAGATCGAACTTACGAAGATGACAAAGGCCGCCGGTTGAGCGGCCAAGCTGGCACCTGGTGCCCTCGCGCAAGTTTTGCGCGACTTGCCTAACAAGAAGGATCCGCGCATGCTCATCGGCTATGACACGTCCGATGACGCGTGCGTCTACAAGGTCTCCGACGACCTGGTGATTATCAATACCGTCGACTTCTTCCCGCCGATGGTCGATGACCCTTACACGTTTGGCCAGATTGCCGCAGCGAACGCCCTGAGCGACGTCTGGGCCATGGGCGGCACGCCGACCATGGCCATGAACCTGCTCTGCTTCCCGAACTGCCTGGACGTCGAAGTTGCGGGAGAGATACTCGCGGGCGGCGCGAACAAGGCGCTCGAGGCGGGCTGCACCATCGCGGGCGGTCATACCATCACGGATGACGAGCCCAAGTATGGCATGTGCGTTACGGGCTTTGCCAGGCCCGAGGACATCCTGGCGAACGCCGCGGGCAAGGTGGGCGATCTTCTCGTTCTCACGAAGGAGATCGGCACCGGTGCCCTGAACACCGCCATCAAGGCGGACGTGGTGAGCGACCCTGCCGTGGAGAAGCGCGTGATCAGGAACATGGCCACGCTCAACAAGGGTGCCGCCGAGGCGGCGCGCGGGCTTGAGCTGCACGCGTGCACCGACGTCACGGGCTTCGGACTCGCGGGACACCTGTGCGAGATGGCGGAGGGCGCGGGGCTTACGGCGCGCCTTGACACGTCTCGCGTTCCCGTGCTGCCGCATGCGCTCGAGATGTGCAGCATGGGCATCCAGCCCGGCGGGACCGCCCGCAACAGGCAGTACTTCCAGGGGAGGGTCGTCTGGCCGGACGGCATGCCCAACGGCATGCGCGACCTCATGTTTGACCCGCAGACGTCGGGCGGGCTGCTGTACGCGCTGCCCGAGAAGGACGCGAACCTCCTGGTCGACCGCCTGGCCATGCAGGGCATCCGCGGCGCGGTCGTGGGCGAGCTGACGTCGTTCGACGGCGCCAGCGTGCGCCTGAGCTAGGCGAGGGTCGAGGCCATGCGCATTCTGAACGTGACGGCCCAGAAGCCCGATGCCACGGGCAGCGGCGTCTACCTTGCCGAGATGGTACGAAGCGAGGTGGCGCTTGGCCACGAGGCGGCGGTCGTGTGCGGCCTTGCCGCGGACGACGAGGTGAGGAGCCTGCCTGGCGAGGCGCACGTGTTCGCGGTGCGCTTCGACACGCCGGGGCTGCCGTTTCACGTGTGCGGCATGTCGGACACGATGCCGTATGCCGCGACACGCTACCGGGATCTGACCCCGGACATGCTCGCGGCCTTCGAGGACAGCTTTTCTCGCGTGATACGCGAGGCGGTGGAGGAGTTCGACCCAGACCTCGTGATCTGTCACCATCTGTACGTGGTGACCGCGCTCGTGCGCGAGCTGGTGGACGACCGTCCCGTGGTCGCCATCTGCCATTCCACCTGCCTGCGCCAGCTTGCGCAGCACGGGCTTGAGCGCGAGCGCATCGCGCGGGCGGTGCGGAGGTTGGACTGCGTGTACGCTCTGCACGGCGCCCAGCGCGAGCAGATCGTGGAGCAGCTGGGCGTGACGCCGGAACGCGTGAGGGTGCTGGGCACCGGCTACAACGCCCGCGTGTTCCACGCGGGCGCGGACACCCCCAGAAAGCCCGGCAGGATCGTGTACGCCGGGAAGATCTGGAGGAAGAAGGGCGTCGAGTCGCTGCTGAGGGCGTATGCGGCCATGGACGGCCGCGGCCTTGACCTGCGCTTTGCCGGGGGCAGGGGAGACGACGCGGAGTTCGAGGCAATACGGCGCCTTGTGGACGAGTGCCCGTGGCACGTCGAGCTGCTGGGGAGGCTGAGCCAGGCGGACCTGGCGGTGGAGTACCGCCGGGCGGAGCTGTTCGTGCTACCCTCGTTCTACGAGGGACTGCCTCTGGTGGTGATCGAGGCGCTCGCGTCGGGGTGCAAGGCGGTCGTGACAGACCTCCCGGGCATCAGGCCGTGGGTGCAGAGCAACGTGCCGGATGCTCCCGTGTGGTGGGTGAGGCCGCCGCGCATACGGAACACGGACGAGCCGTGCGAGGACGACCTGCCTGCTTTCGAGGGACGCCTTGCGGCGGCGATGCGCGAGGCGTTGGCGTCAGATTGTTGCGGATGCGACGTTTCAGCCCTTTCGTGGGACGCCCTGACCGCTCGCCTATTATTAGATTATCCTATTGACAAGTAAGGTAATCGCGATGATATAAATGTCAAGAGGTTGAGTGCGTACCCTCTCTTTGGGAGTAGAAGGGTGACTGGTGCGCCCTCTGGTCTTCAAAACCAGTATGAGCAGGAGGCTGCTCGGGTGGGTTCGATTCCCACCTGCTCCCGCCAGCGTCGACGGGCGCCCGGTCAGAGCGACCGGGCGCTTTTTTTGATAGGAGGAGCCGTGGCGGACAGGGAGCTGCTTCGCAGGATTCCCAAGATTGACGTGCTGCTTGCCCAGGACGCGCTTGCGCGCCTGTGCGACACCATGCCCTACGAGCAGGTTCGCTCGTTTGCGAGGTCTTGGGTTGACGACCTGAGGGCGGACGTCCTCGCGGGTAGGGCACAGTCCGTGCCGGACGCGGCCCAGGCGGCGGAAGACGTTGCGTCCCGGCTGTCGCGCCGCGGCCGCTTCCACCTGAAGCGCGTCGTGAACGCCACGGGCATCGTGCTGCACACGAACCTGGGACGCGCGCCGCTAGGCGAGGCGGTGTCCAATCACGTGGCGCAGGTGGCGCGCGGCTACTGCAACCTCGAGTACAACCTCGAGCAGGGCCGGCGCGGAAGTCGCTACGCGCACGTGGAGGAGCTTATCTGCGAGCTCACGGGCGCGGAGGCCGCGTGCGTCGTCAACAACAACGCCGGAGCCGTCTTCCTGGTACTGGACACCCTGTGCAAGGGGGAGGCCGTCGCGATATCGCGCGGCGAGCTCGTGGAGATCGGCGGCTCGTTCAGGGTGCCGGACATCATGGCGCGCAGCGGCGCCCGCCTTATCGAGGTGGGCACGACGAACAAGACCCACGTGCGCGACTACGAGGACGCGATCCGTGACGGCGGGGCGACGACGCTCCTGAAGGTCCACACCAGCAACTTCGTGATGCGTGGCTTTACGGAGTCCGTCTCGGTGCCGGAGCTTGCGCGCATCGCGGCGGCGCAGGACCCGCGTCCCCTGGTGATCTACGATGCCGGAGCGGCTCTTCTCGTCCCGCCCGTCAGCGTGGGCATACCGTCCGCGCTCTCGGTGCGCGCTGCCCTCGAGGAGGGGGCCGACGTCGTGAGCTTCTCTGGCGACAAGCTGGTGGGTTCCGCACAGGCGGGCATCATCGTGGGCAGGAGGGACCTGGTCGAGAAGATCAAGCGCAACCAGCTGTGCCGCATGCTCAGGGTCGACAAGCTCTCGCTCGCGGCCCTGGAGATGACGTTCCAGACCTGTCTGAACCCCGCGCGCGCAATCGAGGAGGTCCCGACGCTGCACATGCTCTCGCTTGGGCGCCCGGAGTGCCGCGAGCGCGTCGTGCGCGTGCGCGCGTGCCTGGAGGAGGAGTTTCCCGCGGAGTGGTTTGACGTGGTCGAGGTAAAGGACGAGGCGGGTGGCGGCTCGCTCCCGGGCGTGGAGCTTCCGGGCGCGGCGCTGTCGCTTCGCGTCGACGGCCTTTCGGCCGACGAGCTTGAGCGCGGGCTCAGGGCGCAGACGGTCCCCGTCATAACGCGCGTGCGCGACGACGCGGTCCTTCTGTCCGGGCGCACGCTGCAAGACGGCGACGAAAAGCTCGTGCGCACGGCGCTCGGCGCCGTGGTGCGCGGCCGCACCGGGCGGGGAGGCGCGGTATGAAGCACGTCGTGATAGGGACGGCGGGCCACGTCGACCACGGCAAGACGTGGCTCACGCGCGCGCTGACCGGCACGAACACCGACCGCCTCAAGGAGGAGCGCGAGCGCAGCATCACGGTCGACATAGGCTTTGCGCAGCTGACGCTGCCAAACGGCCAGAGGGCGTCCATCATCGACGTCCCGGGCCACGAGGCGCTCGTGAAGAACATGATCGCTGGCGCCACGGGCATAGACGTGGTCCTTCTCGTCGTGGCGTCTGACGAGGGTTTCATGCCCCAGACGCAGGAGCACCTGGACATCCTGGGCCTTCTGGGCGTGGAGCGCGGCATCATCGTGATGACGAAGTGCGACGCGGTAGGGGCGGACTGGGCCGACATGGTCGAGGCGGACATCCTGGACCACGTCGAGGGCACCTTCCTGCAGGATGCACCCGTCGTGAGGGTCTCGGCCGTCACGGGGGAGGGCATCGACCTGCTGAAGCAGCGCATCGCGGACCTGGTGGAGCAGGTGCGGCCCAGAAACGAGGACAGGGCCTGCAGGCTGCCCGTGGACCGCGCGTTCACGATCAAGGGGTTTGGCACCGTCGTCACGGGCACGCTCGTGGATGGCACGGTGAGCGTGGGCGACGAGGTGGAGGTCTACCCGCAGCGCAAGCTCACGCGCATCCGCTCGCTCCAGAACCACAACGAGGCCGCCGAGAGCATGTCGGCCGGCATGCGCGTCGCCGCGAACCTGCAGGGCGTGGAGCGCAAGGAGGTGAGCCGCGGGTGCATCGTGGCGAAGCCCGGCACGCTGCGGCAGGCGGACAGGCTCCTTACGCACGTGGTGGTCTCCGGCGACTCGCCGTTTGACGTGCGAAACTCCTCACGCGTCCACTTCTACACGGGCACGGGGGAGCTGATGTGCCGCGTGCGCCTGCTCGACGCGGACGCGCTGCCGCCTGGCGAGGACGGCTTTGCGCAGCTCGTGTTCGACCGCCCCGTCACCGCGCGCAACCACGACAGGTTCATCATCAGGTTCTTCTCGCCCGTCGTCACCATCGGCGGTGGCACGATCTTGGACATCGCCCCCGGCAGGGCGCGGCGCAACAGCGAGCCCGTGCTCCGGCGGCTGCGCGCGCTTAACGGCAGTCGAGAAGAGCGCCTGCTCCAGCGGGTGCGCGATGCGGGCGTGCGCTGCGCCACGGCGCCGGAGCTCGAGGTCGCGGAGAACCTCTCTCCGAAGGAGTGCGCGACGTCGCTTTCCGCCCTGTGCGGGCGGGGGCTCGTGCAGGCGGCGGGCGACGCGTACGTGGCCGCCGACGTGCTTGGGCGCCTTGAGGACGACGCCCGCGCCGTGCTGGCGGAATACCACGAGCAGCATGCGCTCGAGCGCGGCATGGGGCTGGGGGCCCTGAGGACGAGGCTCTTCTCGTCTAGTCCTGAGCGTGCGGACGCACTTGTGGGGCTGCTCGAGGCACGCGGGCGCCTCGTGGTGGACGGCCGCCTCGCGAGGCTTCCCGACTTCGAGGCGACGCTCTCGCCCGAGCAGCTGCGCCTGCACGACTCCGTTGTCGCGGCCGTGGAGGAGGCGGGATTCGAGCCGCTCGAGACGGACGAGCTCGTGGCGCGCGTCGGCGGCGGGGAGCCCGCGCTTGCCCCCGTGCTCGACAGGATGCGCGCCGACGGCGAGATCGTGTCGCTCACGCCCACCACAATGGCCTCCGCCAAGGTGTGGAGGCGCGGGCTCGATACGTTCATGCAGATGGCGGCCTCCGGCGAGCCGGTCACCATCGCGCAGTTCAGGGACAGGATCGGGGCGTCCCGCAAGTTCGCGGGGCTCTTCCTGGACTCCTATGACCGCGCCGGTTACACGCGTCTGGTGGGAGACGCCCGCGTTGTGCTCAGGCGTCCGCAGGACTAGGCTAGGAGTCGTCGCTCGTGCCCGCATGGGCATTAGTATTGGTAGATATGCATGCAAGCCGCCGACGCCAGAGGATGCGTCGGCCTAAAGAGAGGAGCGTTTGCCATGAGCGAGGAAGTTGTGAGGATCGATGCGCGCGGCAAGGCCTGCCCGCTGCCCGTGGTCATGACCATCAAGGCGCTGGAGGAGCTTGGCGGGGCCGGAACGGTCGTGACGACGGTAGACAACGAGACCGCGGTCTCGAACCTCAAGAACATGGCTGCCGAGAAGGGCGCGTCCGTCGAGGTCGCGGCCCACGACGACGTGTACGACCTCACCTTTGTGGTGGGCGAGGATGGGCTGAAGGGCTCTGCCTCCGGCGAGGGCGCCTCGTGCGGCGTCGCCCCCGTGCGCAACGTCGTGGTGCAGATCACCTCCGACAAGATGGGCGAGGGCGACGAGCAGCTCGGCCGCCAGCTGATGAAGGCGTACGTGTTCGCGCTCACGCAGCTCGAGGAGCTGCCGCAGACCATCCTGTTCTACAACGGCGGCGCAAAGCTGACGTGCGAGGGCTCGCCCTGCCTCGAGGACCTCGAGGGGCTGCAGGAGGCCGGCGTCAAGATCATGACCTGCGGCACCTGCCTGAATCACTACGGCATCGCAGACACCCTGAAGGTCGGCGAGGTCACGAACATGTACTCGATCGCGGAGACGCTCAACAACGCGTCCCTCGTCGTGCGTCCGTAGGTCCGCATGCCTCTGAGGAAGAAGCCCGCGTGCGTCATTGCGTTCTCGTCCACCTCCGCGGCCATGGCCGCGGAAGCGTGCTTTCAGGAGCGTGGCCTTCCGGGACGCATCATCCCCCTTCCCAGGGAGATCTCGGAGGGCTGTGGCCTCTCGTGGAAGGCGGACCCAAAGGACGAGGAGGCCCTCACGAAGGCCCTCGACGACGCGGGGATCGCATACGACAGGACGTACCTCGTCACCATATAGGTGCGTCCGCAACAGGATAGGCTGGGTCGCAACATGATCTACCTTGACAACGCCGCCACGAGCATGATGCGTCCGCCCGAGGTCGTGGACGCCGTGGCACGCGCCCTCACGTCCATGGGCAACGCCTCGCGCGGTGCCCACGCAGAGTCCCTTGCGGCCTCGCGCACAGACTTCGTCTGCCGCAGGCAGCTCGCGAGCCTATTCGGCGTGTCGGACCCGCAGCGCGTGTGCTTCGCCGCGAACTCGACCGAGGCACTCAACATCGCCCTCATGGGTCTTGCCAACCCCGGCGACCACGTCATATCGACAGATCTCGAGCACAACTCCGTGCTGAGGCCGCTCTACCGCCTGCAGGCGGAGCGTGACGTCGAGGTCGACTTCGTCCCCGCGAACAGGGAGGGCGTGCTCGACTACGGTGCCTTCGCTCGTCTCGTAAGGAGAAACACGCGCCTCGTCGTCGTGAACCACGCCTCGAACGTCACGGGCAACCTCGTGGACATCGAGCGCATCGGGAGGTTCTGCCGCGAGAGGGGACTGGTGCTTGTCGTCGACGCGTCCCAGACTGCCGGCACCGTGCCCATAGACATGGAGTCCGCCGGCATCGGCGTCCTGTGCTTCACGGGCCACAAGGGGCTCATGGGGCCACAGGGCACGGGCGGGCTGTGCGTCGCGGAGGGCGTCGAGATCAGGCCGTGGAAGGTGGGCGGCACGGGCGTTCTCTCGTATCTGCACACGCAGCCCGAGGCATACCCGACGCGCCTCGAGGCGGGCACGCTGAACTCGCACGGCATAGCCGGCCTCTCGGCAGCGCTCGACTTCATCGAGCGAACGGGAATGGACGTGATAGCGTCCCACGAGCGCGCGCTGATGCTCCGGTTCCTTGAGCGGGTGCGTGACGTGGAGGGCGTGACCCTGTACGGGGACGTCGTGCGGGATCCCGTGCCGCAGCGGGCGGCCATCGTTGCGCTCAACGTGAGGGACTACGACTCCGCGGCGGTGTCGGACGAGCTCGCGACCACCTACGACATCGCGACGCGTCCTGGCGCCCATTGCGCTCCGCGCATGCACGAGGCACTTGGCACAAGGGAGCAGGGCGTCGTGCGCTTCAGCTTCGGGTGGTTCAATACGGAGGAAGACGTGGACGCTGCCGCGGACGCCATCCAGGCGATTGCGAGCTAGAAAGGCAGAAAAGGGACCCCGCGGCAACGTTGCGCCACGGGGTCCCTGCTCTTCTCGGCGTGCCTTCGCTACCTATCCGCGCTGTGGTGCGTCAGGAACCTGAGCCCTCTCATGAACTTCTCTCTTAGCGCGTCGCGGTCCTTCTCGTCGTCAAGCGGCTCTGCCCTCTCAAGGCAGGTGCGGAAGTAGCTTATGGTGACGTCGTTCAAGAGGGCCGTCTTGTCCTGCGAGTAGCCGAGCTTCTTGGCGTAGGGCTCCAGGACGGTCATGTTGCGGGCCGCCAGGTCGCCGGAGAGGACCATCTTCAGGACGCTGCCGCTGATGTTGCTCAGCTGCCTGGGATAGATGGTGTAGTACTCCTTCACGAGCTCGTCGAGCCGCGAGGTGTCACCCTCGAAGAAGAGCCGCTTGAAGACGAGGGGGTGCCTGAACGTGTGACGGCAGAACACCTCCCAGGTGCGATAGTACCTGGACTCCTCGTCCTCGTTCTCGTCGACCTTCAACACGAGATCCTTGCAGTAGTCCTCCAGGTAGCTGACGGCAGCGAGGGTCAGGAGCTCGTCAAGGTCCGCAAAGTACAGGTAGAGCATCGCGCTGCTGCAACCGACCTTGTTCGCGACCTTCCTGATCGAGACCGCATCGATCCCGGACTCGTCAATGAGTTCTCTTGTCGCGTTAATGAACGATGCGGCGATCGCCGTGCGCTCCTCCTCTGTGTATTTTGACCTTCCCAAGGCGCCTCCTCCGTCTGACACAGTTGAGGTACGTCTGTCTGCGAATCGCTTATACACATTCAAATATCTAATAGTCTGGATGCTGAGAGCCACTATACCAAGAACTGAGTTCCGTTTAGCGTAGGAATTATTGACTGAACGTGATAATACTTCAAGAATCTAATCGCGATAGAATTTCTCAATGAGCCTATCGCACTCATGGATTGCGACTATGGTCTCGATGGCGAAGGCGCTTCGTGCAGGCAGGGCTCTGGGAGATTCGCCCCGAGTGGGTCGCCCTCAGCGTGCGCTATGATGGCCGCATCGCGGCCGATCAAGACTAGATTGGTAGGCAAGCATGGATTTCAAGCAGCTGCAGTCCCTCATAACCGTCGCCCGGTACGAGAGCTTCACGAAGGCGGCGACCAGGCTGGGCGTGTCCCAGCCCACCGTCTCTACGCACATCCGCATGCTCGAGGAGGAGCTTGGCGTGCCGCTCGTGCTGCGCACGTCCAAGCGTGTCGAGCTCACGCCCAAGGGCAGGAAGGTGTTTGACCAGGCCGTGAGCATCCTCTCCATGCGCGACCGCATGGTGGAGGAGGGCACCGCGCGCGAGAAGAACACCGTCTACCTTGGCGCCTCTTCCGTACCCTCGGCCTATGTGCTGCCCTCGATCCTGAGCGGGTACTCCAAGAGTCACCCGAACGTGAGCTTCAATATCTATCAGGGGGACTCGCGGGACGTTGTGAGCGGGCTTACCGAGGGCGTGTACGACGTGGGGCTCATCGGCATGCCGGCGGACGAGGAGTCGCTGCTGTGCACGTCGTTCACGCAGGACCGGTTGGTGCTCGTGACGCCGGCCACGGACGAGTACCGCATGGACGAGCCGGACGCGGCAGGCGTGCGTGACCTTCTCCTTAGGAGGAACGTCCTGCTCAGGCGCGAGGGCAGCGCGAGCCGCTCCGTGGTGGACCGGATCCTGGACGACCTTGGGATTGAGGAGTCGTTGATGCACGTGGGTGCGCGCATCAACGACCAGGAGACCATAAAGAACTTGGTGGAGAGCGGCCTGGGCGTCACGATAGTCTCCGAGCGCGCCGTGCGCGACCGCGTGCGGGAGGGGCGCCTGCTGTCGTACGAGATTCCGTCCGCCGCGTGCAAGCGGAGCCTCTACATCGCGCACCGCAAGGGGGACTTGGGCGAGGAGGTCGCGGGCTTCGTCTCGTACGTGCGCCTGAGCTTCGCCCGGGAGTAGGCCCTGGCCCTATAATGGGCAATGTCGCCCGCGCGGCAACCAGCCCACGCCTACCCAGGAGGCCGCATGCTCCCCGTCATCCTCATCGTGATCGCCGCCATCGTCACGCTCGTCGTGCTGTCCGCACAGCTTATGTGGGGCGTCCTGCTGGGACTCGTCGCCTCCGCCGCGCTGGCCGCGCTCTCGCTTGTTGGATACCGCAAGGTGTGTGCGGCGCGACCCACGGAGCGTGTGTGCCCGGAGTGTGGCAGCAAGAACGTCCGCCTGTGCGAGAAGGGCGCAGACCCCGCGGCCGCGAAGCCCGGCTTCTGGGACATCACCGGCGCCATCGGCAACGTGGGCTACGACCAGCTGGCCCAGTGCCGCACGTGCGGCCATGCCGAGCCGTACGTCACGCCGGAGGCCCTCGTGATGGCGCGCGAGGACTGCCGAAGGCGCCTCATGTTCTGGGCGGGCGTCACGGCGGTGTGCGCGCTCTTCTCGCTCTGGATGCTCCTGTTCTAGCTAGATGTCCTCCTCGTAGTCCGGGTTGCTCACGGCGATCCGGTACTGCTTTGGCGTGATGCCGGTCTCGTTCTTGAACGTGGTCGCGAAGTAGGGCTGGCTCGAAAATCCCAGGAGGTCGCTTATCTCGCTCAGCGAGTACTTGGTGTAGCGCAGCAGGCGCTTTGCCTCGTCCATGCGCCGGTAGCGCACGTACTGGTTGATGGTGAGGCCGGTCTCCCTCTTGAAGTGCTTCGTGAGGTAGGACGTGCTGCAGCCGATCCTGTGGCACATCTGCTCTATCGTGGGGACGTTTGCCAGGTCGTCCGCGATCATCTTGATGCATTCGCGCACCTCGGGGCCGATGCCCGTGGGCGTGCGCACGTCGTTCACCACGGTCGCGACGTCCATGAGCATCGCGTTCAGGAGGGTGGCTACCTCTGCCTCGGACTGCGCGTCCTCGCACTTGGCGACGTAGGCGGACAGCATCTGCAGGCCGAGCTTCAGGCCGATCCCGCCGGGTATGGCGCCATGGAGGAACGTCTCCGTCGCGTCGATGATGAACTCGTCCTTCGCCATGCGCAGGTTGCCGCTGCCCATGGTGGTTGAGAGCTCGTTCACGAGGTTGTCGAGGTACGACTGGCTGCCGAGGCCCGTCCAGATCTCGTCCACGGCGCCCTCGCGCACGAGGCGCGTGATGTCGTTGCGGATGAGCATGCTCTGCTCGATGCTGAAGCTGTCGCGCTGCTGCGACGCCATGCGGTGCACCTCGTTTATGGCTTCGTAGTCGGTTGCACCCACGAGTGCCTCCGCCCCGGGTACCATCGCGTTTGCCTGGAGGTACAGGAAGCCGCAAAGCGCGCAGAAGCGCTGGTACGTGTAGCGCGGAATCCTGGCCAGGATGGGTGCCACCTCCTCGCGGCGGCTGGTGGGGATGTCCGACAAGTTCATGAAGTGGTCGAGCACGAGACCGCTTCGACCCAGGGGAAACGTCGGGCCGATGATGAACTCGATTCCCAGCGGTATGTCGCGCACGTAGCCGTACATCGCATCGTCCGGGGTGGAGTACGTCGTGTACGGCCTGGACTGTGCCCGCACGATCGGCAGGACGCGGGCATCGGGCATCACGTCGCCGGGAAGGCCGACGCAGCAGATGCGCTCCTCTCCGTACCAGCCGGCAATCGGAATTCCGTGAGAGCCATAGAAGAGCTGGCACAGGAAGGGCACGATCTGGGCCACGGGATGCTGGCTGTCCGGGGTGGGATCGGAAACGTTACCAGAAACGTTGTCATAAACATTCATACTTTATCCGTCTAGTGCAATTTTGAGAATGAAGCAAAAATTATAAAACTATGGCAAAAACAGTATTACACAAAACTGGTCGACCGTGATAATCGAATGTGTCGAGCGGGCGGACTAACGTGCCATGAGGGCACATTGCCCCAGTTGAGAGGGATAGCAATGAGGTATCTTGTTCTCGTCAGCCATGGTACGTTTGCACAGGGACTCCACTCCGTCCTCAAGATGCTCGCTGGCGATCGTGAAGAAGTGCTCAGCTGCTCCCTCAAGGATGGTGAGGGTGCGGACGAGTACGTCGCAGAGCTGAAGCAGACCATATCGGTCATCGGCGACGGCGACTCCGTGTTCCTTTTCGGCGACATCATCGGTGGGTCGCCCCTCACCAACGCCATCAACGCCATCACCGAGGCGGGGCTCCTGCCCAGGACCCGCATCTTCGGTGGCGTGAACCTGCCGGCCGTCCTCACGGCGGCGCTCAGCCCCGAGGCCGACGACGACTCCCTTGCCGCCGACGTCGTGAGCGAGGGCGTGGCTGCCCTGCAGGAGTTCAAGGTCGCCGTGGAGGACGACGACGAGGACGACCTCTAGCCATTCAATCCAATTTCCACTTCCTAGGGGAGAAGTGCCCCTGCCATAGTCGCAGGTCCTTCTCGCCAGACATGCTGACGGCCTGACCGTCTGATTGCGCTTACCAAAGTGGCACGACCAGACCCCCTTGCGGGGGCCTGTGGGGGAACTGTACGCAAGTTTTGAAAGGGGAGAGTAGGTATGATTTCGTTCGTGCGCGTAGATGACCGTATGATCCATGGCCAGACGGTAACCAGGTGGTCCCTGGAGTATCCGTGCGACGGCATCATCGCCGTCAACGATGCGGCCGCGACCAACCCGGTGCTGAAGGCCGCCTACAAGGGCGCCGCACCCGAGAAGAAGATCTTCGTCTGGACGATGGAGCACTTCCTCGCCAAGGCCCAGAAGGTTCTCGATTCTGACTCCAAGTACTTCCTCATCACCAAGAACCCCATCGACATGAAGAAGATTCTCGTCGACAACAAGTTCGTGCCCTCCGACGTCAAGCGCGTCATCATCGGGCCGTGCAACGACCGTCCCGGCGCCGTCAAGCTGGGCAACAACCAGTCCATCACCCAGGAGGAGGCACAGGCCCTGGAGGACATCACGAAGGCTGGTTACACCGTGGAGTTCGCGCTGATCAAGGAGAAGTCCATCGGCGAGTGGCCGAAGTTCCGCGATCAGTTCGACCTTAAGTAAGGGTTCATCCTAGACACGAAGGGCAGAGTGACACGCATGACCATTAACGTGTTCCAAGCCGCTTTGCTGGGCATCTTCGCCTGCCTGGCATCGCTTCCCGGTATGGGCGGCACCACGATCGGTAACTACACCCTCGGACGCCCCCTCGTCGGCGGTCTCGTCGTCGGCATCATCCTCGGCAACGTCCAGCTGGGCATCATCGTCGGCGCGGCGATCCAGCTCGTCTACATCGCGCTCGTGACCCCGGGCGGAACGGTCTCCGCCGACGTTCGTGCCGTCACCTACATCGGCATCCCGCTGTCCATCCTCGCCATCCAGGCGCAGGGCCTCGACCCCAACTCCGCCGCCGCCGCAGGCCTCGCCGCTTCGCTCGGCGCCGCAGTCGGCACCCTCGGAACCGTCCTCTTCTATGGCACCGCGACCATCAACCTGGTTTGGCAGGGCATTGGTTGGAAGGCCATGGAGTCCGGCAACTGGGAGAAGATCAAGAAGACCATTCCGATGGTCGACTTCGTCCTGCCCTGGATCGGTCACATCCTGTTCTCGTTCCTCCCGACGTTCGTGATCTGCCTCGCCGGCGCCCCCATGGTCCAGGCCATGAAGGAGTTCCTGCCCATGGACGGCATCGCGATGAAGACGCTGTTCACCGTCGGCTCGCTCCTTCCCGCCGTCGGTGTCGCGATCCTGTGCAAGCAGGTCATCAACAAGCCGCTCGACTGGGTCGTCTTCGGCTTCGGCTTCACGCTCGCTGCCGTCATGAAGTGCAACCTGATCGCGTCCGCGCTGATCGCGGTGTTCTTCGCTCTTATCAACTACGAGATCCAGCAGGTCAAGACTGCCAGGCCCGCGATCGCCGAGGGCTCTGCTGCCGCTGCTGCTGACGACGACGAGGAAGATGAGGACATCTAATGGCTGAGAAGAAGAAGATTTCCCAAGCGACGCTCAAGAAGAGCTTCCGCAACTGGGCATACGGCAACCTTACCTGCTTCTCGCAGGAGCACATGCAGACGTTCGGCTACCTCGCCGCAATGCTTCCCGTGGTCGACGAGCTGTATGACAACGACGAGGACAAGGTGAACTCCCTCAGGACCTACACCACGTTCTTCAACACCGAGCCCCAGATCGGCACGCTGGTCGTCGGTCTGACCGCAGGCCTCGAGGAGGCGCGCGCCAACGGCGAGCCCCTGGACGACGAGACCATCAATGGCATCCGCGCCGGCCTCATGGGACCGCTTGCCGGCCTTGGCGACTCCATCATCGTCGGCACGTTCATCCCCATCCTCCTGGGCATCGCCCTCGGTCTCTCCACCGGTGGCTCCGTGCTCGGCCCCCTGTTCTACATCGTCGCCTGGAACGTCGCGATGTACTTCGGCATGAAGTATGCGTACAACCAGGGCTACACCATGGGCGGCGCCGCCGTCGAGGCACTCGTCGGTCCGCAGTCCGCGGCGCTCCGTAGCTCCATCGTCATGGTCGGCACCATGGTCATCGGTGCCGTTGCGGCTACGTGGATCAACATCACGACTGCGCTCCAGGTCACGTTCACGAAGGACAGCGCGTTCGTCCTCCAGGACACGCTCGACGGCATCTTCCCGAAGGCCCTGAACTTCTTCTTCGTGTGGCTGT
This sequence comes from Parafannyhessea umbonata, assembly GCF_900105025.1. Taxonomy (GTDB): domain Bacteria; phylum Actinomycetota; class Coriobacteriia; order Coriobacteriales; family Atopobiaceae; genus Parafannyhessea; species Parafannyhessea umbonata. The sequence continues at coordinate 1,555,682 of NZ_LT629759.1, read as the reverse complement.
GCTGGTGGCTCATGACCAAGAAGAAGATCAGCCCGACCGTCGTCATGCTCATCCTCGTTGGCATCGCGTTCGTGGGCGTTCTCGTCGGCTTCTTCGACCCGAAGCTGAAGTACTAGAAACCAGGACCTGTCGTCCTAGGAACGTGCACTCTGGGATGAAGTGCGCGACGCAGGGCGAATCCCCCACAGGCGGCCGGCCTCCCGCAACCATGCGAGAGGCCGGCCTTGTCATGGGGTGCGCAAGATGGACGAAGCCCTCGAGTTCGTACAAGTCAGGCGTGGGCTATGCTTCCTGTATCCGATGTCTTCAGGGAGGACATATGAGCAAGAACGGTAAGAAGACGCAGCGTCCCACCTCGTCGGCGGACGCTCCCGAGCCAACCTATGCCGCGCCCCCGATGAGCGCAGAGAAGCGCCATGCCCTCATCCGGGAGGCGGACAGGCAGACGCAGGCAATCATGAGGCTCGAGGTGTACAAGCGAATAGGGTACTCGGTCGTGGCTGTGGGGGCGCTCATGGTGTACGCCCGCGTCTGGCAGAACGCGGCGACGTGGGTGCTCGTGCTTGGCATCGCCCTCATGGTGCTGGGTGCGCTCTTCTCGGCCGTTCTCTACAAGGGAATCAAGAACGCAAAGAAGAACGTCCGCCACATCCTCGAGGCGGCGGGCGTCGATCCAGACGCGGTGAGGACGAGGAAGTCCGCAAAGGCGGAGGCCAACACTGGCGACGACGCCGAGAAGGGCGAGGCGGACGAAAAGGACGGCGACTCGGACGAGCGATAGCGAGAGCGCTACCTGCGAATGGGAACGGTGGCTATCGATGCGATTGACTGGGAGGATAGAATCATGACCAACAAGGAGCTCGTGCTCGAGTTCTACGACAAGGTGTTCAACGCACATGACCTGAGCGACCTCGGGCGCTACATGCGCGAGGACTACAGGCAGCACAGTCCCGAGGTCGCCGATGGGCGAGAGGGCTTCCGTGCGTTTGCCGAGGGCTTCTTCCGGCTTGATCCGCACATGACCATCATGGCCGCGGCGGAGGATGGCGACAGGGTCTTCGTGTTCTTCCGCTGCGACTTCCGCGCGAACGGAGGCGCGGCGAAGGTGTGCGACATCTATCGCGTGGAAGACGGAATGCTCGCGGAGCACTGGGACGTGATTCAGCCGATCTCTGCGGACGATGCCTTCAACAACGGAAACGGTCACTTCTAGGCGTTGCCGTGACGCTGGCCGCCTCGTCTGCGCGCGCGACCCATCCTAGCTGCTGGAACTGTCGTCGGACTGGATGGGGTCTGGTATCTGGGTGCCCAGGAGCTGGATTTTCGAGCTCACGGTTGAGTCGGCCTCCTCGAACTTCTGGGTGTAGGTCGTGTAGCTCCCGGAGGGGTCGGTCGCGAGGCTGGCAAACGACTGGTACTCGGGGTAGAGATCCTGCAGCGTCTCGTAGGCGCTCTCGCAGTCGCTTGGCGGATCGGTGAGGTCGCGCATGATGTCGTCTATCTTGTCGTTGCCGTCCTCGATGCCGCTCACGTACCCCTGGTACTTCTCGCTTTCGTACAGCTTCTTGAGCGCGTCGTTGAAATCGCTCGCCTGGTAGGGGCTCGTCTCGTCGTCCCAGCCGCCGAAGATGGCGTCATGCCACACGCCCGAGGTGAGGTTGCACGCGGTCTCCGAGGTTACGGCGCCGCCCATCATGTACAGGTACACCTTGTTGAGGTTCGAGACGTACTCGTCGTGCACGCGGATGGCCTCTGCCTGCTCCTCCTGGCGCTTCTTCTCCGCAGCCTTCTTGCGCGCGACGGCCTCCTCGTGGGCGACCTGCTCGTTGTGTGAAACGACGGCATACCCGCCCCCAAGCAGGGCGACCACGGCCGCGATGACGACCGCGACGACCCTGGTGCGGAGGCGGTGCTTCCGCTCCGCCTCAGAGAGCGGCTTCTTCTCCTTGGGCTTTGCTGCCGGCGAGCTTGTGCCGGGGAAGGGCGGGGTTCCAGCGGGTGCCTTGGCCTCTTCTCGCCCTGCGCCGCCCGTTGCGTCTGCCTGGGCGGCGTCGCGCTCGTGCGGCACGTAGCCGACCTCGAAGACGCGGCCCGTGCTGGCCTTTGGCTTGGTGTCCCGGATGTCGGGGGCGTGGTCGTTTTCCGTGTTAGGGCACATGATTTCCTCCGTTCGTCTGGAAACGTGCGAGCACGAATGTCACTATTAGTGATATAGCGACCGCAGTGGACATAAATTCTGCGTCCTGATGGTCGCGTTGCATGTTTTTGATGAAATGGTGCGTGACCGCGCGGGGCAGAGGGTGCCAGGGTGCATCGCCTGCGCGTTGGGCGCATCGAAAGGACGAGACAATGGCTCGAAAGATGACGGGACGGGAACGGGACGATGCGGAGGCGCTGCGCGGCGTCTTGGTGCAGGAGCTTGGGCCTGCGGACAGGGGCTATGCGCCCGGTATCGCGAGTGCGCTCGTGCGGCTTCCCGACGGGCGGGCCACGGCGAAGGACGTGGAGCGCATCCTGGGCAAGTACAAGGTGAGCGCGAACGCCCTGAAGAAGATGATGCGCGCCGGCGTGCTAGTGCCCTGCGCGGATGAGGACGGCGCATACGACGTGCGCGTTCCCGCGACCGTGGCGGATGCCGACGAGGCTGCCGGGGAGGGCGCGGATGGCGCCGCGGACGCCACGGACGTTTTGGATGCGCCGGCGGACGCCCCTGCGCCTGAGGCTGCTGACGGCGCGGGCGGATCGCGCGAGGACGACGCGCCCGATGCCACGACGTCGGACGACGCCGCGGACGACGACACCGCGGACGGAGCGGGGGAGGCTGCTGACACCACGGAAGACCCCACGACCGAGGCTGCGGACGGCGCCGCCGGGACCGCCTCCCCAACGGACGTGCAGGCAGGTGCTGACGCGGGCGAGAAGGACGCGCCCGCCTCGCCTGAGGCGGCCGGCGAGGCCGAGGTCACGCCTTCCCCCGAGCCTGTGGACGCCCCGCGTTCCGGCAGGCCCGCGAGGCGCAGCGGCGCACGCCGCCGCGAGGCGCCGCGCCGCGACCTGAAGAAGGTGCCGTACGTGCGTCGCGGCGGCGACGCGGACGCGGAGGCGCGCCAGAAGATCGTGGCGCTGGACCCTCGCTTCTGGATGAACGGCTGGCTGCTTTCGCACCCCGGCGCCTTCACGATGTACGAGCATGAGCTCACGGCCATAAACGACGTGCTGACAGACGGGATGCTCCCCGGCGACATCACGCGGAGGCAGCTTGCCTACCAGATGGGCGGGGACGAGAAGTTCTTCGAGTACGGGAGCGACGGCTTCAGGCTGCTGCGCGCCATGGGCATGGAGGACGTCGTCCGCCACCGCCCCATGCCCAAGCCGGACCTGGTGTACCACGCGCCGCGCCGCCGCAAGCACATGCGCGTGCTCGTGACCGAGAACCTGGACCCCTACCTGGACGTTCACGACCTCATGTACGAGGACGGCCGCACGCAGATCCTGGGCGAGCGCGTGCACGCCGTGGTGCTGGGCGGCGGCACGCCCGTGCTTGAGCACAACCGGCTCTCGCTTTTGCTGGACACGCTGGGGGCGGACACGGTGGAGGTGCTCTACTGGGGCGACGTCGACCGCGCGGGCGTGGACCTCATGATGAAGCTCAGGGCAGAGCTGGGCGATAAGTACAAGTTCTCGCCCTTCTCGCCCGCATACCGGCTCATGGTGGACCGTGCGATGGAGCGCTTCCCGGATCCGACGGACAACGAGTCGACCGGCCAGGCGAACATCGACGTGCCGGACATGTCGCTGGTGTGCGAGGGGATGTCGGCCGAGGAGGCGGACTACGCGCGTGCCGTGGTGGAGTCGTGCGGGCTCGTCCCGCAGGAGATCCTGACGAAGCGCGACCTGTAGGCGCGGGCGCTACCGTGCCACGGAGACGCGGTACTGCTGGTGGTCGTTTCCCGCGAGCCACCGCTCCATCTGGTCGTCCGTGTAGCGCACGTTGTTGCAGAGCTGGCTGGGGCCAAGGGGGTCCTTCACCAGGAACGCGCCGTCCTCGTAGGCCCAGACGCACACGATGTGACCGTGCGGGTGCTGGATGCCACACGGGTCCAGCGGCTGCAGGGAGCCGTCCGCGTAGTGCCACGGGTGCGTGCCCTGGTGGTCCGAGCTCGACGCCCAGATGACGTCGCCCTGCGCGAGCGCCTGCCTGAACGCGTCCACGCTGCGCTCGATGGGGAAGGAGCGTATGCCAAACGTGCGCGCGTTGTACTCGTTCAGGAGCGTGCTCATGTTGCGTCCGCCCACCTTGCTCGCGCCCGCGTCGTCCATACCGTCCTTGCGGTAGCGCGCGAGCACGTCGCGGGGCGTGAGGTCCCGGTTTGTGAGCAGGTCGATGCACATGGCTGCGGAGCACAGCCCGCAGCCCGCGAGCTCGACGCTGAACTCCCAGTAAGGGAGGCCGGACCACTGTGCCCCCTCGCCGCCCGCGTACGCCTGCGGGAAGAAGAGCCTGCGTGCGCTCTCCTGCGGCATAAGCATGTGGAACCTCCCGGTGCCTGGTGTCAGGGCGGCGGCGGTGCTCGTGCCGCCGCGTGACGCGAACTCTTGCACACAACAGGGTAGCCATTTATGCGTCGGCATCCATGGCAAAGCGAAAACTTTCAGAAGTGTTGATGTTTGCGCAGAGGGCGATGCTATGGTCTTTGGCGGCGGCACTTCTCGCCCGGCGCCCGCGCGGTCGCCGCACCCCGGCGTCGCAACCCAAGCGAAAGGCAGAGCATGATCAAGCTGGTCCTGACGGACATGGACAACACCCTCATACCGTTTGGCGCGGAGCGCGTGAGCCCGCGCGCGATGGACGCCATTCGCGAGCTGCGCGCCGCCGGCGTGGAGTTTGGCCCCGCGACCGGCCGCGACACGCAGGAGCTGATGCGCTTCTTTGGCGGCGACGACTCCGCGTTCCAGACGGGCATACTCTCGAACGGCAAGAAGATCTACGTGGATGGCGAGCTTCGCCGCAAGAGCCTGATCGACAACGCCGCGCTGCAGCGCCTGAGCGATTACGTGCGCGGCTTCGAGCACTGCTTCGTGACCGCGTACCCGCTGGCAAACGACCAGACGAACCCGGCGTGGTGCATAGCGACCACGGAGGCGGACGCGGCGCCGTACGCTGAGCGCTTCAAGTTTGCGTGCACGCTGGCAGACGCGGTGCCCGAAGACGAGCTGATCGCCGCGACGGTCGCCTGTCCGCTGGGACAGGACGTGTTGGAGAAGATCAAGGCGGGCGGCATGGAGGCGTGTCCTGAGTTCGACCTCGTGCAGCCTGTGGACGCGTGGTGCGACGTGGTGCCGCGCGGCCTGAACAAGGGCACGGCGCTGCCGATGCTGCTGGACGCCATGGGGATATCCCAGGACGAGGTGGTGTTCTTTGGCGATGCGGAGAACGACCTGGCCCTGATGGGCGCGCTAGAGAACTCCGTCGCCGTGGCGAACGCGACGCCCGCCGCGGCCGCGGCGGCCCGCTACCACATTGGCCGCTGCGACGAGGACAGCGTGGCCGCGGCCCTGGAGGAGATTGCCTGCGCCACGCGCGAGGGCCGCACGCCTCGCTTCATGCTGTAGGGTCTGCCGGCGCGGCGTGTCCGGCGCGGGTGCTAAGATAGCCTAACGAGCGGGCGCCGGCACGCGGTGCCCCGTGGAGTCATCCGTTACGTGGAGGCGAGCATGGCCAAGCACCTCACCAACCTGGGCCTGGGGCGCGACGAGATTCCGCCGCAGGAGCCCCGTCCCGCCGCGGACCAGACGCGCCGCCGGCGCAGGCAGGCGATCCTGCTGGTGGTGCTTGCGCTGCTGGTTGCGTACCTGTTTGCGCTCGGCCGCAGCTACCTTGCCATACAGGACGGCATGATGGACGTGAACCAGGGCTACGACGCGCTGACGGCCGCCGCGCGCAAGGCGGACTACCCGGCCGCCATCAAGGCGTCCAAGAGCCTGACCGCCGCGATGGACAAGATACAGGAGCAGACGCAGCTGTGGGTGTGGGGCATCCCCGCGCGGCTTCCCGTGGTGGGCGACGACGTGCGTATGGGCCGCACGCTGGCCGCCGTGGGCAAGCGCTCGTGCGACGACGCCCTGATGCCCGTGTGCGACGGGCTCCAGAAGGTGGTTCCCGCTGACGGCTCGGGCATAGGTTCGGCAAAGGACCTGTCGAAGCTGCTCAAGAAGGTGGACAAGGCGCAAAAGATCACGAAGGACTGCGAGAAGCAGGTGCGCGCCGCGGGCGACGCCCACATATCGAGCCTGAACCACGCGCGTGACCGGCTGCTGAGCATACTTTCCGGCACGAACGACACGTACGAGAGCCTCCACGACGAGCTGACGCTGCTCAAGGGCGCAAGCGACATCGTGTCGATCATCACGAGCTAGCGGTGGGCCATGGGCAAGAAGAAGCTTGAGAGCGACTCCGAGGTCTACTGGGGCAAGCCAGAGCCTGAGCGCAAGCGGAAGAAGCACAAGAAGAAGGACAAGAAGGGCAAGGCCGCCAAGGGCGAGAAGGACGCGCGCCCGGGCGGCGACGCGCCGTCTGGCACCGACGCCACAGAGGCGCGCCCCGAAGGCATGGTGGAGGCCGCTGCGGGCCGCGACGCGCACGGCAGGCCTGGCAAGCCTGAAAAGGCTGGCAAGTCTGGTAGGCGCGGCAAGAAGCTGCGTGTGTACATTGACTACTCCACGCTGGCAAGGCCGCGCCAGACGGACGTCCCCGCGGAGCCCGGCGACGTGACGGTTGCGCTTCCGAAGGCGCGTGCGGCATCGGACGCTGCGGGCGAGGCGGCGGACGCCGCGGCCGCGGGCGAGCCAAAGGTCACGGTGGAGGCCCGGCCGGAGGACGAGGCTCTTCTCGCCCAGGGCGAGAAGAGCGCGCCGCAGCCGGCTGACGCCACCTCGGAAGACGACGCGCCTTCCGAGGGCGAGCGCGAGGAGCCCGCTGAGGACGCCGGCGAGGAGCCTGCGGACGGCGATGCCCCCGCGCAGAGCGTATCCCCGGCAGGTGACGCGCCGGCAGGAGACGCGGCGGCGGACGACTTGGTGGAGGCCGGCAGCGCCGAGCGGCCGAGCTACCACGACGCACTTTCCGCCCCGGGGCGCGACGAGGACGACACGGAGCTGGAGGAGGGCGAGATCGCCCAGCTCAAGGCACGCGCCGCGGCGGGGGACCGCGCGGCCATGCGCTCGCTGGGCAACCGCTACCAGGCGGGAAACGGCGTGCCGCAGAGCTACGACCTCATGCGCGAGTGGTGGGAGCGCGCCGCCCAGGCGGGCAACACCACGGCCATGTGGGACCTTGGCTACTACTACCTCATCGGCAAGTACCTGGACCAGGACGTGGACCGCGGCCTGGCGTGGTTCAGCCTCGCGATAGAGAACGGCAACGCCGACGCCGCGTTCCAGCTTGCGCTGTACTACGGCACGGGCATGTTCGTGGAGCAGGACTACGACCTTGCCCGGAAGCTCTTCGCACGTGCGCTGGAGCTTGGCCGCGAGGACGCCCGCGAGGAGATGGCGGAGTGCGAGCGCGCGCTTGCGGAGGGCTCGGAGCACGACGTTGCCGGCTCCGTGCGCGGCGGCAACATCGTGCTCGACCACGTGAGCCGCAACTTCGGGCGCAAGGTGGTTCTGGACGACATCACCCTCACCATCAAGGGCGGCGAGCTTGTGGCCATCGTGGGCAGCTCTGGCGGCGGCAAGTCCACGCTGGGCAGCATCATCCTGGGGACGCTGCGCCCGACGCACGGCCGCGTGGTGTTTGGCGGGCGCCTGGGCTTCGTGCCGCAGCGCAACCTCGTGCACGAGAACCTGACCGTGGCCCAGCAGCTGGACTTCTACGCACGTGCCGTGAAGCACCTGCCCCGGCAGAAGGCGCGCGAGCGTGTGGACCGCGTCGTGCGTGAGCTTGGCCTGCAGAAGGTGCGCCGCACCCTCATACGCAAGTGCTCGGGCGGCGAGAAGCGCCGCGTGTCCGTCGCGTGCGAGCTCCTCTCGTTCCCGGACGGCCTCGTGCTGGACGAGCCGACGAGCGGCCTGGACCCCGGGGACTCCGGCAACCTGGTGGCGGTGCTGCACAGCCTGGTCCACAACCGGCACATGACGGCGCTCGTGATCAACCACGACTACGAGAACATCCAGCTGTTCGACAAGATCTGCTTCCTCGCGCATGGCAAGGTCTGCTTCTATGGCACGCCGGTCAAGCTGTTCGAGTACTTCGACACCCGTTCCACGCGCGAGATATACACACTTATGGACAAGGACCCGTACCCGTTCATCAGGCGCTTCGAGGAGTGGCGTCGGGACCATCCGGACGAGCTGGGGGGCATCTGCTGATGAGCCTGAGCTTCTTTGGGCAGGTCGCCATGCTTGCCAGGGAGTCGTTCAACAAGAGGTCCGAGCTGATGATGGGCGCGTCCGCCCTCATCATCAGCTCGCTTGCGGCGTGGGTCATCCGCTACCGCATGTTCGACTACTACGAGAACGCGAAGGTGGGCTTCTTCATAGTGGTGTGCTGCTGCCTGTGGATGGGGCTCTTCGACTCCATCCTGTGCATCTGCGACGCGCGCGACGTGCTGGAGCGCGACAAGTTCTCGGGCCTCAACCCGTACAGCTTCGTGTTCGCGAACGTGGTGTGGCAGGCCGTGCACGCCCTTCTCCAGACGGGCGTCCTCTTTTGGATGACGACGTCGATCATCGAGTTTCCCATAGAGACGAAGGCGCTGCTTGCGCCCGCGATGCCGGAGTACCTGGTGACGCTCTTCCTGATTACGTTTGCGGCGCAGATGCTGGGGCTGGGGGTGTCGGCCATCGTGCGCACGTCGCAGCAGGCCCTGACCGTGGCGCCGTTCATCCTGATTTACGAGCTCATCATGTCCGAGACGCTGTTTGGCCTGCCCGACGCGGTGCGTCCCCTGCGCGAGACGACGATCGTGCGGTGGGGCCTTTCCGGCCTGGGCACGATCTTCGACATCGACATGCTGCCGTGGAAGGCGGAGACCTCGGTCAAGAAGATCATGAGGCAGGTGTCGTACCAGGTGACGGGCCAGGTGAACGGCGAGGTGAGCTCTTCTCCCGTGGGAGGGCTCCCCATACCGTTCTTCGACAAGCTCATAGCGCGCCTGCAGGACTACATCACGAACTTCCCGCTGAACCCCGGCGTGCTTGGCGTGAACCACAACCTGCCGGAGTACACGGCGACCGCCGCGTACCTGGGGCACGTGTGGACGGTGCTGGGCGTGCTGGCGCTGGCGGGAATCGTCCTTGCGCTGGTGGGCTTCCGCCGGACGGTGGAGATTCGCTAGCCTGGTCCGCGGCGGCGCCCGGCGGCGCGCGCCCGCGGCAGGAAGATAGGAGACGCAAGCATGTTCTGGTCACTCGTGAGCCTCCTGGTGCTCGCCCTCGTGGTGAGGGGGATCGTGTTCGCGGTCAGGTGGTTTGTCGCCTGGCTTGGTCGCGGCAAGCCCATCCAGCGCGCGGCGGAGGACCGCGAGCTGCCCCAGGAGGTTCGCGACGCGGCGCGGGAGCTGGACTACTACTATCGCCTGAAGGGCTATCGCGAGCTCATAGGCAAGCCGCTGAAGCTGTCTCGCGCCCAGCTGCACCTGCTTGCGCAGCGCGAGCGGGTCGTGCGCGACGACCGCGTGGACCACATGCGCATTGGCTGGTACCAGGTGGTCATCCTGTTCATCGTGGGCTCCGTGGGCGGGCTTCTGCTCGAGCAGCTGTGGATGTTCGTGACGCTGGGGCTTACGCAGGGGCGCTACGGCCTGGTATGGGGGCCTTTCTCGCCCCTGTATGGCGTGGGGGCCGTGCTGCTGACGCTGATATCGCTCCAGCTGCGCCGCAAGAAGGCGAAGTGGTGGATGGTCTTTCTGGTATCCATGGTCGTGGGAGGCCTGCTTGAGCAGCTGACCGGCTGGGGCATGGAGACGCTCATGGGCGCGGTGTCGTGGGACTACACGACCGTCCCCGGCTGCATCACGAAGTGGGTGGCGTGGCCGTTCTTGTTCTTCTGGGGCGCGCTGGGGCTTATCTGGGCAAACGTAATCACGCCGTGGCTTCTGGGGCTCATTGGCGAGCCCACCACGCGCCGGCAGGTGATCTTTGTGCTGATACTTGCGGCGTACCTGTCGCTGGACGTGTTCATGACGCTGGCGTGCTTCACGAGGCGCGCGGAGCGCGACCAGGGCATCCCGCCGAAGAACCAGTTCGAGGTGTGGGTGGACAAGAACTTCTCGAACCAGTTCATGTCTCACCGCTTCGAGAACATGGTGATCGAGGGGCACGGCAAGTAGGCCCGCGACGGCTGGCGGCATGGGTGCGTCGCGGGGGCAGCGTGGGGCCGGACGCGCCAAGACATGCCAAGCAGGATGTTTCAGCGGGCGTACAGCTATGTGCGCCCGCGTTTCATACGTGGGCATCGGCGAGCGGGCGCGCGGCGGCCCGCACGCGCTTATGGGTACCATAGCCATGCGGGGTGGCGTCCACACGGACGCTGGGCCCACCGCGATGCGGCGGGGCCGTCTGCGAGACGAAGGGACTTTCATGCGCGTACTGCTTGCGGAGGACAACGTGCGGCTTGGCCGTGCGACCGAGGTGATCCTGGAGAAGAACGGCCTTGCCGTGGAGGTGGCCCACGACGGCCTTGAGGCGCTGGATGCGCTCGACCGCGGGTACTTTGACGTCGCCGTGCTGGACATCATGATGCCGGGGCTTGACGGCCTCGAGGTGCTGCGACGCGTCCGTGCGGAGGGAAACGACGTTCCCGTGATACTGCTGACCGCGAAGACGCAGGTGGACGACAAGGTCGCCGGCTTGGCGGACGGCGCGGACGACTACATAACGAAGCCGTACGACAGTCGCGAGCTGGTGGCTCGCATTCGCGCCGCCGCGCGGCACAGGTCCGGCGCGTCGTCGAAGGTGCGCTTTGGCGACCTGGTGATAGAGGAGGACTCCTCCACGCTCACCACGCGCACGGCCTCCCTGGGCGTGAGCCAGCGCGAGGCCCAGATGGCGGCGCTTCTGGCCCATGCGGGCGGCAAGGCCGTGGACACGGACTGGCTGCGCGAGCGCGTATGGGACGGCGCCGCGCTCGAAGGCGAGGTGGAGCTGTACGCAAGCTACCTGAACGGCAAGCTGGACGCGTTGGGTTCCTGCGTGAAGGTCGAGGGGTCGGACCGCGACGGCTGGAGGATGGTCGAGACCGTTGGAGCGTAGGCTGCGCATACAGCTGACCCTGAGCGTGCTGGCCTCTCTTGTGGTGCTGCTGGGCGTCATGTTCCTGGGAACGTATATGACGCGCCGAGCACAGGTGGATGCGGACGCGGACAAGTCGATCGACACCATCGTCGAGGAGGGCGGAGAGCTCCCGAAGGACCTCTCCAGGTACTCGAACAGCAAGATCGAGGGCTTCTACGAGATGCGCTACCTGGTGACGCGGGTGGCGTCAGACGGCACGCTCGAGGAGACGAACCTCGACCACGTCGCGACGATCGACGAGGGCGAGGCACAGGCCATGGTGAGGCGCGCGCTCTCGCGCGGCGGCGACCGGGGCTACGTGGAAAAGTTCCGCTATGGCGTGAGGGCCGAGAAGGACGGGACGAAGGTCGTGGTTCTTCTCGACCGCGCGCGACAGCTGGAGGCGCTGAGCGCGAGCATCGCGTCCGAGCTGAAGATCTATGGCGCGGGCGTCGTGGTGGTGACCGTGATCTTCCTGCTGTTGTCGAAACGGATCGTGCAGCCCATCGTGCGCGCGCACGAGAGCCAGCGGCAGTTTGTGATCGACGCGGGGCACGACCTGCGCACGCCGCTTTCCATCATCAGCGCGGATGCGGACGTCCTGGCGATGGACGTGGGCGAGAGCGAGTGGATCGACGACATCAAGAGCCAGGTGGACGTGATGAGCGGACTGACGGAGAGCCTGATTGTGCTTTCACGCGCGTCCACCGCGAACGAGCGCGACGCCGGCGTGGTGAACCTTTCCGACGTGGTGGCGCGGGAGGTGCGCGGCTTCAAGTCGCGGCCGCTGACGGAGGGCCACCCGCTGGCGAGCGACGTGTGCGACGGCGTCTGCGTGCGGGGCAACGAACAGTACCTGCAGCGCATGGTCGGTGCGCTCATCGACAACGCACTGAAGTACTCCGTGGACGGCGGCCCCATCGAGGTGCGGCTGGAGCGGCACCTGCACCAGGCGGAGCTGAGCGTGAGGAACGCCACCGAGGGGGTGGACCCCAAGGAGGTGGGGCGCTGGTTTGGGAGGTTCTACCAGTCCGACAGGGCGAGGACCCACGAGGCGGGTGGCTATGGAATCGGGCTTTCCATGGTGGAGGCCGTTGCCCGTGCGCACGGCGGCAAGGCGCGCGCCGAGGCGGAGGCGGACGGAAGCTCCGTCACGATGGTCGTGACGCTGCCGACGACGCGAGACCCCACGCAGCGGACGCGGAGGCACGAGACCGAGGGAGGCAGCGATGAGCGCTGACGAGAAGAGCGCCGGCCGCGTGCTGGCCGGCAGATGCCATGCAGAGAGCGAGGCCGAGCTGGAGGGCTTCTATGGGAAGGACCTGCCGCGGCTGCGGGAGGGGCTTGAGCAGCTGAACGACCTGGCCGAGGGCTTTGCCTGCACGGAGGGCAACTCCGACGACCTGAGGCCCGTGGTGTACTACACCTCGCGCATAAAGTCGCCGGAGAGCCTGGTGGAGAAGGTGCGGCGCAAGGGCGGCGACGGATCGTCGCTCGCGGCCGCGATCGACGCGGACGTGCAGGACATCCTGGGTCTGAGGATTATCTGCGCGTTTGGGGACGACGTGTACGCCGCGGTGCGCTGGATCGAGAGCCAGCCCGAGGTCGAGGTGCTGCGCACGAAGGACTACATCAAGAACCCGAAGCCGAACGGCTACCGGAGCTATCACATGAACGTGAGGTTCACGAGCGGGGCGGCGGCGTTTCTCCCCTCGTGCGAGATCCAGATTCGCACCGTTGCCACGGACTTCTGGGCGACGCTTGAGCACAAGATGAAGTACAAGAAGTCCGTGAGGAACCAGGCCCTGCTGACGCAGGAGCTGAAGCGCTGCGCCGACGAGATCGCGAGTGTGGACCTGGACATGCAGACGCTGCGCGACGCCATCAGGCGGGCGTAGGGTCTACCTGCCCCGGCGCTTGCCCGGGTGGCGCCCGCGCGAGGCGTACGTGCCGTGGTCGCGCGGCGTGGAGGGGGCTTTGCCGTTGCCGCCGCCGTTGCGCTTGCCTGCGGCCTTGCGGGCGCCCGCGCCGGCGGCCTTGCCGCGCTTGCCGGACGCCTTGCCGTGGCCGTGCCGCCTGCCGCCGGGGGCGTCGCTCTTGCTGCGCCACGGGCCGTCGGGCCTGACCAGGCACTTGGGGCCGTAGCCTATGAGGTCCTCGCGGTGGGCCCTGTGCAGGGCCTCCACCACCAGGTCGTAGTTCTTGGGGTTGCGGTACTGGATGAGGGCGCGCTGCATCGCCTTCTCGTGCGGGTTGGTGGGGCAGTAGACCGGCTCCATGGTGCGCGGGTCCACGCCGGTATAGAAGATGCAGGTGGAGACCGTGGACGGCGTGGGATAGAAGTCGCTCACCTGCTCGGGGTTGTAGCCAAGGTCGCGGCAGAACTCCGCGAGCCTGACGGCCTCGCGCATGGTGGAGCCCGGGTGGCTGCTCATGAGGTAGGGCAGCACGTACTGCTCCTTTCCGGCCTGGCGGCTGTACTTCTCGAACTCCTTGCAGAAGTCCTCGTACATGTGGTTGTGGGGCTTGCCCATGATTTCGAGCACCTTGTCTGATATGTGCTCGGGGGCAAGGCGCAGCTGGCCGGAGGTGTGGTACTCCGCAAGTTCCTTTATGAAGGTGTGGTCGGGGTCGAGCATGGCGTAGTCGAAGCGGATGCCGCTGCGGATGAAGACCTTCTTGATGCCGGGGATGGCGCGGAGCTCCCTCAGGAGCTGGACCAGGTCCTCGTGCGTGACGCGGAGGTTGGGGCAGGGCTCGGGCGCAAGGCAGCGCCGGTTGGGGCAGGCTCCGTGCTTCAGCTGCTTGGCGCACGCGGGTATGCGGAAGTCCGCCGTGGGGCCCGAGAGGTCGTTTATGTAGCCCTTGAAGTCCGGGTCCTGCGTCATCAGGCGCGCCTCGCGCAGGATGGAGGCGTGGCTGCGGCTCTGGATGATGCGGCCCTCGTGGAAGTTGAGCGCACAGAAGCTGCACTGTCCCAGGCAGCCGCGGTTGTTCGCGATGGAGAACTTGACCTCCTTGATGGCGGGGACGCCGCCGGCGGCCTCGTACATGGGGTGGTAGGTCCGCTCGTACGGGAGCTCGTACGTCTCGTCCATCTGCTGGGTGGTGAGCGGCATGGTCGGCGGGTTCTGCACAACGTATACGCCGTGGGGGTATTCCTCCACCAGCGTGCGCGCGCTGAACGGGTCCAGGTTCCTTCCCTGGATGCCAAAGCTGCGCGCGTAGGCCAGCTTGTCCGCCTGCATCTCTTCCCAGGTGGGAAGCGTGAGCGGGCGGTCCACGTCCTGAATGCTTCGCGTCTTGTACACGGTGCCGTGGATCCACGAGACCTGGCTCACGGGCAGGCCGGAGTCGAGTGCGTCTGCCACCTCGACCACGGACAGCTCGCCCATGCCGTATATGAGCAGGTCGGCACCACTGTCGAGCAGTATGGAGCGCTTGAGCGAGTCGCTCCAGTAGTCGTAGTGGGCAAGGCGCCTGAGTGATGCCTCGATGCCACCCAGCACGATGGGAACGTGACGGTATGCGCGTCGGATGAGGTTGGAGTACACCACGGTGGCGTGGTCCGGGCGCAGGCCCATCTTGCCGCCGGGGGAGTAGAAGTCCGTGGAGCGGCGTCGCTTCGCCACGGTGTAGTGGTTGACCATGGAGTCCATGTTGCCGGAGGACACCAGAAACGCCAGGCGCGGCTGGCCCAGGACCTGCACGCTTGCGGGGTCGCGCCAGTCCGGCTGGCAGATGACGCCCACCTTGTAGCCGTGCGCCTCCAGCGTGCGCGTGATGATGGCCATGCCAAACGACGAGTGGTCCACATAGGCGTCGCCGCACACGTACACGAAGTCGCAGCGGTCCCAGCCGCGATCTGCCATGTCCTGCTTGTTGACGGGAAGAAAGCTCATGCGTCGCTCCTTTGGCGTGCCGGTGCGTGCGGTGCTGGTGCTCGTGCGCGGGCCGCCGTGCGGCAGGCCGCTGCAAACGATTATACGGTTCGCCGCGCCAGCCCCCGCCCGACGGCGTGCGGTCGATGTGTGCGGCGTGTGCGGGCAGAGGGCCCGCGTCCTTCTCGCCCGTTGACAGGTACCCCTTGGGGGTATAGTCTCGATGCAGTGAGAGGAACCCCCTGGGGGTATATGTTCCCGGGGAACGGAAGGGAGTCCGTCATGGCACAGGGCAGGGGAACGCGACGGCGGCGGGGACGCGGGGCGAGAAGAACGCCCCCGCATTGGCCACGGCCGCGCCGTGCGGCTGCGCCGCGTCTGGCGCCGCGACGCCGGCACACAAGCACACGCCGCGCTCGGACGAGCTGAAGAAGAGCGTGACCTGCAGGCTGAACCGTGCGATCGGCCAGCTCAACGGGGTCAAGGCCATGATCGAGGACGACAGGTACTGCGGCGACGTGCTGACGCAGCTGGCGGCGGCGGAAAGCGCCGTCAAGGCCGTGAGCCGCATGGTCATGCACGACCACCTGAAGACCTGCGTGGTCGAGAGGATCCAGCAGGGCGACACGGAGGTCGTGGACGAGGTCATGGACCTGCTGAGGAAGTTTGGCGCGTAGGCGCTCCTGCGCCGGCGCCCAGGGAGGTGCAAGATGGCAAGTAGCGAGGCCCGCGAGACGTTTGACGTCACGGGCATGACGTGCGCCGCGTGCGAGGCGCGCGTGCAGAAGTCGGCGGCAGGCGTGAGGGGCGTGAGCGAGGCGAGCGTCAACCTGCTGAAGAACTCGATGGAGATCGCCTACGACGGGCGGCCGCAGACGCTGGACGCCGTGGTCGCGGCCGTGAGGAAGGCCGGCTACGGCGCGGAGCCCCGAAGCCGCGTTGCGGCGGGAGGCAATGCGCCCGCGTTTGTGGACCCGCAGGTAAATGCCAGGAAGGCGATCGAGGCGAAGCGGCGGCAGCTCTTGTGGTCGCTCGCGTTTGGGGTGCCCCTCTTCTACCTGGCCATGGGGCCGATGCTGGGCTGGCCCGAGGTGCCGGCGCTCGCGGGCATGCGCGGCATGATGGCCTCCGCGGTGACGCAGCTCATGCTGGCCATGTGCGTCATGTTCGTGAACCGCAGCTACTTCGTGCGCGGGTTCCAGACGCTGGCGCACCTCTCGCCCAACATGGACTCGCTCATCGCCATAGGCTCGGCCGCGAGCTTTGGCTACAGCGTCGTGGGCGTGTACCAGATGGCGCTCGCGCTTGGCCGCATGGACGTGTCCGCGGCGCATCACGCCATGATGGGCAGCCTGTACTTTGACTCCGCGGGCACGATCTTGGTGCTCATCACGCTGGGCAAGTACTTCGAGGCGCGTGCGAAGGGCAAGACCACGAGCTCCATTTCCGCGCTCATGAACCTTGCCCCGAAGACGGCGACGGTGCTGCGCGACGGCCGCGAGCAGAGCGTCCCCACCGACGACGTGCGCGTGGGTGACGTGCTGGTGGTGCGCGCCGGCGAGTCCGTGCCGGTGGACGGCGTGGTGCGCGAGGGCTCCGCCTCCGTGGACGAGTCCGCGATCACGGGCGAGCCCGTTCCCGCCGAGAAGGGCGTGGGCGACCACGTGACGGGCGCCACGGTGTCGCGGCGCGGCTGGTTCACGATGGAGGCCACGGCCGTTGGCGCGGACACGACGCTCGCGAACATCATCCGCCTCGTGGACGAGGCCACCAGTTCCAAGGCGCCCATCGAGCGACAGGCAGACCGCATAGCCGGCGTGTTCGTGCCCGTGGTCATCGCGATCGCGGCCGTGACGCTGGTGGGGTGGCTCGCGTTTCTCGCCCCGGGCGACATCGCCGTCGCGTTCAACCACGCGGTCTCGGTGCTGGTGATCAGCTGCCCGTGCGCGCTTGGCCTGGCCACCCCCACGGCCATCATGGTCGGTACGGAGCGCGGCGCGAAGGAGGGCGTCCTCATCAAGAGCGCGGAGGCGCTCGAGGTCGCGGGCTCGCTTGACACCGTGGTGCTGGACAAGACCGGCACCGTGACGGAGGGCGCCCCCAAGGTGACGGACGTTGCGAGCGTGTCGCCGGCGGGCGAGAGGGACCTCCTCCGCCTGGCCGCGGCGCTGGAGCGCAAGAGCGAGCACCCGCTGGCCCAGGCCGTGTGCGACTACGTGGACGAGGTGGCGCCGGACGCGGACGCCCAGGTGCGCGTGGAGGGCTTTACGCAGGTGGCCGGCGGCGGCATCAAGGCCACGGTCGACGGCAGGCGCGCGCTTGCGGGAAACGCCCGCCTCATGGCTGCGGAGGGCGTGGACGTAGGAGGCCTCGCGGCGCAGGCGCAGGAGCTTGCGGCCGCGGCGAAGACGCCACTGTTCTTCGCGGCGGACGGGCGCGTGCTGGGCATGGTCGCCGTGGCGGACGTGGTGAAGCCCACCTCCGCCGCCGCGGTGGCGCGCCTGCGCGCCATGGGCGTGCGCACCGTGATGCTCACGGGCGACCAGGAGGCCACGGCCCGCGCGGTGGCGTCCCAGGTGGGGGTGGACGAGGTCATCGCCGGCGTCCTGCCCGACCAGAAGGAGCGCCGCGTGCACGACCTGCAGCGCGACGGCCACAAGGTCGCGATGGTGGGCGACGGCATCAACGACGCCCCGGCGCTCGCCCGCGCGGACGTGGGCATCGCCATCGGCGCCGGCACGGACGTGGCCATTGGCTCGGCGGACGTGGTGCTCATGCGCTCGGACCCGGTGGACGTGGCCACGGCCATAGAGCTCAGCCGCGCCACCATGCGCGACATCAGGCAGAACCTGTTTTGGGCCCTGTTCTACAACGCCGTGTGCATCCCCGTGGCGATGGGCGCGCTCACGCCCGTGGGCATCACGCTCAACCCCATGGTGGGCGCCGCCGCAATGGGCTTCAGCTCCGTGTTCGTGGTGTCGAACGCGCTTAGGCTCTTTGCGTGGAAGCCAAGCGGACGTGCCGCCGCGGCCCCCGCGAAAGACGGCACGAAGGTTCTAAAGGAAGCGTCCCCGGCGGAAGCCGCCGGGGCAGAAGAGGAGGGAAGTGCCCCCATGGCAAGCAAGACCCTTGATATCGAAGGCATGATGTGCGAGCACTGCGTGGCGCACGTGACGCAGGCGCTCGAGGGCGTGCGCGGCGTGAGGAACGTCCACGTCTCGCTGGACGAGAAGAGCGCCACCTTGGACGCGGGCCCGCTCGTGAGCGACAAGAAGCTCTCGAAGGCCGTGGAGGAGGCCGGCTACAAGGTGGTCGGCATCCGCTAGGCGCGCTCCGGGATGGTGCCGTCCTGATAGGCGCGGACGAGCGCGTCCAGGTCTTGTATCTGGGCGCGCAGCTCCGCGCCGCGGTCCGTCTCGCGTACCAGGACCTGGTGGTCGTAGCGGCGCAGCACGTCGCTCTCGCTCATGATGTCCGCGTTGTCGTCCAGGGCGGCGTCGATTCCCAAGAACGGCCGGTGCGCCTTGATGCGCAGGTCATGCGAGCCGGAGACCAAGGTGTAGCCCGCGATGCCCGTCTTGTCGTGGTAGGCGCGGCAGAACCCGCCGTCGATCACGAGCTTGCGGCCGTTTGCGCGCACAGGGCTTTCCCCGCGCACGGTGCGCACGGGCGTATGGCCGTTTATGATGCGGCACTCCGGGCCGTCCAGGCCAAACTCCTCGAGTATGCGCACGCAGACGTCCTCGCGGTCCGTCAGGTCGTAGTACGGGTCGCGTGGCTCCTCCCACGCCGCCCTGTCGCTCACGAACGCTCGCTCGAACGTCTTCACCACGCGGCCCGAGAGCGGGGAGTGGGCGCCGCACCACAGGTAGTACATCCAGTCCAGCGCGGACTGGTCGCCCCGGGTCCACGCGCGGCGCGCCACGGAGTCGCAGAAGTCCAGGTAGTCGCGGCCGCGCCTCCACGTGCCCTCGCAGCTGACGCTGCAGAACGAGCCGTCGGACGCAAGCGGGATGCACCCGTGGAACAGCAGGTTGCCATCGCACACGCGGTAGATGGAGCCGCTCTCGTACAGGAACGCGACGTGGCGGCGCAGGCGGTCCGCATCGCGAAACGCCGCCTGGAGCCCCTGGAGCACGTCCTTCTCGCCCGGCGAGAGGCGGTAGGGGTCCTCTGGGTCTATGGTGGGGAAGTCGCAGGTCTTGAGCGGCCAGTCGCGATTGCCTATGCGCACGGTGCCGCGCGCGAGGTCCAGCTTGTCGAGCAGCAGGCGCTCGCTCGAGCGTCGCCAGTCCGGGTGGCGCCGGTACGTCTGGCCCTCCACCTTGAAGAGCATCACGTCTATGGCCTTCTGGAACGGCGAGATGACGTCGCCGGCGCGGTAGGTGCGGTTGGCGAAGAGCGCAAGTTCGCGCAGGCTTATGCCATATCCGCTCTCGATCGAGGACAGCGTGCCGTAGCGCACGCACGTGCGTACCACGGAGCAGATGCACGCCGCGGACCCGCACGCCGCGCCCATCCACGCGATGTCGTGGTTGCCCCACTGCACGTCGACGGACGGGTGGTGCTCGATCACGTGCATGACCTTGTCCGCGTGCTCGCCGCGGTCGAACACGTCGCCCACCACGTGCAGGCGGTCGACGGCCAGGCGCTTGATGAGGCCGGCGAGCGCCACGATGAAGTCGTCCGCGGCGCCGGCGGCCACCACGGACTCCAGGATGGAGCGGTGGTAGGCGTGGCGCACCTTCTCCTCGTCGCGCGTGGCGTGCATGAGCTCGTCCATGATGTAGGCGTACTCCGGCGGCATGGACTTGCGCACCTTCGAGCGCGTGTACTTGCCGGCGATCCAACGCGCCAGGCGCACCATCCTATAGAGGTTCTGCAGGTACCAGTCCTCGTTCACGACGCCCTCGCCGCGAAGGCGGTCGATTTTCTCTCGCGGGTAGTACACGAGGGTGCGTAGCTCCGCCTGCTCGTGCGCGTCCAGCTCCGGCGAGAAGATCACGCGGATCTGCTCGCGGATGACGCCGGAGCAGTTGTTGAGGATGTGCTCGAAGGCCTCGTACTCGCCGTGGATGTCGCTGATGAAGTGGTCCGTGCCGCGCGGCAGCGTGAGGATGGCGCGGAGGTTGATGATCTCGCTCATGGCGGCGCGCCGGCTGGGGAAGCGCTTCGACAGCAGGCGCAGGTACCTGAGCTGGGATACGGTGTCCGGGGTGGCGTCCTGCGCTTGCTGCTGTGGGCCTTGGGTCATGGGGCTCCTTTGCGTTGGTGGAATGATTTATGTGTTCGTATTCGATAATAGCCCCGAAATGCAAAAAGGCGCTCCCCCGGAGATAGACATCCGGGGGAGCGGGGTGCGGCGCCGCGCGACCGGTCGGACGCGGTTGGCGGGCGTTGTCGGCCTTGCTAGAACAGCTGGGTGATGCCCACAAGGAGCAGGATCGTGAGCGCGGCGACGATGATTCCCGCGACCTCCACGGCGGCGACCATGCCGAACCCGCGCAGAAAGCCCTCGGTCTGGCGGTTAAAAGTAGTGGACGACATGATGGGCTCCCAACCTCTGGAGACTTATCTTCTATAGGTATCATTCCACGCGTGGAAACCGGTATTGCCCTTGTGAGCTGGGGCTTACCGAAGCCTGCAACAAGCTGACGGTTGCGTTACAAATGCGTGGACGCGTGCTGACGCGCTGCCTGCCCGCGTGCGCGCCGGCGCCGCAAGTGCTACCGTAGCCAGATGCTCTGCGGGCGGTCGGGGGTCGGAGGTGACATGCGGGCCAGACGGGTGGTGCTGCACGCGGCGGGGGCGCTTATGGTGGCGACCCTGTGCCTTGGCGCGTATGGGCTTGTGGCCCCACAGAGCGCGGGCCTGCCGTCCAGCGCGGACGGGACGAACGCGGACGCCGTGCTTTCCGACGCGGACGTGAGGCGCGCACTGCGCGACTATGGCATGGGCACGTACTGCGACGTCGACCGCGTCATGCGCGACTCCTACGTGATACCGGGGCTGAAGATGACGCGCACGCTGGACGCGGACGGAAACCTGAGCACGTGCACGACGATGACGCCGCAGGGCGTGTGCGTTGCGGGAAGGTGCCTGCTGGTGTCCGCGTACTGCCACGACCGCGTGCACGATTCGGTGATATACCGCATCGGGCTGAAGAGCCACCGTCTGGAAGGCGTGATCGTGCTGGACGGCACGCCGCACGTGGGCGGCCTTGCCTACGACGCGGAGCACGACCGCGTGTGGATGTGCGGCTATCGCGAGGGAAAGAACGGCGGCGCCACCGTGAGCTCGCTGAAGGCGAGCGCGTGGGAGTACTACGACGCGTCGCGCGCGGACGGTCCGTGTGCGGTGGAGCACACGTACTACATTCCGACGCTCGCGCACGCGTCGTTTCTGACGGTGAAGGGCGACAGGCTGTACGTGGGCGACTTCAGCGACACGCGGAGCTCGCGCACGACGATCCAGGCGTTCGACATCGAGAAGGGCGGGACGCTCAGGCAGGCGGACCGGGACGAGACTATGGCGGACCTCCAGAAGGTGCGAAGCGACGGCTACCTTGAGAGCGTGGAGGGGCTGGAGCCTGAGGACGACACCGTGGACGTGCGCAACACCCGGGTGATGAAGCATGTGGTGAAGGACGCGGCGCGCTCGCACGGGGACATGCCCGTGCCCGTGGACGGCGCGCTCATCAACGGCCAGGCGCAGGGGATGGCGCTCGTGCGCGACCTGTGCCTGCTGTCGCAGTCGTACGGTCTGCGTGACAGCAGGCTGAGGGTGATGGCGTGGGACGGCGGCGCCTGGAACAACGACCTGAGAAACGCCCGGGCCTGGGCCACGTTCATACTGCCGCCGATGATGGAGGAGACCGAGGTGTCCGGCGGCAGGCTGTACCTGTGCTTCGAGTCTGGCGCCGAGGCCTACCGCTGGCAGGACTGCGCGCGGGTGGACCGCGTGCTGGTGCTGCGCCTGAAGGACGTGGTGGGGGGCTAGGCTGCAGGCGGGCTTGCTAGAGGCAGGCGTCCTCGATCATGGTGCGGAGCTCCTGGATGCCCTGGCCCGTCTGGGACGACGTCACGAGCATGCGCGACGCGTCGAGCCCAAACTGCCTGGCAAGCGCCTGGCGCTGCTGCGCCTGCTTGCTACGGCTGAGCTTGTCCGCCTTCGTGAGCGCCACGACGAACGGCAGCCCCTCCTGCTCGAGGTAGCCCAGCATGTCGCGGTCGAGCTGCTGGGCGTCGTGGCGGATGTCCACGAGAGAGACGACGAGGTTGAAGCTGCGCTCCTGCTCGAAGTAGCCGCTGATGAGGTTTGCCCAGCGCTGCTTTTCTGCCTGCGAGACCTTTGCGAAGCCGTAGCCCGGCAGGTCGACGAAGCGCACGCCGTCCACGTCGAAGAAGTTGACGTTTGCGGTCTTGCCTGGCTGGCTGGACACCTTCGCGAGCGACTTGCGGCCGATGAGCTTGTTCAGAAGCGACGACTTGCCCACGTTGGAGCGGCCGACGAACGAGACCTCCGGCGTGGTGGGCTCGGGCAGCTGTGCGATGGTTCCGTACGACGCCTCGAAGCGCGCCGTCTCGTACTTGAGCCTGCCCATGGTTCCTCCTCCGTGCGGGCTCCGCCCGCCGCCAGACGCGTGCCGCGGCCTTGCCCGCGCACGCCCGTTGCCGCCTTGTGCTGCGTAGATTCTACCCGAGGTTGCGCCCGCGTCAGAAAGCCCCCACAAGTGCGGCCGCGCCACACCGCAGCGCCCGCGCCGCGCCCGAGTGGCACCATGTTGTTAACGCGCGTGGCGCTCGCTGGCATACGGGGTACACTCTGCAATACGACTCCGCAGGACAGCGGCACCGCGGCGGCACATAGCGCCCCGCACAAGGAGGCCACATGGACATGAGGGAAAGCATCCACCGGATGAAGCTCGAGGCGCCCGCGATGGCGGCGTCCCCGCTGGAGCAGCGCAACCGTGCGCTCGAGCTCATAGCGCAGGCGCTGGAGGCAAACGCCCAGAGCATCTTCGCGGCAAACGAGAAGGACATGGCGTCCGCGGCCGAGGCCGGCGTTGCACAGACCGTCCAGAAGCGGCTGCGCTACGACGAGGCGAAGCTTCGCGACGGCGTCGAGGGCCTTCGGCAGCTGCAGGAGCTTCCCGACCCGGTGGGCAGGGTCCTTCTCGACCGAGAGCTTGACCAGGGGCTGGAGCTCAGGCGCGTGACGTGCCCCATTGGCGTGATAGGCGTCATCTTCGAGGCGCGGCCGGACGCGCTGGTGCAGATTGGCTCGCTGTGCATCAAGAGCGGCAACTGCGCCGTGCTGAAGGGCGGGCGCGAGACCGCCAACACCAACCGCGTGCTGTTTGACGTGATTCATGCGGCCGTGGTTAAGGCGGGGCTTCCCGCGGGCTGCCTCTTGCAGGCGGAGCTCCACAGCGAGATCGACGAGCTGCTGAGCTGCGACGAGGACGTGGACCTGCTGATTCCGCGCGGGTCGAACAAGTTCGTGCGCTACATCATGGACTACACGAAGATTCCCGTGATGGGCCACTCCGCCGGCGTGTGCCACGTGTTCGTGGACCGCGACGCGGACCAGGACATGGCCGTGCGCGTGCTGGTGGACGCGAAGACGCAGTACCCCGCCGTGTGCAACGCCGCGGAGACGCTTCTGGTGGACCGCTCCATTGCGGCGGAGTTTCTGCCGAAGGCGGCGCGCGGCCTGGCGGAGCGCGGAGCACGCCTGCGCGGCACGCAGGAGGTCGTGGACCTGCTTGCCGGCGAGGAGGGCATCCCCGCCGTGGAGCTTATGGCAGACGACGAGTTCTGCACGGAGTACGGCGACTACGTGATGAGCTGCAAGGTGGTGGACGGCGTACGCGAGGCCGTCGACCACATCAACCGCTATGGCTCGCACCACACGGACGCCATCGTGACGGCAAGCGACGATGCGGCGGAGTACTTCATGCAGATGGTGGACTCCGCCGGCGTGTACCGCAACTGCTCCACGCGCTTTGCGGACGGCTTCCGCTACGGCTTTGGCGCCGAGGTGGGCATCAGCACGGGCAAGCTGCACGCGCGCGGCCCGGTTGGCCTGGACGGTCTGGTGACGTACAAGTACTGTCTGGTGGGCCACGGCGACATCGTTGCGCCGTACGCCTCGGGCGAGAAGAGCTTCCACTACCGCGAGCTGGGGTAGGGCTGGGCGAGCGTCGGCTCCGGCCTCGAGGTCTAGGGTCTAAATGAGAGCGCCCGGATTCCGCGACGAGGAATCCGGGCGCTGCTGTAAGGTAATTACAAGGAGTGAGTTCTTCTCGCGTGTGGGTTCGTTACACGTCCCCGAGGGGAACCTCCGACTGCCTTGACATGAGGGTCTCGCCCTCGTCCGTCGCGAGCGTGACGGTCCGTGTTGCGTGTGTGGTGACCCCGGGCTGGTAAAAGAGGTACCCGATGGGGCTTCCCGCCTTCGAGTAGAGCCTGAACACGTTTGGCGCCGACGTCTTTTTGACGGTGCCGCTAAGCGTTGGCTTGGAATCCGTCTGGCCGATGTTGTTGCCGAATGCGAACTTTGCGCTGCCGTTCCTTGTGAGCCCGATGGAAAGCTGCGTTGGGTTTGCGGGGCCATCGACCGAGGTGCCAAAGGAGTAGAAGCCCGCGATCTGATCGATCGAGGCACCGGACGTCGCGGCGTTGTTTGCGTTTGCGATGCCGATGACGCAGATTACGAGCGCGACGGTGGCAGCG
Source organism: Parafannyhessea umbonata (assembly GCF_900105025.1). Taxonomy (GTDB): domain Bacteria; phylum Actinomycetota; class Coriobacteriia; order Coriobacteriales; family Atopobiaceae; genus Parafannyhessea; species Parafannyhessea umbonata. The sequence continues at coordinate 1,530,790 of NZ_LT629759.1, read as the reverse complement.
ACGGACCAGATGACGAGTGCGACGAAGACATGCGAATGTAGCCCAGTACTTTTGCTACTCATACAACATCCTGTCAATCATGGATCTAATAGTGAATCAAGTTATCACTTGACTCGCACTCTTGAGAATGACCTGCTGTAAAACAACGATGAAACGCCCTTGAAGTATACGGTTGTCTTTCCATTGGCAACGCGATAAGTTGTGTAAGGCACACAACGATTTGTTGTGCTCATTTTAACCTTCCAGTATCCACCTTTGAGGATGCTTACGCCTACTCCAATCACTGCATTGTTTGCTCGACCAAATGGAAAAGAAATGCCAAACGTTCCGAAACCCGCAAAGGTATGAGAGATTGAAAAGCTACCACCCTGAGAGGCGCTTATATAAATCGTTCCTGTCGAATTTTGAAACCTATATCCACCAGCAGGCTGTCCACTAACGTAGTGGTAACCACTTGTGACGTATTGCGCCTTCCCGTATCTATTGAAGTAGTAAGGCCTAGATCCGTGGGTGATTGCAAGCGGCATCTTGCTATCGATATCGACCGAGCCCAAGAAGTCTCCGTCTGATATCTTACTGGCGGTTTCATTGTTGATTTGCTGAACGATTGTCTGCTCCGCGGACGAATAGCTTTCAGTGCTCTCTATTTCAATTCCGTCTGCAGTCATCCTGCTACATACTGTCGCACCGTCTATCCCTGAAAAATCACTTGCGAATGCGGAGATTGGTAATACGAATAGACAGAAAGATAATGCGATAGATGTATAAAGCGAATTTTTACGCATAGAAAGTCACCTCTAACCATCGATATGACCTATGTGACTCTCGGACGTCCGCTGTCTGTAAGGTATCACTGGGATGGCTAGACCTATGAGAGAACCAGTCTCTTTTCGCGAAAGGTACGATATAGAAGTTGAAAGGTAACAATTGGTATATAGTAATCAATTGTATGATATATACACTATATATATCATAATTATCTCTGCATAGACATGTCCTCGCTAGTAGAGTTAGAAATACTAGTTCGTGTCTCTTCCGAGTCCGCACAACTCTTGATTGATTTACTTCGTGTAACGAAAACATAGCTACAAGAGCGGTTGACTAAACAGCGCGGTAGGGCAACGCGCGAATTACTCTTCGCCTTCGATTCGCTCTGTCTTAGATATTGGAAGCCTCGCCTCGGCGATGCTGATCCTGCAAAGCGTCATCCCAGCTTTCTATAGAGAGGCGCGGCGCTACTTCGTGTCGCAGCCCTCGAAGTCGCGCATCTCCTGGCGGACGACCTCTTGCAGGTGGCGCTCGGCGGCAGCGATGGCGTCCTTGTCGCCCGAGGCCTTCGCCTTGCGGAAGGCGTTCATGGCCGAGAGGAAGCCCACCTCGGAATCCTCGTTATTCTCGCCCGCGGCGGGCGCGTCCTCTGCGAAGGCGGTCTTCATGCCCTGCTGGGCGAGCTCTCCCTTGAGCTTGTCTACGAGTGCCTGGTCGTTCTGGTCCATTGGTCCTCCGAGCGTTGTGGTTTGCACCATGCTAGCGCAAGCGCGGCGAGGCGGGAGCCGGGGCGCGAGACCGACGCGAGATGGGGGGACTTGGCGATGTGGCGGATTCGTCGTGTGCCACGGTTGAACGGGATTGGCCTCTGATATGTTTGGGTATCAGGTATTCATCGGGCGGCATGGGGCCGCTCGACCGTGCTTTTGGAGAGTGCATTCATGGTTGGGCTGATGAGTGGCATCGCCACGATCGGATTTTTGTGGCTGGCGTTCAGGCTGGTGGCGCTGGGCTTTCGCGTCCTTGGCTGGCTGCTGCGGATCGCGCTGGTGCTAGGCCTTATCTGGCTGGGGCTGTTTACGCTGCCCGTGCTCCTGATCGTAGGGGCTGCCGTTGTGTGGGAGCTGCTGCGAACGGTTGGCATCGTGCACTAGGTGCGGCGCGCGGCCGTACGCGATCGAGACTTGGAGGCGGGCGTCCGTGGGGCGCCCGCCTTTTGCGTGGGCGAGTGGGGCCCGCTACGCCCGACGCTCGCTTTCCAGCAGGTCCTCCACGAAGCCCACCTGGTACCGGCAGAACACGACCTCGCCCTCGTCCTGCGTCGCGTCGAGGTCGACGTCGCCCGATATCCCAAAGTCGCGGTCGTCGTCCGGGTCGCGGAACATCTGCCGCACGTGCCAGACGTGGCGACCGGCGCCGTCGCCCTTCTCGTCCGACTCGGTTATCGCAAGGTAGGCGGCGGAGCGGGCGTCTGCGTCCAGCATGATGTCGTCGTGGGACTCGCGGTACGCTTCCAGCGCCTGCGTCCAGCGCGGCTGGCGCCAGCCCCAGTCCGCGTCGAGCGCGCCCAGGCGCTCCGTATTGCCCACGGCGGCAAGGCGCACGCGTGCGAACAGGGCGTTTCGCACCAGAAGCGTGAGTCCGCGACGGTCGTGCACGACCTCGTGGGCGTCCGTGGGGGCAGCGCCCGCCTCCGGCGCGGCGGTGCCGGCGGCGGACCACTCGTCCACCAGGCTCGAGTCGACGGTCCTCACCACAAGGCCCAGCCACGCCACGATGTCGCGCAGGCGGTCGTCCAGCTTGTCCTCGGGCACGGTGCGCGCGAGCACGCGGTACGCGTCGGAAAGGTAGCGCAAGAGCGACCCCTCGGAGCGCGCGATGCCGCAGCGCTGCACGTAGCCCTTGAAGTCCGACGCCGTCTCCACCATGTCGCGCAGGATGGACTTCGGGCTCAGGCTGAAGTCGCGCGCCCACGGCACCTTCTCGCAGTAGCGCTCGAACGCCGCGTCCAGAAGCTCCTCCAGGGGCTTGGGGTACGTGACCTCCTGGATGCGCTCGATCCTCTCGTCGTACTCGACGCCGTCGGCCTTCATCTGGGCCATTGCCTGGTCGCGCGCCTGGCGCTCCAGCGCGCGCAGGATCTGCGGCGGGTCCTCCAGCGTGGACTCCACCATTGATATCAGGTCGAGCGCATACGTGTCGCTCTCCGGGTCGAGCAGCTCAAGCGCCGCAAGCAGGAACGGGGAGAGCGGCTGGTCGAGCGCGAAGTCCTCCGGAAGGTCGACGGTCGTCACATACGAGAAGGACCCGCCCTCCCCCTCGCGGCGCTCCACCACGCCCGCGTCTATCAGGGTCGCGAAGATCTCGTCCGCGCGCATGTCCAGGCGGAGCTTCTCGTCCTCCGACTGGGCGGAGTCCGCTATCAGCTGATGGACGCGGGAGTACGCGTCGCCGCCCTGCTCCACCTCGGCCAGCACCATGGAGTGGCTCACGCGCATGCGCGGGCGCAGCTTTTCCGGCTCCGCAGCGATGAGCTTCTGGAACGTGGCCTCCTTCCAGCCCACGAATCCCTTCGGCGGCTGCTTCGTCTTTATCTTGCGCGCCTTCTTCGGGTCGCCGCCGGCCTTCGCCAGGGCGCGTGCGTTCTCGATGTCGTACTCCGTCGCTTCCGCGATCACCATGCCCTCGGTGTCGAAGCCCGCGCGCCCGGCGCGCCCGGCGATCTGGTGGAACTCGCGCGCGTTCAGGTGGCGCATGCGGCGCCCGTCGAACTTGGAGAGCGCCGTCAGCAGCACGGTGTGTATGGGCACGTTGATACCCACGCCCAGCGTGTCCGTGCCGCAGATGACGGGAAGCAGCCCCTGCTGCGCCAGCCTTTCCACCAGCAGGCGGTAGCGCGGCAGCATACCGGCGTGGTGCACGCCCACGCCCGTCAAAAGCAGGCGCCTGAGCGTCTTGCCAAACGTGGTGGTGAAGCGGGTGCCTGCGATGGCCTCCTTGATCTGGGCGCGCTGCTCCTTCGTCGAAACGCCAAAGCTCGCGAGGCCGGATGCGCTCTTGACGGCCGCCTCCTGTGAGAAGTGCACTATGTAGAGCGGCGCGTCGCCCGCGTCCAGCGCCATCTTCACGGTCTGCTCCAGCGCGGTGTCCACGAACTTGTACTCCAGCGGCACGGGGCGCGGCGCGTCCGCGACGGTGTCCACGGAGCGCTCCGTCATCAGCTCTAGCGACGCCGCGATGTCGGACGTATCGCCCAGCGTTGCGCTCATGAGCAGGAACTGCGTGTGCGGCAGCGTGAGCAGGGGCACCTGCCACGCCCAGCCGCGGTCGCGGTCGCCATAGTAGTGGAACTCGTCCATGGCGACGCAACCAACGTCGGCGGCCTCGCCCTCGCGCAATGCCTGGTTCGCCAGGATCTCCGCCGTGCAGCAGATGATGGGCGCGTCCGGGTTAAGCGTGACGTCGCCGGTGATCATGCCCACGTTCTCGCGGCCAAAGAGCTCCACGAGGTCGAAGAACTTCTCGCTCACCAGCGCCTTGATGGGGGCCGTGTAGTATGCGCGGCGGTCGGTGCAGATGGCGATGAAGCACATGCCCAGCGCCACCATGGACTTGCCGGAGCCGGTGGGCGTGCCCAGGATCACGTGGTCGCCGGATGCGATGTCCAGCAGCGCCTCCTCCTGGTGGTCCCACAGCTCGATGCCGCGCGACTCTACCCACCCCAAAAAGAGGTCGAGCGCCTCCTCGGGGTCGATGTTCGCGAACGTCTCGTCGTCGGGCCACGGCACGAGCCTGCCCAGCGAGCCCTGGCCGTTTGGCCCCTCGTCCACCACGGCGTCCTCGTTGGCGGCCGTCTTTTCCAATGCTGCATCTTGCTGCATGTGCTTGCCTTCTGTATGCGGCCGCGTCGCAGCCGTCTTGCGGCATTCCGCGTGCCGCCCCTCGAACTTCTCAATAGTAGCGGTTTGGCAGCAGCTTTCCTACGCGCTATGCGCGCAAGAGGTGCTTTGTCGCCCAGCGCTCGTTGTTCAGGATCGGCCGCCCTATGCCCACCAGGTCGCACGCGCCCTCGTTCAGAAGCGCCTGCGCGTCACGCATGCTGCGGATGCCGCCGGCAAGCATCACGGGCACGGGGCGCCCCGCCGCGGCGAGGGCCTCGCGCACGGGACCGGATACGCCCTTGAACCAGCCGGGCTCCAGCGTGTCGCGGCGCGTGTAGTAGTTCATCCCGCCCGATACCGACACCATGTCCGCGCCGTGCCGGGCCAGGAGGACCGCCGCCTCGCACGCGTCTTCCACGGTGGTGCCGCCGGGCATGTAGTCGCAGCCGCCCAGCCGCACCGAGAGCGCCATGCCCCCTGCCTCCGCGCGTGCGGCGTCAAGCGCCTCGAGCGTGATGCGCAGGCGCCCCTCCAGCGAGCCGCCGTACTCGTCCTGTCGCAGGTTCGTGAGGGGAGAGAGGAACTGGTCCAGAAGGTAGCCGTGCGCCGCGTGCAGCTCCACGCCTTCGAAGCCCGCAAGCCGCGCGCGCCGCGTGGCACGGCCAAACGCGTCCACCACGCGGGCGATGTCCGCACGCGTCATGATGCGCGGCTGCGGCTGCCCCACCTTTGCGCCCGGGCAGTTCACGCCGCTGGGCGAGAGCGCCACCTGGCGTGTCACCTGCGGCCGTGCCGCGCTTCCGGCATGGCTGAGCTGCACAAACACCGGGGTGTCGCACTCGTGGAGCACGCGGGCCTCAAGCCTCAGGCCGCAGAGGTCGTCGTCGCGGCTGATTGATGCCTGTCGGGGCGTGGCCTGGCCGTCCGCCGTCACAAAGTGGTGGCCGCACTCAACAAGGCCCAGGAGCCCGCCCTCCGCGCGCTCGCGGTAGTGGTCCAGCAGCCGCTGGCTGATACTCCCGTCCGGGTTCGCGCGACCGCTTGCCATGGGCGCCATCACTACGCGGTTGCGCAGCTGCACGCGCCCCACCCGCACGGAATCGAACGGTGTCATGCCTCCGTCCCCGCGTTGCCCGCACCCGGCGCGGCGACGCTCTTGAGCGCCGCCTTCGAGGGCACGATCTCCTCCGGCTGGTCAAAGCTCACGATGAGCCGCTCGAGCTCGCGGATGTAGTCGCGGGCAAGGCCGCTCAGGCGGCGCTGGCTGTGGGTGATGTAGCCCACGTTCATGACCTCGTCCGTCTTGATGGGGATGGACGCGATGCCGTTGAACATCTCGTCGGAGCGCACGCCCGTGGATATCAGGTAGCCGTCGCAGTGGCCGAGGATTCCCGTCATGGTGGCGCGGTCGCTCACGGTGATGTGGCGCGCGTGCGGCAGGTCGCCCAGCGGCTCCTCGGAAAGGTAGAGCGAGGCCTCCGCGCCCTGCTCGAAGTCGTAGCGCTCGAACGGCGCAAGGTCCTCGGCCGTGACCGTGCGCCTCGACGCGAGGGGATGCCCTTCTCGCACGAAGACGTGCGGTCGCGCGTGGAAGAGCGACGTGAACACGAGCGAGCCCTCATCAAGGCGCCTGCGGATCACGGTCTCGTTGTAGTGGCTCAGGAAGAGGATGCCGATGTCGCTTCTGAACGTGCGCACGTCGTCGATGATCTCGCTCGTGCGCGTCTCGCGCAGGCTGAAGTCGCACGACGAGCCGCCGTGCGCCTGCAGAAAGTTTATGAACGCGCGTACGGCGAACGCGTAGTGCTGCGTGCTCACGGACATGCGCCCCTGGGACGTGCCGCGCCTGGTGTAGTGGTCGGTCAGGAGGTCCGCCTGCTCGACCACCTGGCGCGCGTAGCCCAGAAACTCTACGCCGTCGCTCGTGAGGCTGATGCCCTTGCTCGAGCGGTTGAAGATCCTGATGCCAAGCTCTGACTCCAGCTCCTTCACGGCGACGGAGAGGCTGGACTGCGATATGAAGAGCTTGCGCGCCACGGAGTTCATGGAGCCGCTCTGGGCTATGGCGATAACGTAACGGAGCTGCTGCAGCTGCATATGGGGCCTCCCGCATCGGTCTGCTATGCAGTAAAGCTATACCACGTGAAGGCCGATGCGCGCAACGCGCCGTGCAAGAAGGACTTAGCGCGCAAGAGGGACGTGCTGGCGAGAAGGACGCGGAGTGCCGCCGGGGCGCTTTCCTGGGGCTACAGCTCCGTCACGATGGCGGCGGCAGCGTACTCCTCGAGGATGGCCTCGAGCTCGCCTTTCGTCTGCGGCGCCTCGCCGTACATCTCGAGCAGCTTCTGGTACGTCACGACCTCGCCTGTGGTCTGCAGGAGGAACTTGTCCGTGGGCCTGGGCTCGACGAAGTCGTGGCGGTTGGGTGCGGCGTCGCTCATGGGGTGCCCTCCGAATGCGTGTGGGGTGCGGACGCAAGTATTTCTCGTCCGGCTATCTATGTGTCTAGCAAGACTAGATTCTACGGCGTTTTGGCGCGACTGCCTAGTGGTGCTAGACATGCCCCGCGGGAACTCTCCTATGAATAGAGAAGAGCATTCTTTGTATCTGAATCGCTTTTGCTTGCGTTGGGCAGTGCCAAGCGGGAAGAATCGCTTGCGTTGCGCGGAACCGGAGCGATCGAGGGGAGGCGTTTGCGCCCATGGGCGCCAGGAAGTCGGGCGGGCGGCATAAGAACAACCTGAGGGCCTGCAGGGAGGCCGCCGGCAAGAGCCAGCGGCAGCTTGCGGCCATCATGGGCGTGAGCGAGAAGTCCGTGAGCGCGTGGGAGACCGGCCGCGTCGAGATGAAGGCCGATCACTTGCTGGCGCTGGCGAACTGCCTGGGCTGTACCCCTAACGACCTGCTGGGATACGAGGGAGACGTCCGTATGGTGCGGGTGCGTGCCTACGAGGAGCGCTATGCGGAGATCTATGCGCGGCTGGCGCCGAACGTGCGTGACGCCTTCGAGACGATTCTGGACGCGACGTCGAAGTCGAGGCGCCCGAAGTAGGCGGTCGCCTCGCTCTGGGCGCGCTAGAGTATGGTCTCCATACCGATCTTCTGCGGCTTCATGCCCATGGCCTCGTAGAACTTGAGGGCGCCGGGGTTGCACGACCACACGTTGAGCGTCACGTTGTGGAAGCCCTCGCGGCGCGCGAAGTCGATCACGTGGTTGTACAGGGACGTGCCCACGTGCTTGCCGCGGGCAGACTCATCCACGCAGATGTCGTCCACGTAAAGCGTGCGGATGCCGGTGGCGTTGTTGCCGTTCCAGTCCTGGTATATGCAGAACGCGTAGCCCAGCACGCGCTCGCGTGCGTCCGGGTCGTTCGCGTCTGCCGGCTCCACCGCCACGAATACGGGGGTACTGTCGTCGCGGAAGATCTGGCTCAGCTCGTCTGCGGTGTACTTGGTGGTGTCCCGCACGAAGAGGTCTGGCCGTCCGTCCGCATGCACGTTGCACACCTGGACGAGCAGGTCCAGAACCTGCGGGATGTCTGCGTCCGTTGCGCGCCTGATGTCCATGCTCTTCTCCTATCCTGTGTTTCTTGCGTCTGCGTTGTGCCTGTCTGCGCGGCGTCGCCTGCCGTGCCGTCAACCTGCTGCGTGCGGATGGGACCTCAGTCCGCGCGCTCCTGCACGTAGCGAACGAAATCGTCGCGCTCCTGCATGCTGTCCAGGCGGGCGGTGTACATCTGGTTGCCCATGTCGTTGGAGAGTGCGTCCGGCATGCGCTCGCACATGACGATGGAGTCGCCGTAGCGCGCGATCACGTCCTCGTGGGAGTGGATGTACGCGTGCGAATCGCGCCTGCCCGCGTACACGCAGATGTGGTTGTCGCGCGAGGGCGGCAGCGTGCTGCGGTCAAGCGTCACCATGTCCGCCCAGATCTGGTACACGTCCGTGGAGTGCGCGAAGTTCATCATGTCCGGGGAGTAGCCGCCGGGCGGGCGCACGTTGACCTCGAGGCCCACGTAGTCGCCCCGCTGGCCAAGGCCCGGCTTGTCGTGGGCGAGCCTGAAGAACTCCATGTGGACGAAGCGCCGCCCAAGGCCAAGGCTCCAGGCGGTGGCGCGGCCCAGCTGCCGCAAGATGGGGTCGACCGTGGGAAGCGAGCAGTACCAGAGGTCGAGCCCCTCCGTCGCTACCCTGGCCATCGAGGGCGGGAACTCCTCCATGTTCTCGAACAGCGGCTGGCAGTGCGAGTCCAGGATGGCGTCGTAGCTGAAGATCTGGCCCTCCACGTACTCCTCCAGCACGTACGGCGTCTGGCCCTTCTCGCCCAGCAGGCGCTCCAGGTCCGCACGGCCGTCGATCCTGGCGACGCCGCCCGCGCCCACGCCGCGCTCCGGCTTTGCGAACGCCGGCCAGCCTATGCCGGCCTCGCCATCCACGAAGTCGAGCGCCGCCTCCAGCGTGGTCAGGCGTATCTGTCGCGCGGTCGCGACGCCGGCGCGGCGGTAGCCCAGCTTCATGTCCGCCTTGCTCTGGAGCGAGCGGATTTCTTGCGCGTTGGGGCCGGTCGTGACGTTGAAGTCCGTGCGCAGTGCGGCGTCCTGCGCGAGCCAGTACTCGTTGTTCGACTCTATCCAGTCGATCTTGCCGTACTTGTACGAGAAGAACGCGACCGCCTTGAACACGCTGGGGTAGTCTTGGAGGCTCGGGACCCAGTAGTACTCCGCGAGCGAATCCCTCAGGCGGCCGTCGAGCTGGTCGTACGGGGTGTCGCCGATGCCGAGCACGTTGACGCCGCGCCGGCGCAGCCGGTCGCAGAACTGCCAGTATGTGTGGGGAAACTGCGGCGATACGAAGACGAAGTTCAAGGTGCTCCAATCCGGAGGGTCCGGCGCCGTGCGTGGCGCGTGCCTGCGATGATACCAACGCAAGATTGCGTGCGTGTGAAGCGTGACGCCTCCCGGCGCAAGGCGGGGGAGGAGAAGCTCGGCACTAACGAGAAGACCCCGCGCTCCGTGGTTTGAGGGGCGTGGGGCCTTCGGGGCTGTCTTGCTTGCGGCGACTAGCGCTTCTTGCGAGCCGTCCTGGTGGTGGCAGCCTTCTTGGTCGCGGGCTTTGCGGCTGCCCTCTTGGTCGCGGCCGGCTTGGCGGCGGAGGTGGCAGGCTTTGCCGCGGTCTTGGGCTCCGCCTTCGCGGCCGGCTTGGCCTCGGGCTTCGCGGCGGCAGCGGCCTTGGTCGCGGTCTTCTTCGCGGCTGGCTTGGCCGCTGCGGGCTTGGTCGCTGCAGGCTTTGCGGCGGGCTTGGCTGGGGTCGCCTTGGCGGTGGGCTTCTCGACAGGCTTGGCCTCGGTCTTGGGCTCTGCCTTGGCGGCGGACTTCTTCGCGGCCGGCTTCGTGGCGGTCACGGGAGCCTTGGGGGCAGCGGCCTTCGCCGCGGGCTTGGCGGCAGGCTTTGGCTCGGCCTTCGCCGCGGGCTTTGCGGCAGCCTTGGGTGCAGCCGGCTTTGCGGCTGCCTTGGGTTCTGCCTTTGCGACCGGCTTTGCCGCGGTCTTCTCGGCAGCCTTTGCCGCCTTGGGCTCTGCCTTGGCAGCGGGCTTGGGCTCTGCCTTTGCTGCGGCCGGCTTCGCCGCGGTCTTCTTGGCGGCCTTCGCCGCAGGCTTAGCGGCGGCGGGCTTGGCAGCGGCCTTCTTCGCGGCAGGCTTTGCGACCTTCTTCGCAGCCGGCTTGGCAGCGGGCTTCAGGGGCTCCTGCGCCTTCGCGACCCACGGCGCCACGGGCTCCTTCTCTACCTCCTTGGCAACGTCCTCCAGCACGAAGGGCAGGAAGTAGGACATCTGCTTCTTCCACCAGTACCAGTCGTGCGTGACGTCCGCTCCCCAGTAGTCGCACCAGTGGTCCACGCCCAGGCGGTTGAGCTCGGCGTCCATGCGGCGCTCGTCGTTGGCAAACTGCGCGTCCTCGCCCTGGCCGCAGCAGAACAGAAGCGAGCGGTTGCGGTACAGGCTCACGTACGGGTGGTCAAGCGGCATGTTGGGCAGGAATGCCAGGACGTCGTTGTCGTACAGCGTGGAGTTCATCCAGTCGCCAAAGAAGTAGCCGGAGTGGTAGATGCCGGAAAGCGCCATGCAGCCCTGGAAGAGGTCCGGGCGACGGAACAGCGCGATGGCCGCGTGCACGGCGCCCATGGAGCAGCCAAATGCGATCGGGCGCAGGTTGGAGGCGTTCAGCTCGTGCACGCGGGGGATGAGCTCGTCCGTCACGAAGCGGAAGTAGTCCTCCTGGCGGGCGGCGCGGGCCTCGTTGTCGCCGTTCAGGAGCGACCAGCTCTGCTCGTCAAAGTTATCAACCGAGAAGAGCTGGATCTGCTTGCCGTCGATGAACTCGGCAAGCGCATCCACCATGCCCTCGTCCTCGAGCTCGCTCGCCTTCTGGTCCTGGGTCTGGAACGCGACGACGGGGTAGCCGCCCTCGCCATAGACGATCAGGTTGGCCTCCTGGCCGAGGAACTTGCTCTTAAGCTTGTAGACGGAACGCTTCATATTGGAATGTCCTCCTATCGAGTCCATGTATTCGCTTTGACGCGTCGGCAGAAGGTACGAAATTGTCCGCCGGCGGGTCTTTGCCCGCGTGAATTGTAGCATTACGTGCGAAATCGTGCATTTTGGGGCCGTTTTTGCCACATGGCTGCAACGCAGGGGGCGTTGGTGTCGCTTCGGGTGTCCTTGGTTCTGCATGGGGGAGGCGGCACGGCTTTATTGCCGCGCAGGGTTTAAGGTGTGGCAACATATATGTTCATGGGCATGTAGGTCTGCGGTCCCATCGGCCATGGCGTCGGGGGCCGCCAGCGAGCAGGGAGACGTTTATGGGCACCATCGAGACCACGTGCGTGCAGGGCGGCTACGTTCCCGGGGACGGCGAGCCCCGGCAGCTGCCCATCGTGCAGTCCACCACCTTCAAGTACGACACCTCGGAGCACATGGGGCGCCTGTTCGACCTGGAGGAGGACGGCTACTTCTACACCCGTCTGCAGAACCCCACCAACGACGCGGTCGCGAAGAAGATCTGCCAGCTGGAGGGCGGCTCGGCGGCCATGCTGACGTCCTCGGGCCAGGCGGCCACGTTCTTCTCGCTCTTCAACATATGCGAGTGCGGCGACCACGTGGTGGCGAGCTCCGCCATCTATGGCGGGTCGTACAACCTCCTGGCGCACACCATGCGCAAGATGGGGGTGGAGGCAACGTTCGTTTCTCCCACGTGCACGCGCGAGGAGCTGGACGCCGCGTTTAGGCCCAACACCAAGTGCGTGTTTGGCGAGACCATAGCAAACCCCGCGCTCGCGGTGCTCGACATCGAGCTGTTTGCCTCCGCCGCGCATGACCACGGCGTGCCGCTCATCGTGGACAACACGTTCCCCACGCCCGTGAACTGTCGCCCCATCGAGTGGGGCGCGGACATCGTGACCCACTCCACCACCAAGTACATGGACGGCCACGCCTCATGCGTCGGCGGCGCGATCGTGGACTCCGGCAACTTCGACTGGATGGCGCACGCGGACAAGTTCCCGGGCCTCACGCAGCCGGACGAGTCGTACCACGGCATCGTGTACGCCAAGCGCTTTGGCAACGCGGGCGCGTTCATCACCAAGGCGACGTCGCAGCTCATGCGCGACTTTGGCTCCATACAGAGCCCGCAGAACGCCTACCTGCTGAACATCGGCCTCGAGAGCCTGCACGTGCGCATGCCGCAGCACTGCAGAAACGGGCAGGCCGCGGCGGAGTTCCTGAGCGCGCATCCCAAGATCGCGTCCGTCCGCTACCCCGGGCTTCCGGGCGACCGCTACCACGGGCTCGCGCAGAAGTACATGCCGCACGGCACCTGCGGCGTGGTCTCGTTTGACGTGGCCGGCGGGCGCGCGGCGGCCGAGCGCTTCATGAGCGCGCTCAGGCTGTGCACCATCGAGACCCACGTGGCGGACTCCCGCACGTGCTGCCTGCACCCGGCGAGCTCCACCCACCGCCAGATGACGGACGAGGAGCTTGTCGCCGCCGGCATCAGCCCGTCCATGGTGCGGCTTTCCTGCGGGCTCGAGGGCACGCAGGACATCCTGGACGACCTTGCCCAGGCGCTGGAGCAGGCGTAGCCGTGGCGGCCGCATCGCAGGGCGCCGACCTGCGCGGGCGAGAAGAGCGGGACATGAGGCCTGACGCCGTTCCGGAGGGCTTCACGGCCGCGCTCGCGGCGCTCGACGCCGTGCCGGTCGTGCTGTTCTGCCTCAGCTCCATCGTGCTTGGCCGGCGCATCGCGAGCCCGCTCTTCGTGGTGGGCTCGGTTGTGGCGTTCGCGGGCGGCGCCGGCAAGGTTGCCTGGAAGGCGCTGCTGGCGCTTGCCCGCCGCGACGTCCCCTTCCTCGCGTGACAGATGCGCTACGTCATGCCGCTGGGCTTTGCCCTGATGGCTGCCGGTGCCGTCATGCGCCTGGACGCGCTTGCGGGCGTGCTCGCCTCGCTGGTGCGGCCGCCGGCCGTGGTGGCGCTCGCGGGATGGGCTGGCTGCATGGTCGCCATGAGCTACATGGCCGCCCACAACCGTCAGGACGTTGCGCGCGACAACTGGGCCGAGGAGGTCGTGAACACCGTGGGCCAGGCGGCGCTCCTGCTTGCGCTCCTGCTGTAGCCCATCTGTGGAAAAAGGAGGAACCCCATGGCAAGCATCCTCGTGCTGAACGGCTCGTCCCGCGCAAGGGGCTTCACCGCGGCCATGATCCGCTCGTTTGCGCAGGGCGCGCGGCAGGCGGGCAACACGGTGCAGGTGCTTGACCTGCGCACGCTCGACATACACTGCTGCGTGGGCTGCCTGCACGGCGGTGCGGACCCGGCCCATCCCTGCACGCAGCGCGATGACATGGCGACCATCTACGCGGCGTATCGCGCGTGCGACGTGGTGGTGCTTGCGACGCCGCTCTTCTTCTGGTCGTACAGCGGGCTGCTGAAGAACGCGTTCGACCGGCTGTGGGCCCTTGCGGAGTGCCAGCCGGACGAGCTTCATGGCAACGGCCGCTCGGGGGCGCTCCTGGTTGCGGCCGGCGGCGCGCACCCCGCGCAGCTGCTGGCGCACTTCGACTACCTCATGCTGCGCATGGGCTGGCGAAACCTGGGCTCTGCCGTGCTGCTCCACACGGACGACCTGGACGCGTCGGCCGTCACCGACGTTCCCCAGGCACGCGAGCTGGGGGCCTCGATCGCGTAGCGCCGGGCACGGGCGGGCCGGCCCCGGATGGCCACTGCCGATTCCAACGTCCTTGCCGGCCCGTCCGCGTGCCTACTCGCCCAGGCCCTTGCCATCGCTCCACGCCTGGCCGACCTTCTCGCCCAGCGCGTAGTAGCCGTTGTGGAACGTGTCGAACGTCAGGGGGCGCAGCTTGGCGATGTCGGGCTTGCCGTCGGCGTCCAGCACGGAGTCGTCAGCCAGCACGCCAACGATCTTCCCGACCACGCGATGCCCGCTCACGGCCTCGTCATCCTCGACGACCTCGCACTCCAGCGTCATCGGGAACTCCTCTATCACGGGCGCGTCCACGCGGGAGCTCTTCGTCGCCGTGAGCCCGCTGCGCTCGAACTTATCCGCCACGGCGTTGCCCGAGGCGATGCCAAAGTAGTCCGCCTCGCGCAGGTGCGCCTCGTCGGCCACGGAGATCGTGAACGCCTTGCGGGCCGCGATGTTCTTGGATGTCTTGTGCCGCGCGCCAATGTTGAGCGCCACCTTGTCCGTGTCGCAGATGCCGCCCCACGCCATGTTCATGACGTCGACGCTGCCGTCGTCGTTGTACGTTGCGATCATCAGCACCGGCATCGGTGCCAGGTAGGGTCCGACCTTCAGTTCCTTGAGCATGGCTCCTCCTCACTCGCCGCCGCGACGGCGGCCGTTGTCACCTACCTGCCTTGTACCCACTTGCGGTCGCGCGTCCAAGCCAGACCGCCGCAACGCGCGGGGCCGCGGCGCCGGCGCGCTATACTCGTTCCAACCACGAAGATAGGAGGACCATGTCCCAGGCAAAGCGCATTCTTGTTGGACAGTCGGGCGGCCCCACCTCCGCCATCAACGCCAGTCTCGCCGGGGTCATCGCCGGCGCACGGGAGAAGGGCGCCCATGCCATCGGCATGCGCTACGGGATCCAGGGCTTCCTCGACGGGCGCACGGTGGACCTGGACCAGGCGGTCCCGGACGACGACGCGCTTTCGCTCCTGCGCGATACCCCCGCCAGCTGGCTCGGCAGCTGCCGCTTCAAGCTGCCGGAGCCCGAGGCCGACCCGGAGTTCTTCGCACGCGCGCTCGAGCGCATCGACGCGGCGGGCGTCTCCGCCGTGCTCTACATCGGCGGAAACGACTCCATGGACACCATCGCAAAGCTCGCGCGCTACGGTGCGCAGGTGGGAAGCGACGTCCGCTTCGTCGGCGTTCCCAAGACCATCGACAACGACCTCGTCGGCACGGACCACACGCCCGGCTACGGAAGCGCGGCCCGCTTCGTGGCGACGGCCGTCGCGGAGGTCGCGCGCGACGCGGACGTCTACGACCTCAAGAGCGTGACCTTCGTCGAGATCATGGGCCGCGACGCCGGTTGGCTCGCGGGCTCCGCCTGCCTCGCCAGTCCCGACGTGGTGCTGCTGCCCGAGGTGCCTCTGGACGAGGACACGCTTATGGCAAAGGTCGAGGCACTTCTCGCCGAGAAGAACACCGTCATGGTCGCGACGTCTGAGGGCGTGCGCGACGCCTCGGGCCGCCTCATCGCGGAGCGCACCGTCGCCGCGGGCACGGGCACCGACGAGTTCGGTCACCTGGCGCAGCTCTCCGGGGCAAGCCGCTACCTGGCCGCGCTTGCGAAGGAGCGCCTTGGCTGCAAGACGCGCGCCGTGGAGATCTCCACCTTCCAGCGCTGCGCCAGCCACTGCGCGAGCTCGACGGACCTGGACGAGGCCTTCGCCCTCGGCCACCTGGGCGCGCTTGCGGCGCTGGACGGCCAGACGGGCGTCATGTGCGCGGTCGAGCGCACCTCGGACGACCCATATCGCGCGGAGCTTCGCACCGTGGGCGTGGCGGACGTGGCGAACAAGGTGAAGCCCGTCCCGCGCGAATGGATCGCCGCGGACGGCATGGGTGTCACCCCGGAGTTCGTGCGCTACGTAAGGCCCCTGGTTGCGCCGCCGGAGCAGATCGCCTACGAGGGCGGACTGCCGCGTCAGATGCCACCGCTGGCATAGGGGGATTCCGCGTGGCGAGGCCATGCGGTCCATACGCTTGGATGCGACGATGGGAGGAACCATGATTTTTGGAATGGGACTGCCGGAGCTTGGCATGTCGATTCTGGCCATGATGCTGGAGCTGGCGATGCCTGCCGTGCTTCTGCTGGTCGCCGTGTACTTCGTCGTGCGCAAGGCCGTACGCGACGAGCTTGGAAGAACCGACAAGGATCGCCGACCGTAACGCCGAGGCCAGCCGCGTCATGGCCGAGGACCTTGTGGACGTTTACCAAAAGCTGGCGGCCGCTCGGAAGTAGAGCCTGTCATCGTGTCATCTTAGAGGCGCGAACGTATCACCGGCGCGGACGCCAGGCAAGAGCCGGCGCCCGCGCCTTCCAACGTCGGAGGAAGAAGGACGTGCACATGGAGAAGAGCGCTGGCACGAAGCCGCAGGAGCTGCTGTTCCCGAAGCCCGTGTTCCACAACAAGATCTGGGGCGGCCGCTACCTACACGACGAATACGGCTACGACATCCCCGACGGCGACGTGGGCGAGTGCTGGGCCATCAGCGCGCATCCCAATGGCGACTGTACGATCGAGGGCGGTAGCTTTGATGGCAAGTCGCTCAGCTGGCTCTGGGAGCACGAGCACGAGCTCTTTGGCGACGCGAAGGGTGACCGCTTCCCGCTGCTCATCAAGATCCTGGACGCGCGCCAGAACCTCTCCGTGCAGGTGCACCCGGACGACGCGTACGCGGCCAAGCACGAGAACGGCAGCCTGGGCAAGCGCGAGTGCTGGTACGTGCTCGACTGCAAGCCGGGCGCGTCCATCGTCGTGGGCCAGCGCGCGAAGGACCGCGAGCAGTTTGTCCGCATGGTGCGGGAGGGAAGGTGGGACGACCTTCTCTACAGCGTGCCCATCAAGCCCGGCGACTTCTTCATGATCGAGCCCGGCACCATCCACGCCATACAGGCAGGCACCGTCGTGCTCGAGACCCAGCAGTCCAGCGACGTGACGTACCGCGTGTACGACTACGACCGCGTGCAGGCGGACGGCACCCGCCGCGAGCTGCACATTCCGCAGACGCTCGACGTGGTGGACTTCGACCTGCCGCTTCCCAAGAGCGGCGATGTCGCAGCGCCCGAGAAGGACGGCGTCACCGTCCTGGGCACGTGTCCCAACTTCGAGGTGGAACGCGTGCGCGTGGTGCCGGGCTCGCCCGCGAGAGTGCCTCAGACGCACGACTTCATGTGCGTCTCCGTGGTGCATGGCACGGGCGGCAAGGTTACGTCTGGCGCCGGCAGCTGGGAGCTCGCGCTGGGGTCGCACTTCGTGGCGCCGGCGGGTTCCGGCGACCTCGAGTTCGAAGGGCAGATGGAGCTCATCGTCAGCTGGCCTGAGGGCTAGGTCGCGCCAAGAGATTGGCGGGAACGGTTTTCCTTGGGGTTGGGCAGGCGCTAAACTGCCGATGCTTCCGCTCGAAGGGGCTCTCGGCGGCGGAGTTCTTCCGCGAGGCAACTTGCGGGAGAGACGCCACCCTGTGTTGAGAGCGGTCTGGAGGGGACATGGCCCAAGACGCGTACGAGTACGACGCGACGATCTGCGAGGCCCAGGGCAAGGGCGGTGCCTACGTCCATGTCGTCGTAACCGAGCGAGAGTAAAAAACGAAACAGAACACTTGTTCTTCTCACCTGGGCGGTGTATGCTGGTCTGACCAAACGCTCGAGGCCCACGAGGGTGGCGATGGCCATGACGCAAGCGGATGACAGGCTGGTGCAAGGCGAGGTCAGGTACGTCGAGTACGGCGACGATGCCGTGGCATACCTGTCCGCGCGCGACCCGCGCATGGCGGACGCCATCGCCAGGATCGGGCACGTGTGGCGCGTGCGCGACGACGACCTCTTCCAGGCGGTAGTCCACAGCATCGTGGGGCAGCAGATCTCGACGCGCGCGCAGGCGACGGTGTGGGCACGCATGCGCGACGGCCTTGGAACGGTGGATGCGGCGCACGTTGCGGCCGCGAGCGTCGAGGAGCTGCAGGCGTTTGGGATGACATACGGCAAGGCGGGCTACATCCGCGACTTCGCCCTGCGCGTTCAGGATGGCTCGTTCGACATCGCGGCGGTGGAGCGCATGGGTGACGACGAGGCCATAGAGGCGCTTGCGTCGCTTCGCGGCGTGGGCAGGTGGACGGCAGAGATGATCCTGACCTTCTGCCTGAACCGTCCGGACGTGTTCGCGTTCGACGACCTTGCCATCCAGCGCGGCCTGCGCATGCTCTATCACCACCGTAAGATCACGCGGAAGCTGTTCGAGAGGTATCGCCGTCGGTTCAGCCCGTACTGCAGCGTCGCGAGCCTGTATTTGTGGGAGGTGGCCGGAGGCGCGCTTCCGGAGCTTTGCGACCTTGCGCAAAAGACAAGGCCCGCGCGCAAGGCGGGCGAGAAGAACGGCGGTGCGGCCCGGAAGACCGTGCGGAAGGGGGGCTCTGCCCCCCGGAAGGTTGCTGGGACTGGTACGGGTACGACGTATGTGACGACGTTCGAGACGGGCGTGATAGGCAACCTGACGCTCGCGAGCGACGGGGAGCGGATCTCGCACTGCTGGTTCGAGCATGACAGGAACTGGGATGCGGATGTTGCCGAGGCGTACGTCCGCAAGGACGACCTGCCCGTGTTCGACATTGCCCGCCGCTGGCTGCGAGGGTACTTCGCGGGGGAGAGGCCCGATCCTGGCGAGCTGCCGCTCGGGCTTGTGGGGACGCCCTTCAGGATGGTGGTGTGGGGGCAGCTGCTCCAGATTCCCTATGGACGGACCGTGACGTACGGAGAGCTTGCGGAGAGGGTCGAGTCCCAGACGGGAAGGCGTACGTCCGCACGTGCCGTGGGAGGGGCTGTTGGACACAACCCCATCTGCGTGATAGTGCCGTGCCACCGGGTGATTGGCGCAGGAGGGAGCCTGACGGGGTTTGCCGGCGGCGTCGAGGTGAAGGCCAGGCTCCTTGCGCTCGAGGGGGCGAAGATGGGGTAGCGACGTGGGACCGCATCCCTGACGATGGCGATGCGGTCCCGGCTCTCGGGATGTCTTGCCTATCCGTTCAGGATCTGGCTCATGGCGATGTCCGCCGCCTCCTTGGGATCATCCGTCAGCGTGAAGAGGTCGACGTCCTTGGGCGAGATGTTGCCCTCGGCGAGCATGGACCCACGAATCCAGTCGAAGAGGCCCTGCCAATAGCTGGTGCCGAACAGTACGAGTGGAATGCGCGGGGACTTTCCGGTCTGAACGAGCGTCAGGCCCTCGAACGCCTCGTCCAGCGTCCCAAAGCCCCCGGGGAATATGACCGTGCCCTGGGAGTACTTCATGAACATGGTCTTGCGTACGAAGAAGTAGCGGAAGTTCATGCCCAGGTTGATCCAGTTGTTGAGGCTCTGCTCGTGGGGGAGCTCGATGCCGAGCCCTACGGAGGTTCCGCCCACTTCCGCCGCCCCACGGTTTGCGGCCTCCATGATCCCGGGGCCTCCTCCGGTGATCACGGCAATGCCATGCCTGGCCACCTCCTGCGCACATTCGCGCGCAGCCTTGTAGTACGGGCTGTTCTCGCTCGTGCGGGCGGAGCCAAACATCGAGACCGCGGGCCCCAGCTCCGCGAGCGCGCCGAAGCCGTCCACAAACTCCGCCTGGATGCGAAGTACGCGCCATGGGTCCGTGTGGAGCCACGAG
The DNA here is from genome assembly GCF_900105025.1 of Parafannyhessea umbonata. Lineage (GTDB taxonomy): Bacteria > Actinomycetota > Coriobacteriia > Coriobacteriales > Atopobiaceae > Parafannyhessea > Parafannyhessea umbonata. Next base: position 1,511,188 of record NZ_LT629759.1, on the reverse strand, counting down.
GTGTCCTTGTCGGGTGCAAGGAGGTGGGAGTTCGTGCTTTCCTTCGGAATCATCTTGCCACGCATGATGACGGGGCCACGGTGGTATGGGGGCTCGAAGTCCGGCTCCTGCTCGCGCGGCTCGTCCTTCTCGGCATCTTCGTCTTGCATGCTCTCTCGTTCCTATCCTTCTCGAATGTCTTTCGGTGTCTTGCGTTCTTCCGTGCACAGTCTAGGGCAATGTGTCCGTGGGGCGCCGTGGTCTTTTTTTGGCTGACAAAGCCGTTATGCGGGCGTGACGTTTGCGCCGACGAGCGTAATCGCTTTGCGCGTGAGTGTGAGCGGTGTTAGGGTTGATGTTGCAATGGCAACGGAAGTGGGTGCGGCTTATGCAGAGGGATGGCGTGAACAAGCGCTTCGCGCACTGTATGGACATGTTGGCGAAGAGCCCGCTCTTTGCGGGGGTCTCTCGCGAGGACCTTCCGCACGTGCTCGTGCTCATGCGGGCGCGGTGCCACTCCTTTGCCAAGGGGGAGGTGCTGCAGGGCTTCGGGGAGCCGTTTCGCTACGTGGGAATCCTCATGTCCGGCGAGGTCGAGGGGTCGTTCGACAGCGAGCGGTTCGACCGCATCAACGTGAATCGCTTCACCGCAGGTCAGATGTATGGTGCCGCGTTCGCGTGCGCCCGCGTTCCCGAGAGCCCCATCGAGCTCGTGGCGCTGCGCTCGACCGAGGTGGTACTGCTGGACGTGGGTGTGCTGGGCACGGGCGGACAGCCGGACGCACTCGAGGCGGTGCTTCTACGCAACCTCTTGGGCATTGTCTCGACGCAGAGCGTCTTTCTCAATCGGAAGGTAAGGATTCTGGGCCAACACAGCTTGCGCGACCGCATCGTGGTCTACCTGGGAGGGCTTACCGCAGATGCCGACGGTTGGGTGACGGTTCTCCTCTCCCAGACGGCACTGGCCCAGTTCATAGGCGGCAACAGGAGTGCCGTCTCACGCGAGATGGGACGTATGGTGGACGAGGGCGTGCTCGAGCGGGATGGCAACCGGATGAGGCTTGCGGGTCCGCTTGAAAGACGTCCGCGTCGGAGGCTTCCATAGCAATGGCGGGGCTTGCGTGAATGCCGTCGACGCTGCCAGTGTTACGCTTCCTGTTCCCTAGGGGCTGCCGACGAACGCGAATCGGTCGTGCCGGGAAAGTCAATGCGGTTGACGCGCATCCCTAACATCCCGTCGCAGCGGGCGCATCAAAAGCTTTCCTAGTCTGCCAATCGTGTTGAACACGAGCCGCCTTCCCGGAAAGCGGCGGGCTAGCTCGCATGCAAGCGTTCGCGCCTGCCAAGTGGTGAGGTAGTGGAACACGCCCGCCGCGAAGAAGACGGCGCCATCCGATCCGTCCACCTGTTCCATCCACGCGTGGTCGTTTAGGTTGCTCTTGATGTCGGTCTCGCGCCAGTCCGTGGGAAAGAGCTGTTCACGCATGTTGATGACATCCGGCATGTCGACGTTGTACAACTTGCACCTGCCGTTGTCGCAGGCGCGTCCCGTCTGGTCAAGGCCGCAGCCCATGTTCACGACCGCGGCGTGTGGGTGGGATGCCAGGTAGTCGCGAACCTCTCACTGCATGTCAAGCTGGCGCATGGCCGCCTCGAGGGCGCCAAAGTGGCTAACAAGGTTAAGAACACTATGCCGCCAGCGTGCAACGCGGCACGCCGGACGGCTGTTTGACGGGGTGAAGCGTATCCGTGGGCGTGGCTGCTGGGACCCTCAGTTCACGATGCTGCCAAACTCCAGGTAGTTGACGTAGCCCATGAGACTGTCCGCATGAGTGGCGGCGTCCGAGCCCTCAGTCGAGTCAGGGGACGCCAGGGGCTCGTCGTCTCCGTAGGCGTGCCACTTTCCACTCGCGTCCTTGTAGCCAATGAGACTCAGCACGGGCAGGTCGAGCTGCGACGCGAGGGACGCCTTCTGTCGTGCGGAGAGCGGCGCACCAATGCGATACATGAGCTCGTCACCCAGTGCGGAAATGGGCTCGTCCAGCGTCTGTCCCGCCTGCTCGTCGCCCGCGACGTCGTAGTTCGCCCACATGAAGTAGCTGGAGTGGAACATGCGCTCCGCGGTCGTGATGGAAGGCTCTCCCTCGTAGCCGATCGTCGCGTACGGGCTTGCGGGCTTGGGCTGGTGGTCGCCAAAGAACAGCACGACCACGGGTCGGTCGAGCTTGCGAAGCTCCCCGATAAACCACTCGATGGCGTGGTCGGACTCCGTGGCGCATGCCAGGTACTCGTTCAGCTTCGAGTTGTCCAGGCTGGTGGCGCCCGCGGGCGAGAAGTTCGTGCGGTCCTTGCTCGGGATGGTGCCGGTGGTGAAGGGTCCGTGGTTCTGCATGGTGACGTCGTGGATGAACTGGGGCTTGTTGCTGGAGGCCAGGACGTCGAGCACGCGCTGGTACGTCGCGCGGTCGCTCACGTAGCCGTTGTGGTACGTCTCCGCTCCGTCGAAGTCGTCGATCGTGAGGAACTTGTCGAAGCCCATCTGGCGGTACACGCGCTCGCGGTCCCAGTTCGTGCCCAGGTTGGGATGGATTGCCGTTGTCTGGTAGCCGAGCCGCTCGAACTGCCTTGGCATGCAGTCGACGTTCGTGAAGTCCCACTGCGTGTAGGGGTACTTGTTCGATCCCAGGTAGTGTAGGTTCACGCCGCAGAGCGCCTCGAACTCCGAGTTGCAGGTGCCGCCGCCAAAGATCGAGGCGTAGGAGTCGCCGCGCAGGATGGCGTCGGTCGTGCCACTCTTCACGTAGTTGGGGCCCGCGTAGCCGGCTTCCGCGATGGCCTTGTAGACGGACAGGTCGCTGAACGACTCGTTCATGATGACCACGACGGACGGCTTCGTGTCCTCGAACTGCTTCTCGGCTGCCTTGCGCGCCGTTCCGGCCGAGGTGCTCGCACTGCTGCCGAGCGTCTTGCGATACCTCTTGACCAGGCTCTTCTCGGCCGCCTTCGCGGCCTTTTCCGTGTAGCCCTCTGGGACGGGGATGAGGCGCGCCTGGAACTCCTTCACGAAGCAGGGGAAGAAGCCCTGCAGGGACGTGCTGTACAGGGAGTTCCAGTGGTTGAGGCTGACGCCGAAGTCAGCTCCGTAGCCGGGGACCGTCACGAAGAGCACGAGCGCGACGACGAAGGCAAGGCCGAGCGCGCCTCGTCGTACGGCGGGCACGGACGCCGCGTGGGCGAGCCATGCTCGGACGCCGCCGCGACGCGCGCCCTCCGCATGGGCGGGCACGTGCCCGCCCTGGGTCAGCGCCTGCGGTGCCGGCGGCATGAGGTACGCGGCGCACGCGATGCCGGCCGCCGCGAACGCGAAGGCCTGTACCACGGCTGGCGTGATGACATAGACGTAGCCGCCGCTGACCTCCGCCGCGGTGCCAAGGGCCTGGAGGTCCGCCGGCGTAATGTTGGCGTCCTTGAACAGGAACACGAAGTACTGTGCGATGCCGACGAAGAGCATGAAACCCACTCCGAGAGCGACGCCAGCCCCGCGACGCTGGAACAGGAAGTACAGGGCGAGAAGCGCAAGGCCGATGATGGTTGCCTCGATCGCCACGAACTGCGGCGCGATGTCGAGCCACGCGTCGTTCCACGGGACCTCGAGCGCAGCGCGGGAGGCCTCCTCGCAGAGGGCGAGAAGGACTATGGTCGCGGTCGTGTGGCATGCGGCCTGCCTGTGGGTGGGGATGCGCCGCGCGAGGATCGACGAGAGGTGCAGCCTGGGGAGGCAGACGATCCCAGCGATGAGGATGACGAGGGTGTTCGCCCGGAGGGAGGCGATGCCGCCGGAGTACAGGCCGCGTGCGCACCAGGCCCAGAGGAAGACGAGCGCACCGAGAAACGGGAGCTCCCACAGGAGGGTCGTGGGGCGGATGCGGGCAAGGACGGCCGGGGCGCCCTTCTCGCCCGCGTGGTGCGCCGCGACCGCGGCGCTTGCGAGCGCGTATGCGAGCGTTACGACGACAAGCACGACGACCTGCGCCATCACGGTTGGGCAGAACGCGGCCGAGCCATTTGTTCCCTGCATGTGAGAGTCCCTCTATCGAAGATGTGCCACAGCCTGCCATTGTAGTGCGAGCGGTGCATCACGGCTTTTCTCGCCCCGCGGCAATCGCCTTGGGCAATAGCGCTCTATCGAAAATGCGCATGCGGAAAATTGAGCTGAAAAGTGGGTAGAAACAATCCATTGCTATGCTGAAATGGCAGGTTGCGGCAGTCGTGTTACGTCTTGTGCACGTCGCGCGCGGCTCTGTTGACATTTCCTAGCAACACGATAGGATTTACCGTGTTAGTGCACGGCCCGGTGCGGCACGGCCCGGTGCGAGTACCGGTCTCATTGTCGGGCGGGTCTTGCCCCGCTCCCACGGGTAACCCCGAAGGAAGGAACCCACATGTCCATCACCAATCCCCTTGACAAGATCGTCGTCAGCAGGCGCCAGGCGGTTGCTCTTGGCCTTGGCGGCTTCGCAACCATGGGTCTTGCCGCGTGCGGTGGCAGCTCCGATAACGGCAGCTCCGCCTCCGGCTCCAGCGCCAATAAGACCTCCGGCAAGCTGGACAAGGACGCGTACGACAAGCTCATCAAGGAGAGCTCCAAGCAGGCCGACGACGCCACCATCTCTGCTAACAAGTGGGCGTCCAAGGTGAAGAAGGCCGGCAAGCTGCGCGTTGGCGGCGTGCAGACCTCCGAGCTCTTCAGCTATCTGGATGACAAGGACAACAAGGTCCGCGGCTTCGACGCCGGCCTGTCCCAGCTTCTGGCGGCCTACATCCTGGGCGACTCCTCCAAGATCGACCTGACGCAGGTCACCTCTGACACCCGCGAGTCCGTCCTGCAGAACGACCAGGTTGACGCCGTGTTCGCGACCTACAGCATCAACGACGACCGCAAGAAGCTCATCGACTTCGCCGGTCCGTACTTCACCGCGCGCCAGGGCATCATGGTGCTCGCGACGAACAAGGACATCAACTCCGTCGACGACCTCGCCGGCAAGAAGGTCGCCGTCCAGTCCGGCTCCACCGGCCCGAGCATCGTGAAGGAGGAGGCGCCGAAGGCCATCCAGAAGCAGTACAAGACCGACGAGGAGGCCCGCGCCGCCCTGGAGCAGCACCGCGTGGACGCCTACATCATCGACCAGACGATGCAGATGGGCTCCATGATCTCGAACCCCGGCAAGTACCGCCTGCTGAAGCAGCTCATCGGCCCGAAGGACAACTATGGCATCGGCCTGCCGAAGGACTCCGACGCCGCCGCGTTCGTGAACGCCTGGCTGCAGAAGGTCGAGGACGAAGGCGTGTGGGAGAAGCTCTGGAAGGTCTGCATGGGCACCCGCATCGGACAGAAGACCGCGCCGAAGCCGCCCGCGATCGAGGACTAGCGTTTCTCGCCCACGTTTCGTGATTGTTCCAAAGCTGATATTGGCTTGTGGACGTGGCGCTCGTGAGGGTATCTTGAAGACAGTGCTAAGAGGGGGCCTCCGTGCACGCACGGGGGCCTCTGCTTTCAATGCGGGGGGTGAACATGAGTATTCAGGAGCTCTTCTCGCTCTATGGGGGGATGTACGTCAAGGCCTACGGGGCGACGCTCTGGATGACGGTGGTTTCCTACGTCGGTGCGATGCTTCTGGCGCTTCTTGTCACGATCGCGCGCGTGAGCCCCATCTCGCCTTTGCGCAAGGTAGGGGACCTCTACGTGCAGATCTTCCGAAACGTCGCCACGATATCGCTTCTGATCATCTTCTATTACGCGTTCCCGTACCTGGGCGTCGTGTGGAGCGAGCAGACCTGCGTCATTGTGGTGACCGTGCTGGTGGCGGCGTCGTTTGGCTCGGAGAACTTCATGACCGGCATCAACACCATCGGCGTGGGGCAGATCGAGGCGGCGCGCTCGTTGGGCCTGAGCTTTCGCCAGATGCTGAAGAACGTCGTGATTCCGCAGGCGCTGCGCTCGTCTGTGCTGCCCATGACGAACCTTCTGGTCGCCGTCATGCTGACCACGGCCATCGGCTCGCAGGTTCCGCTTGACCCGCAGGAGCTGACGGGGCTCGTCTCGTACATCAACACGATGTCCGTGGGCGGCATCCTGCCGTTTGCGGTCTCCGCCGTGCTGTACGCCGGCACCGCGTTCCTGATCGGCCTTGCCGGAAACGCCATCGACAAGAGAGTGAGGATCCTCAGATGAGTGCCGCAAGCAGCGTATCCATGCGCGACGCGCTCTACGAGGCCCCGGGTCCTCGGACAAGGCGTCGCATCGTGGTGGGGACCGTCGTCACGTCCATCGCGATCGTCGCGATCGTGGCGTGGGTCGTGGCAAGACTGTACGAGATGGGCCAGTTCGACTCTCGCTACTGGTACTTCTTCGCGCAGTGGTCTACGTGGCGCTTCCTGCTCATGGGGCTCGCCGGCACGGCGGAGGTTGCGCTGTGCGCCGGTGCCATCGCCCTCGTTCTTGGCATCCTGTTCATGCTGGGTAGAATCAGCCACAACCGCGTGGTGAGCACCGTCTTCCGCGTGGTCATCAACTTCTTCAGGGGCATCCCCTCGCTTCTGCTGATCTACTTCTTCTTCCTGGTCATCCCCGGCTACGGCATCAAGATGCCCTCGTTCTGGATGCTGACGCTGCCCATCGCGCTCACGGCGTCCGGCGTGCTCGCGGAGGTGTTCCGCGCCGGCGTGAACGCCGTGCCCAAGGGCCAGCGCGAGGCGGCGCTCTCCATCGGCATGACGGAGGGCAAGGTCATGCGCAAGATCATCCTGCCGCAGGCCATCCGCTATGTCATCCCGTCGCTCATCTCGCAGCTCGTCGTCGTGGTGAAGGACACCTCCGTCGCGTACGTGGTGAGCTATCCGGACCTGCTGCAGAACGCTCGCGTGCTCATCAGCAACTACGACGCGCTCGTCTCGGTGTACTTCGTGGTGGCGATCATCTACATCCTCATCAACTACGCAATCAACCAGTGGGCAGTCAACCTGGCGCGCAGAAGCGGCGCCAAGGTGGTCACGCGCTCGCAGGAGAACCCGGTGTAGCCCGCACGCTTGATAGGAGCATCCAATGTCTGAAGATACGCAGCGCAAGACCCCAACGATCGAACTGAGGCACGTAGAGAAGCACTTTGGCGACCTCCACGTCCTGAAGGACGTGAGCCTTCAGGTCGAGAAGGGCGAGGTGCTGGTGCTGATAGGCCCGTCCGGCTCCGGCAAGTCGACGCTATGCCGCACGATAAACCGCCTCGAGACCATCGACTCCGGCGAGATCCTGATCGAGGGCAAGCCGCTTCCCCAGGAGGGCAAGGAGCTTGCCGCGATGCGCGCGGAGATCGGCATGGTCTTCCAGCAGTTCAACCTCTTCGCGCACAAGACGATCCTCGAAAACGTGACCATGGGGCCCGTCGAGGTGCTGCACGTGGACAAGAAGAAGGCGGAGCAGGAGGCCATGGAGCTGTTGCGTCGCGTCGGCGTGGCGGAGCAGGCAAGCAAGGTGCCCGCGCAGCTCTCCGGTGGCCAGCAGCAGCGCGTCGCCATCGCGCGCTCACTGGCGATGCACCCGAAGGCGATGCTGTTCGACGAGCCGACGTCCGCCCTCGACCCCGAGATGATCAACGAGGTGCTCGACGTCATGGTCGAGCTTGCGCGCGAGGGCATGACCATGGTCGTCGTCACGCACGAGATGAACTTCGCCCGTCGCGTGGCCGACCGCGTCGAGTTCATGGCGGACGGCCAGATCCTGGAGGAGGGTGACCCGAACGAGTTCTTCGACCACCCCAAGACCGAGCGCGCCCGCGAGTTCCTCGAGTCCATCAAGGGACACTAGCGAGGGGAGGCGAGGCCCATGGCAGACTCCGCGCCCGACATCGCAAGCTCTTCTCGCATGGACAGGCTCTGGTACGTGAAGTCGCAGTACCCATGCATCGCGGACTGCGACCAGTGCGGCCTGTGCGCGAGCTTCCACGGCAAGGACCCGACCATCGCGTTCAAGGACTACATAGACGGCAAGGCGAGCTTCATGGAGGTCTCGCTGCGCTATCGCTAGGCACGACGCCGGGCGAGAAGAACTACCGTGTCGACGGGGGCGCGTCCGTTTGGGCGCGCCCTTTTTGTCGCACGCCAGATGGCTCATGTGGAGCGCCTGTGTTCGGATTCGCGCAAGACGGGGCAATTGACCAGCCAATTAGTGCAATGTAAGCGAAAAGTAAGGCATTGCCACCTTGTGGGCGATTACATTGTTGGCAGTGACACCTCCCTTTATCATCGGGATGTAAAGAAAGGAGTCACTTTGGTCAGCTTTTCGCAGTTTTTGGCGATGCTCGAGGCGAACCCCTTCCTCGCCGTCGTCATGGCCCTGGTGCTGGGGACCATCTTCGTGAACGGAGCCACCGACGCCGCGAACGCGATCGCGGAGCCCGTGGGCACGCGCTCCATCAGCATCGAGGCCGCCATCGCCATGAGCGTGGTCTGCAACTTCATCGGCCTCGTCGCGATGACGTTCGTCTCGACGGCCGTCGCGGACACCATCAGCGGCATGGTCGACTTTGGCGGCGACACGCATGCGGCGCTCATTGCGCTTGCCGCGGCGACCGTGGGCATCGTGGCGTGGGGCGTGGGCGCCTGGATCTTCGGCATCCCCACGAGCGAGAGCCACGCGCTCATCGCGGGCCTCACGGGCGCGGCGCTTGCCGTGCACGGCGGACTCTCCGGCGTGAACTTCGGGGAGTGGATGAAGGTCGTGTATGGCCTGGTCTTCTCCACGGCCGCTGGCTTTGCGGCAGGATGGCTTGTTGCCTGGGTCATACAGCGGGCGCTTCGGCATGCGAACCGTGCGAAGACGGACGCCCTCTTTGGGAAGCTGCAGGTTGCGGGAGCTGCCGGCGTCGCCCTCATGCACGGTGCGCAGGACGGTCAGAAGTTCATGTCCACGGCCATGCTCGCCATCGCGCTTTCTGCCGGGCTCAAGGCGTCCGATATGGGCGGCTTCCCGCTGTGGGTCGAGGTGCTCTGCGCGGGCACGATGGCCATCGGCACGGCCGTGGGCGGCAAGCGCATCATCAAGAAGGTCGGCATGCAGATGGTGCAGATGGAGAAGTACCAGGGCTTTGCCGCGTCCGTCTCGGCCACCGCGTCGCTTCTGGTCGCGACGCTCACGGGCCTTCCCGTATCGACCACGCACGCGAAGACCGCGGCCATCATGGGCGCGGGCGCCGCGAAGAACATGCGCTCCGTCAACTGGGGCGTCGCGAAGGAGATGGTCTACACCTGGATCTTCACCTTCCCGGGCTGCGGAGTCATCGGCTTCGTGCTCGCCAAGATTTTCCTGATCATCTTCTAGCTGGAGGTAGACCACATGGCACGCGCCAAGAAGGAAGACATCTTCTATACCCTGTTCAAGGACCTAGCCGCCAAGCTCGTCGAGGCGTGCGACCACTACGTCGAGGTGATGGAGGGCTATCCGCAGACGTTTCCCGGCATCCCGGAGCTCAAGGTGTACGAGAGCGAGTGCGACAACAAGGTCCAGCGCATCATGCGAGAGCTGTACGACTCGTTCATCACGCCGTTCGACCGCCAGGACATTAGCGACCTCGCGCTTGCGATGGACGACATCATGGACTACATGAACGGCGCCGCGCTCTGCCTGGACCTGTTCAACGTTCAGGAGATGCGCGGCGAGGCGGTGCAGATGGCACGTCTGACGCGCCGCTGCGTGGACGAGGTGAGCAAGATGATCGACCATCTGCCCAACTACAAGGGCGACCCGGAGGTCATGGAGCACGCGAACATGATCTCCGACATCGAGGACGAGGGCGACGTCGTGTACAACGGCGGCGTGCGCAGGCTGTTCCACGACGAGGAGAACGGCCGCACCACCGTGACGTGGCTGCGCCTGTTCGACCGCATGGAGAGCTGCATCGACGCCTGCGACCACACGGCGCAGGTCGTGCGCACCGTCGTGATGAAGAGCGCGTAGCGTGGCCGACTCCCCGCGGGCGGAGGATGCGCCCGACCCAGAGACGGAGCGACTGCGAAGGCTCGAGGTTCTTCTCGCCCGGCGCGGGCTGCCCATGAGGCGCCTTGCGACCGGGCGAGGTCACGTTCCGGAGGAGCTGGCGTCCGCGAGTCGCGACCAGCGCAGCCTGGTGGTGCATGCGAAGGGATTTCCGTGGCCGGGGCCGAACGGTTGCGCCGCGTGGGTGGAGGGCGTGTTCCAGTGGTTTGGCCTGGGGCTGGAGTGCGGTGACGCCCGCGCGCTGTACGAGCGCCACTGCACGCTGGCCGACCCCGGCGACCTGCGCGTGGGCATGATCGTGGCCGTGCCGCGCTGTCCGGCGAGCCCGCAGGCGGCGCGGCATGGACACGTTGGCATCTACGTGGGCGACGGCATGGTGATGGACAGCGCGGACCATGGCGTGCGCACGGTGCCGCTCGCGCTGTGGTACGGTGCGTACGGGGCGTGGGAGCAGCCGCGCTGGGGATGGATGCGGGGCGTCGCCCTCGCGTGACGACGGGAGGCGAGCCTGGTGGAGAAGGTCGTGGTGCACGTGCTTGACTGCGCGCCGTTGGCCGGGCACGAGGACGCGTGTCGCGACGTCGTGGCGCCCATGTACGCCAGGCGCTCCGAGGTGGGGCCAGCGCGCGTGAGGCTGGAGGCGCTGGGAGGCGGCCTTCTGGCGCGCGACGTGCTGGGCGTTGTGGCCGACGCGGACGTGGGCTACGGCGAGTACGGCAAGCCGTACGTCGCGGGCGGCCCGGAGTTCAACCTCACGAACGACGTGGGCATGGTGGCGCTGGCCGTGGCGGCGCGTCCCGTGGGGATAGACCTGGAGGAGGTCCCGTCGCGCTACCGCGACGTGGAGGACCTCATCACGCGCAAGTACTACGACGAGGCGGAGCGCGCCGCCGTGGGCGACGGCTCCACGCGCGAGAGGCGCGCGGCATGGGCACGGGCGTGGACCCGTCGCGAGGCCATCCTGAAGGCGATGGGCACGGGCTTTGCCGTGGACCCGCGCAAGCGCCCGGAGGTGCTCCTGGGCTGGGAGCTGCGCTCCGCAGAGCTGGGGGATGCCGTCATGACCTGTGCGCTGGACGTGCCGTTTGAAATGCGCGTCATGCGCCGCGACGCGCTGCGCCTGCTTGCCAGCTATTGCTAGACTTATGGACGGGAAGTTAC